>NZ_CP019449.1:0-315208 GCF_001984035.1 Sphingopyxis sp. QXT-31 | reverse complement strand
ATGGATGCTCGGCGCGTCGCCGCCATGCTCGCCGCAGATGCCGAGCTTGACGCCCGGGCGCGTCGCCCGCCCGCGCTCCGCCGCGATCTCGATCAGCTGCCCCACGCCCTCGACGTCGAGGCTGACGAACGGGTCGGTCAGGAAGATGCCCTTGTCGACATATTGCGTCAGGAAGCGCCCCGCGTCGTCGCGGCTGATGCCGATCGTCGTCTGCGTCAAATCGTTGGTACCGAAGCTGAAGAACTCGGCGCTTTCGGCGATCTCGCCCGCCATCAGCGCGGCGCGCGGCAGTTCGATCATCGTGCCAACCAGATAGGCGATCTCGCGCCCCTTTTCGGCGAACACCGCCTTCGCCTGCGCATCGACGACCGCCTTCATCAGGTCGAACTCGCGGCGCGTGGCGACGAGCGGGATCATCACCTCGGGAATCGGCGCCGCGCCGGTCTCGGCGGCCACGTCGCACGCCGCCTCGAAGATCGCGCGCGCCTGCATCTCGTAGATTTCGGGATAGGTTACGCCGAGGCGGCAGCCGCGATGGCCGAGCATCGGGTTGAACTCGTGCAGCTCGTTGGCGCGCGCCTTCAGCGCCTCGATGCCCACCCCCGCGGCCGCGGCGACGTCGGCGAAATCTTCCTCGCGCGTCGGCAGGAATTCGTGGAGCGGCGGGTCGAGCAGGCGGATCGTCACCGGCAGCCCCGCCATCACCCCGAAGATCGCGGCAAAGTCGCCGCGCTGCTCGGGCAGCAATTTCGCGAGCGCCGCGCGGCGGCCGTCCTCGCTGTCGGCGAGGATCATCTCGCGCACCGCGGTGATGCGCGCGGCGTCGAAGAACATATGCTCGGTACGGCAAAGCCCGATGCCCTCGGCGCCGAAATCGCGCGCGACCTGGGCGTCCTGGGGGGTTTCGGCGTTGGCGCGCACCTTCATGCGGCGGACCTTGTCGGCCCACACCATCAGCGTGCCGAAATCGCCGACCAGTTCGGGCAGCAGGGTCGGAACCTCGCCCGCCATCACTTCGCCGGTCGATCCGTCGAGCGTGAGGATATCGCCCTCGCGCAGTTCGCGCCCGCCGACGCGCAGCACGCGCGCCGCGCCGTCGATCGACAGCCCGCCCGCGCCCGAGACGCAGGGACGCCCCATCCCGCGCGCGACGACCGCCGCGTGGCTGGTCATCCCGCCGCGCGCGGTCAAAATGCCCTTTGCCGCGTGCATGCCGTGGATGTCTTCCGGCGAGGTCTCGACGCGAACGAGGATCACCGCCTCGCCCATGCCCGCGGCCTTTTCCGCGCTGTCGGCGTCGAACATGATTTTGCCCGACGCCGCGCCGGGGCTGGCGGGCAGTCCCTTGGTCAGCACGTCGCGCGGCGCCTTCGGATCCAGCGTCGGGTGAAGCAGCTGGTCGAGCGCGCCCGGATCGACGCGGCCCACGGCCTCCTCTTCGGTGATCAGCCCCTCGGCCGCCATATCGACCGCTATCTTCAACGCCGCCTTTGCGGTGCGCTTGCCCGAACGCGTCTGGAGCATCCAGAGCGTCCCGCGTTCGACGGTAAACTCGATGTCCTGCATGTCGCGGTAATGCGTTTCGAGCGTGTCGAAGACGCGGCCCAGCTCGCCGAAGGTCTCGGGCATCGCCTCTTCCATCGACAGCGGCTTGGCTCCCGCCCGCTCGCGCGCGGCGAGGGTCAGGTACTGCGGCGTGCGGATGCCCGCGACGACGTCTTCGCCCTGCGCATTGATCAGCCATTCGCCGTACCAGGCGCGCTCGCCGGTCGCGGGGTCGCGCGTGAACGCCACCCCCGTCGCCGAAGTGTCGCCCATATTGCCGAACACCATCGCCTGCACATTGACCGCGGTGCCCCATTCGGCGGGGATCGAGTTCAGCCGGCGATAGACTTTCGCGCGGTCGCTTTCCCAGCTCGCGAACACCGCGCCGACCGCGCCCCACAGCTGGTCGTTGGGCTCCTGCGGAAAGGGCGCGCCGGTCTCGCGCTCGACGATCGCCTGATATTCCTTGACCAGCGCCTGCCAGTCCTCGGCCGACATCTCGGTGTCGAGGTAGAAGCCCTTGTCTTCCTTCGCGATTTCCAGCGCCTCCTCGAACTCGGCATGGTCGAGGCCCATGACGACGTCAGCGTACATCTGGACGAAACGGCGATAGCTGTCCCACGCGAAACGCGGATCGCCCGACGCTTCGGAGAGGCCGACCACGGTCTGATCGTTGAGCCCCAGGTTGAGCACGGTGTCCATCATCCCCGGCATCGACACACGCGCGCCCGAGCGGACCGAGACGAGCAAGGGATCGGCGGCATCGCCGAAGCGCTTGCCGGTGATGCCCTCGATATGCGCGATACCGCTCGCGACCTCTTCGATGAGGCCCGCGGGGAATTGTTCGCCGTTCGCATAATATTGGGTGCAGACGTCGGTGGTGATCGTAAAGCCCGGGGGCACCGGCAGGCCGATCGAGGCCATTTCGGCGAGGTTCGACCCCTTGCCGCCCAGCAATTCCTTCGAACGCTCGGCCGTGGTGGCCGCGCCGCCGAACAAATGCACCATGCTCGTCATTTCATGCTCCTGCTGCCCCGGGGAGGAGGTTGGCGGGGAATAGGGACCTTGCCCTCTATCGTCGATTCAGTTTTCCTTTAGCGGCTTCAGGCGCGGCTGCCTCCGCCATACGAATGCCACTGCGCGGCGACCGCGCGGCCCGAGCGGCCCGAGAAGAGCAGAGGAGGCAAATCTTGTTTCACCTGCAACTCGACCACGTTGAACAGAAACACTCGGCGCGGCCCGACCGAAGCAATGTCGCGCCAGTTCACGCGCAGCAGCGGATGAAACGGGCGGAACAGCAGCGATGGGCGCAGATAGACCGCCTGATCGTCGATCCAGATGTTGATGCAATTGTTGTAGCTCGCCGAACCGAAAGAGCGCCCGATGGAGAGCGATCCCCATAAATAGCGCTGCGCCCGATCCGGAACGGGCCGGTCCGACGCAAAACGACGCGCGAATTTGGCCCAACCCATTTGCGCAAGAATGCCGGCCATCAGCGTCCAAAAACAGGCGAACACGACTGGAAACAGTAGGACCAGCCAAGGGAGGTACTCTTCCTTCACCGGCCGGTCGGCTCCTGCGGCATGATGGCGTCAGCCCTCGATCTTCGAGAAATCGGCGACCCCATGCACCGCGCCGGTAAAGCGCGCCAGCAGCCCGAGCCGATAGGCGCGCACCGCTCCGTCGGGGTCGTTGACCATCACGCCCTCGAAAAAGGCATCGATCGGCGCCCGCAGCGACGCAAGCGCCGCCATGGCATCGGTGAAGCGCTCGTCGGCGACCGCGGCGGAGGCGGCAGGCTCCGCGGCGTCGAGCGCGGCGAGGAGGGCCTTGTCCATTTCCGTCACCCCAGCGAAAGCTGGGGCCGCTACCGTCGAAGCACCATCGCCAGCGATCCCAGCTTCCGCTGGGATGACGGTATCTTTGCCCGCCTGCTTCAGGATATTCGCTGCGCGCTTGTAGCCCGCGAGCAGGTTGGTGCCGTCCTCGGTCGCCATGAACGCCTGCAACGCCTTTACGCGCGCGAGCAGGCGCACGAGATCATCCTCGCCGCCGAGCGCGAACACCGCATCGATCAGGTCGTGGCGAACGCCGGCCTCGCGCTGCTGGACCTTGAGGCGGTCGGCGAGGAATGTCACCGCGGAATCGCTCACCTTTCCAAAGTACGTAACCGGATAATCCTGAAGTGTCGCAAAGTATGACATTCGAGGTGAAACCATCCCCGCACGTTGAGCATCCTCCACGATCTTCTTGAAACGTCGCAACGTCGGTAGATCGAGGCTCTCCAATCTTTCGTCGATCCGTCCAACGGTTTTCATAAGTTCGCTGTAGAGAGCCTCAGCGGCCTCCTTATGAGAGGCATATCCCTCAAATTCATCCGCAACTTGGCGCAATATATCCGCCATCGGCTTAGCAAACGCCTTATGCAAATTAAGCCTCAGGCGATTTCCCATAAGCAGGCTCGCAACGCCGATAGCGGACCTACGGAGTGCGAATGGATCTTTAGAACCAGTTGGCCGCTCGTCGGCCAAGAAGAACTGAATTATTGAATCCAGCTTATCCGCCAACGCCACAGCCACCGTCACCGGCGCGGTTGGCACGTCATCGCCCTGCCCGGCCGGCTTGTAATGGTCGCGGATCGCGTCGGCGACCGCGGCGGGCAAGCCTTCGGCGCGGGCGTAATAGCCGCCCATGAGGCCCTGCAATTCGGGGAATTCGCCGACCATTTCGGTGACGAGATCGGCCTTGGCCAGCTCGGCCGCCTGCCGCGCGAGCGCAGGGTCGCAGTTCGGCACGATGCCCTCGCTTGCCAGCCATTCGGCGAGCTTCGCAACGCGCTCGACCTTGTCGGCGACCGTCCCCAGCTTTTCATGGAAAGTGATGTTCGCGAGCTTTTCGGCGTGCTGCGCGAGCGTCTTCTTCTGGTCCTGTTCCCAGAAGAAGCGCGCGTCCGACAGCCGCGCCGCGAGCACCTTGCGGTTGCCCGCGACGATCTCCGCGCCGCCGTCCTTCGCGTCGATGTTCGCGGTGCAGACGAAGCCGTTCGCCAGCTTCCCGTCCGCCCCGTTCACGACGAAATATTTCTGGTTCACGCGCGCGGTGAGCTGGATGACCTCGGGCGGCACTTCGAGGAAGGCTTCGTCGAAGCGGCCGAGCAAGGGCACCGGCCATTCGGTCAGCCCGGCATTCTCGATCACCAGCCCCTCGTCCTCGACGAGCACCAGCCCCGCATCGGCCGCGGCCTTGGCGGCGCCGTCGCGGATGATCGCCTGCCGCTCCTCATGATCGACGATGACGTGGCACGCGCGAAGCTTCTCGGTGTAATCCGACGCCGAGCCGATGGTTATCTCGCCCGGGCAGTGGAAGCGGTGCCCTCGCGTCGCGAAACCCGCGGAAATCCCGCTCACTTCGCACGGCACCAGCTCCTCGCCGAAGATCGCAACGATGCCCGACAGCGGACGCACCCAGCGCAGGCTTTCGCTGCTCGCGCTGTTCTTGCCCCAGCGCATCGACTTGGGCCACGAAAAGCCGCGGACGATCGCGGGGATCGCCTCGGCGAGCACTTCGGCGGTCGCGCGACCGGGCTTGTCGATCACGGCGAAATACACGCCATCGCGATCCTCGAGCTGGTCCTGCGTCAACCCGGTCTTGCGAAGGAAGCCTTCGAGCGCCTGCGGCGGCGCACTGCTGCGCGGGCCCTTGAGTTCCTCGCTGACCGCAGCGGTCGCCTCGGGCAGATCGCGCGCGATCAGCGCCAGCCGCCGGGGCGTCGACCAGATGGTGAGTTCGCCGGTTTCGAGACCCGCAGCGCTCAACTGCGCGCGGAACAGCTTTTCAAGCTCGGCGCGCGCGCCCGCCTGCATCCGCGCCGGGATTTCCTCGCTGCGCAGTTCGAGAAGAAAGTCGGTCACAGCGTCCATCCCGGATATTTTGCGGTCCAGCGTTCGGACTGGCTGTCGATCCACGCCTTGCAGCTGCCCTTCGCGAGGTCGCGGACGCGCGCCATATAGTTCGCGCGTTCCTGCACGCTGATTACACCGCGCGCCTGCAAGAGGTTGAACAGGTGGCTCGCCTCGATCGCCTGGTCATAGGCCGCCAGCGGCACGTTCGCGGCGATCGCGCGCTGGCACTCGGCCTCGGCGGCCTTGAACCCCGCGAACAGGCTGTCGGTGTCGGCGACCTCGAAATTCCATTTCGAGAATTGGCGCTCATTCTCGAGGAACACGTCGCCATAGCTGACCGCCGCGACGTCACCGACCGCGTCCGAAAAGCGCAGGTCGTACACATTGTCGACATTCTGGATATACATGGCGAGGCGTTCGAGCCCGTAGGTCAGCTCGCCCGCGACGGGCTTGCAGTCGAAGCCGCCCATCTGCTGAAAGTAAGTGAACTGGGTGACTTCCATCCCGTCGCACCAGACTTCCCAGCCCAGCCCCCATGCGCCCAATGTGGGCGATTCCCAATCGTCCTCGACGAAACGGATGTCGTGGAGCAGCGGATCGATGCCGATCGCGGCAAGCGACCCCAGATATTGTTCCTGCAGGTCGGCGGGCGACGGTTTCAGGATCACCTGATACTGATAATAATGCTGCAATCGGTTGGGGTTCTCGCCATAGCGGCCGTCGGTCGGGCGGCGGCTCGGCTGGACATAGGCGACGTTCCACGGCTCGGGCCCCAGGCTGCGCAAGGTCGTCGCGGGGTGAAACGTCCCCGCCCCCACGCGCATGTCATAGGGCTGCAGGATCGCGCAGCCGCGCGCGCTCCAATAGGCGTGCAGCGTCAGGATCATGTCCTGGAAACTCAGGGGTTGCTTGGCGTCCGCCTCGGCCACGGCCGGTCTTCCTTCGCAGGTGCAAAAATCGCCGCCGCATTGGCCCAGCGGGGCGCCACGGTCAAGGCTCCGTGCCCCACCGCGCGCGCCGGAATCCGGCGCCTTTGTCAGGTCTGCAAAACTTTTTGTCAGGTCTTATTGACATAGTCAGCGAATCGCGACATATAGTCAACAACACCTGACACAAAGACAGGTGGCCATGACCAACTATCTAGCCCAAGGAGACCCGACATGATGACCCGCACCCTGATCCTCGCCCTCTCGCTGACCGCCGCCGTTCCCGCGATCGCCGCGGAGGGCCAGACCGCCGAAGTCCGCATCGCCGACCTCGACCTGTCGACCGCCAAGGGTCAGCAGCGCCTCGAAACCCGCGTGAAGAGCGCCGCGCGCAGCCTCTGCAACGCCGGCATCGGCGGCACCGCCGAGCGCGCCCGCGAAACGCAGTGCATCGCCGATGCTCTCGCCGCCGCCAAGCCGCAGGCCGACCGCGCCATCGCCCGCGCCGCGGGCGGCACGCAGCTCGCGCTGCTGATGCTCGAGCGCGCGCGCTGAGCCGCATCAGGCCAATGTTCGATGTCTTGCCCCGTCCGATCCTCCCCGGCGTCGGCAGGCGAGCCGGGCTGGGGCGCCCTCCGCGACGGCGCTCCAGCCCTTGGGAAGCCAGGACATGCACGACCCGCAGCACCACGCCCGCAGGGCCGACCCCAAATTGCCGTTTGCCGACAGCGCCCTGGCTTGCCATGGCGGAGCAAAGGCTGGGACTGGCGAGGCGCCGATGAACAACAAACTCAAAGTGCTGCGCGCGATGCGCAACTGGAGCCAGGCCGAACTGGCCGACCGGCTCGACGTTTCGCGGCAGGCGGTGAACGCGATCGAAACGGGCAAATACGACCCGTCGCTGCCGCTCGCCTTCAAGCTCGCGCGGCTGTTCGACATGCCGATCGAGGAGATTTTCGATTATGGCGAAGGACATGACGATGGCAACTGAGCCAAAGGAACCCCGCGCGCCGAACATGATCATGCCCGTGTTCATCGGCCTGTGCACCGCGATGCTCGCGGGCGGGATCGCCGGTTTTAACCAGGCGCAGATCAATTCGGGCGATCCGGCGCTCGCGCCGTGGGTCGGGCCGGTCGCCGCGATCGCCTTCGGCGTGGCCGCGATCGCGCTCTATATCCGCAGCCACGCCGACTATTTCCGCCGCTGGTCGCCGCGCAAGCGGCTCTATTGGGCCAGCATCTTCGGCGCGGGCACGCTCGGCATGGTCTCGGCGATCACGCTCCAGGCGGGCGGCGGCGACCTCTATAGCAACGCCGCGCTGTCGCCGACGGTCGCGGTTGCGCTGTCGGCCCTGTGGGTGGTCGGGCTCGCGCTCTCGCTCATCGCCTATGAACGCACGATCGACGATCATGAGCAACAGGCCTATCGCCTTGGCGGCCTCTGGGGCTTTTACGCCTTCGTCATCCCCTGCCCCGCTTGGTGGGTGCTCCACCGCGCCGGGCTGGCGCCGCCGATCGACGCGATGATCCTTTTCGTCGCCAGCCTGGTCGTCAACGCCCTCGTCTATTTCTGGTTCAAATTCCGCTGACCCCGCCCCCCTCCAAACCGAAAGTACCGCTCCCATGAAATCCCTGTTCAAGACCCTCGCCGCCACCTGTGCGATCATCCCCTTCGCGCAGTGCGCCCTGCTCCCCGGCACCGGTGCCGCGCGCGCCGCCGAACCCGTCGCGGCCGAGGCCGCGGCGCCGACTGTCGACGCCGACCCCGCCCTCTGGGTGGTCAAGGACGACGACACCACCATCTATCTCTTCGGCACCGTCCATTTCCTGAAGCCCGGACTCGGCTGGTTCGACGAGGCGGTGAAGAGCGCCTTCGACGGCTCGGACGAGCTGATGCTCGAGATGCTGATGCCCGAGGATCCCGCCGCGGTGAAGGCGGTAACCGACAAGATGGCGATCGATCCCGCGGGCCGCACCATGGCCAGCCGGATGAGCAAGGAAGCGCATGACGCCTATGCCGCGTCGATGGTGTCGGTCGGCCTGCCGCCCGAGGCATTCGAGAAATACGAACCCTGGTTCGTCGCGGTCAACCTGTCGGTGCTGCCGCTGCTGATCAAGGGCTACAACCCCCAGCTCGGCCCCGAGATGGTGCTGACCGGCGCCGCCAAGGCCGGCGGCAAGCCGATCGGCGCCTTCGAAACCATCGAGGAGCAGTACGGCTTCTTCGACAATCTGTCTGATGCGTCGCAGCTCGCCTATCTCGACACCGTCGTACGCGACATGGACAAGGTCGTACCCACCCTCGACACGCTCGTCGCGCAATGGGTCAAGGGCGATCCCGCCGCGCTCGCCGTCACGATGAACGAAAGCATGACCGAAACCCCCGAGCTCGCGAAGATCCTGCTCTACGATCGCAACGCGCGCTGGGCCGACACGCTCAAAACGCGCATGGACAAGCCCGGCACGGTCTTCGTCGCGGTCGGCGCGGGCCATCTCGCGGGCGACAAGAGCGTCCAGGCCTATCTGACCGAGCGCGGGCTGACTGTGCAGCGGGTCGACTATTGAACGCCGCGGCAAAGCCTTTCTTCCGCTGGGGTCGCCGCGCCGCGGCGGCCCTTTCGGCTTGCCTGCTCGCCGCCTGCGGCACGCCCTCGCCCGCCGAGAAAGAGATCGCGAAACCCGCGATGTGGCTGGTCGAGGACGACGACACCCAGCTTTACCTGCTCGGCACGATGCACGCGCTGCCCGCGACGACCGACTGGGACCATGGTCAGGTCGGCGCCGCGATCGCCGCCGCCGACGAACTGGTGCTCGAACTCTCACCCGCCGAGCTCGCCAAGGTTGGCCGCGTGTTCCAGCGCCTCGCCCCGCGCGTCGCGACGCTCCCCGTCGAGCGCCGCCTGCCCGCCGACTCGCTTGCCGGATATCGCGCGCTCGAGGCGAGCGGGTCCGGCCAACCCTTCGGAGGCGACCCGCTAGACGACTGGGCGGTGATGGTGCTGATGGGCCAGCGCGTCGCGCAGAACGCCGCGCTGTCGCCCGCGAACGGCGTCGAGACCGTGCTGACCGCCAGTTTCAACGACGCGGGCAAGCCGGTCGGCGGCCTCGAAAGCGCCGAAGGGCAGTTGATGGCTTTCGAAACGCTCGACGCCGCAACGCAGCGTGCGCTGCTCACCAACGCCGCCGCGGGTGCCGACGACGCCGTGGCAGAGGTCGGCGCGCTCACCGCCGCCTGGTCGCGCGGCGACGTCGGCGCGCTCGAAAAGATCGTGAACGAGGATATCGACACCGTCCCCGCCGCGCGCGCGGCGCTCCTCACCAAGCGCAACCATGCGTGGAGCCGCTGGGCCAAGGCGCGGATGGACCGGCCGGGGACGGTACTGGTCGCGGTCGGCACTGGCCATCTGATCGGTAGCGATGGCCTGCCGAATTTGCTGGAGGCCGAAGGGTTGAAGGTGACGCGGGTGCAGTGAGCGAACCGACGGGTTCGGCTCAGTTTCCCGACAACCCTCTGATTCCGTTCGTGCGGAGCGAAGTCGAGACACCCCGAAGGCCAGCGCGTCCCAGGCGTGTCTTGACTTCGCTCGACACGAACGGTTTTATTGGGCGGCGCATTGGCGGCCGCCCCCTACCCCCGCAGGATCTTCTCCATCTTCTTGCCCTTGGCGAGCTCGTCGATCAGCTTGTCGAGGTAGCGTAGCTCGCGCATCAGCGGCTCTTCGATATTTTCGACGCGGATGCCGCACACCACGCCGGTGATCAGCGACCGCGCGGGGTTCAGCTGCGGCGCCTTGGCAAAGAAATCCTCGAAATTCGTCTTCGCCGCCAGCTCGGCCTCGAGCCCCTTCTGGTCAAAGCCCGTCAACCAGCGGAAAATCTCGTCGACCTCGGCCTTGGTTCGGCCCTTTTTCCCGGCCTTGGCGATATAATGCGGATACACGCTCGCGACGCTGATCGAATAGATGCGGTGCCTGGTCATGTTCTTTTGATCCTACGCCAAACGCGCCCTTCCGTCATCCCGGAGCTGACCGGCATCCACTTTCCGGGTACGGTCTCTTTTTTGGGGGGGGGCGGGCAACCCGATCCTCCCTGTCGCGAAGCGATGGGGAGGGGGACCATGCGAAGCATGGTGGAGGGGCGACCACCCTCCACCGACGCTTCAGGCATCGGCCCGTCCACCGCCTTCGGCGGTCCCCCTCCCCACGGCTTCGCCGCACGGAGGATCAAGACGGTCGAATTTTACCCGAAACCCGCCATCACCCCATCACCCAGCTACGCCGCGGATAGCCCTGCGCCCACAGCAAGGCCGTGAGGTCATGGTGCCGGATCACCGCCGCCGCCGCCTCGCCCGCCGAGGCGTGCGGGTAGAAGCCGATGCCCAGCCCCGCCGCGGTGATCATCGGGATGTCGTTCGCGCCGTCGCCGACCGCGAGCGTCTCGGCCAGCGGCAGGCCGTGCTTCGCCGCCTCGGCCTTCAGCGTCTCGAGCTTGGTCTGGCTGTCGACAATCGGCTCGGCCACCCGGCCGGTCAGCTTGCCGCCCGAAATCTCGAGCGTGTTGGCGACCACCTTGTCGAAACCGATCGCCTCGCCCACCGGATCGGCGAAGGCTGTGAAGCCCCCCGAGACCAGCACCGAATAGGCGCCATGCGCCTTCATCGTCTGCACCAGGGTGCGCGCGCCGCGCGTCAGCTTCACCCGTTCGATCCGGCATTCGGTCAGCGTCGCCTCGGCCATGCCGCCGAGCGCGGCGACGCGTTCGATCAGCGCCGCGCGGAAATCGAGCTCGCCGCGCATAGCCCGCTGCGTGATCGCCGCGATCTCGGGTTTGATCCCGGCGTAATCGGCGAGTTCGTCGATGCATTCGACGGTGATCATCGTCGAATCCATGTCGGCGACGATCAATTTCTTGGTGCGGTCGCCCAGCGGCTGGACGACGACGTCGAGCGCGCCATGGTCCATCTTCGCCAGTTCGGCGCGCGCGCTGACCAGGCTGCCCTGAAAGACGATGTCCGCGGCGTCATGCTCGTCCAGCCAGTGCGGCGCGCCGACTTCGTGCCCCGTCGCGGCGAGTCTGTCGATCGCCTCGCGAACCACCTCGTCGGTCAGCTTCCCGGCTGCTATCAGCGTGGCTACGAACATGGCTGCTCCTTCTTCCCCGGGCCCCGCACGGCCGTCACTTGCGCTTATCGCCGGACCCACCGCCAGCGGCAAGAGCGCATTGGCGGTCGCGCTCGCGCAGGCGCTCGAAAAGGCGGTGGTGATCAATGCCGACGCCAGCCAGGTCTATGCCGACCTCGGGGTCCTGTCGGCGCGACCGACGGCGGAAGAGATGCAAGGCGTGCCGCATCGCCTGTTCGGCCATGTCGATGCCGCCGAGGCCCATAACGCCGCGCGCTGGGCGAGCGAAGCCCGCGCCACGGTCGTCGAAGCACACGCAGCGGGCGCGGCGCCGATCCTCGTCGGCGGCACCGGCCTTTACCTGCGCACGCTCCTGTACGGCATCGCCCCGGTGCCCGTGATCGACCCCGCCGTACGCGAAGCCGTCCGCGCGCTGCCGGTGGCCGAAGCCCATGCCGCGCTGACCGCCGCCGATCCGGACGCCGCCCAGCGCCTCAATCCCGCCGACACCACCCGCGTCGCGCGTGCCCTCGAGGTCGTGCGCTCGACAGGCCGCACGCTTGCCGACTGGCAGCAGGCGCGCGAGGGCGGCATCGTCGGCGAGATCGCGCTGACCCCGCTGATCCTCCTCCCGCCACGCGACTGGCTCCGCGCGCGCTGCGACGCGCGCCTCGTCCAGATGTTCGACGGCGGCGCGATCGAGGAGGTCGAAGCCCTACTCGCGCGCGACCTCGACCCCGATCTCCCGGCAATGCGCGCGATCGGGGTGCCCCAGATCGCGGCGTATCTTCGCGGCGACATCTCCCGCGCCGAAGCGCTGGCTCAAGCGCAGGCCGCCACCCGCCAATATGCCAAGCGCCAATTCACGTGGTTCCGCCACCAGCCCCCCGCCGACTGGCCGCGCCACGAAGAGTCGCTAAACAACGATTCTATCAAGAAATTGGTAATAATATTACGAGATAGGCTGTTGACAGGATAGAATCATGCACCTATTGCCCGCCGACCTGCTGCAGCGCACAAGGCGCGCATCAAAAGACGTGGCAGGGTGAGAAAAGGAGTTTCGTCGTGACGGAAATGAGTGGTGCCGACATGGTGGTTCAGGCGCTGGTCGACCTCGGGGTCGATACGGTGTTCGGCTATCCGGGCGGTGCGGTGCTTCCGATCTATGACGCGCTCTACAAGCATCCGACGATCCAGCACATCCTCGTCCGCCACGAGCAGGCGGCGACCCACGCGGCGGAGGGCTATGCCCGCTCGACCGGCAAGCCCGGCGTCGTGCTCGTCACCTCGGGCCCCGGCGCGACCAACGCGGTCACCGGCATCACCGACGCGCTGCTCGATTCCATTCCGATGGTCGTGCTCACCGGCCAGGTTCCGACGAACCTGATCGGCACCGACGCTTTCCAGGAATGCGACACCGTCGGCATCACGCGCCACTGCACCAAGCATAATTATCTCGTCATGGATCCCGACCGGCTCGGCGCGATCATGCATGAGGCCTTCTACATCGCGACCCACGGCCGCCCCGGCCCGGTGGTGATCGACATCCCCAAGAACGTGCAGGTCGCGACGGGCAAATATAAGCTGCCCGAAAAGATCGAGCATCAAAGCTATCGCCCGCAGGTCGAGCCCGACGCCGACGCGATCGCCCAGGCCATCGACATGATCGCCGCCGCCGAGCGCCCGATCTTCTACACCGGCGGCGGCGTGATCAACGCCGGCCCCGACGCCAGCGCCGCGCTGCGCCAGCTGGTGTCGCTGACCGGCGCGCCCGTGACCTCGACGCTGATGGGCCTCGGCGCGTTCCCGTCGGACGATCCCAAGTGGCTCGGCATGCTCGGCATGCACGGCACTTATGAGTCGAACATGGCGATGAACCGCGCCGACCTGATCATCGCGGTCGGCGCGCGCTTCGACGACCGCGTGACCGGCCGCCTCGACGCCTTCTCGCCGGACTCGAAGAAGATCCACATCGACATCGACCGCAGTTCGATCAACAAGATCGTCCCCGTCGACCTCGCGGTGGTCGGCGACGCCGGCCGCGCGCTCGATGCGCTGATCGCGGCCTGGCAGGACAAGGGCCACAAGCCGCGCGACCTTGGCGAATGGTGGCGCCGCCTCGACGGCTGGCGCGCCACGCGCTGCCTCGACTTCCCCGAAAAGAAGGAAGCCTCGGCCGACATCATGCCGCAGCGCGCGGTGAAGGCCTTGTTCGACGCGACGCGCGGCCGCGACCCGATCATCACCACCGAGGTCGGCCAGCACCAGATGTGGGCGGCGCAGCATTTCGGCTTTTCGGCGCCCAACCGCTGGCTCACCAGCGGCGGGCTGGGCACGATGGGTTACGGCTTCCCCGCCGCGGTCGGCGCGCAAATCGCGCACCCCGGCCGCCTCGTCGTCTGCATCGCGGGCGAAGCCTCGCTCCAGATGAACATCCAGGAAATGGGCACGGTCAGCCAGTACCGCCTGCCGGTGAAAATCTTCATCCTCAACAATGAGTGGATGGGCATGGTCCGCCAATGGCAGGAACTCACCTATGAGAGCCGCTATTCGAACAGCTATTCGGACAGCCTGCCCGATTTCGTGAAGCTCGCCGCGGCATACGGCTGGACGGGCCTGCGCATCGACACGCTCGGCGAGCTCGAGGCAGGCATCCAGACGATGATCGACACGCCGGGCCCGGTGATCGTCGACTGCCGCGTCGCCAAGCTCGCCAACTGCTTCCCGATGATCCCGAGCGGAGCCGCGCACACCGACATGATCCTCCAGCCGAACGACATCATCGGCACGATGGACGACGAAGCCAAGGCACTGGTTTGATGGACATGCTCCGGATTTCGATGGTCCTTGCGGCCATATGCCTTGCTGCGGGCCTTTATGCCGCCTTTCGGACCATTCAAGGCCCGGAGCGCGGCCAGCGCCTAGGCTGGGGCCCGGCGACCATCGCGCTGTTCGGCGGCGCCGGTGCCATCCTGCTCCAACCCGTTCAAACCCACGCCGTCAAAATCGACCTCCCGGTCGCGGGGCACTGACATGAAAATCAAAACCGAAGCGGGCGAGCGCCATGTGCTCGCCGTCACCGTCGATAACGAGGCGGGCATCCTCGCCAAGATCACCGGGCTGTTCTCGGCGCGCGGCTATAATATCGAGAGCCTGACCGTCGCTGACATCAGCGCCGACCATGCGCTATCGCGGATCACCATCGTCACCTCGGGTCCACCCGCGGTGATCGACCAGATCATCGCGCAGCTCGACCGGCTCGTCCCCGTGCACAAGGTCACCGACCTCACCGACCAGGGCGCGCATGTCGAACGCGAGATCGCGCTGGTCAAGGTCGCGGGCACCGGCGACAAGCGCATCGAGGCGCTGCGCATGGCCGACGTCTTCCGCGCGAAGGTCGTCGACACCACGCTCACCAGCTTCATCTTCGAAATCACCGGGAACAGCGACAAGGTCGACCGCTTCATCGCGCTGATGCGCGAATGCGGGCTGGTCGAGGTCGGCCGCACCGGCGTCGTCGCCATCGGCCGCGGGTCGGAGGCGCTGTAAAGTTTACCACTAACTTCGTCATCCCGGCGAAGGCCGGGATCTCACCGTTGCAGATGGACGCGAGGGCGGGGTCCCGGCCTTCGCCGGGATGACGATCAAGCAAATACACGAAGGGGTTTAGGACATGCAGGTTTATTACGATCGCGACGCCGACCAGGATCTGATCAAGGGCAAGAAGGTCGCCGTCGTCGGTTACGGCAGCCAGGGCCACGCCCATGCGCAGAATATGCGCGACAGCGGCGTGCGTGAAGTCGCGATCGCGCTCCGCCCCGGCTCCGCCACCGCGAAAAAGGCCGAGGCCGCGGGCTTCAAGGTGCTTTCGAACAAGGAAGCCGCCGAATGGGCCGACGTCATCATGATCGCCGCCCCCGACGAACATCAGGCGAAGATCTACGCCGACGACATCGGCCCGAACATGAAGCCCGGCGCCGCGCTCGCTTTCGCGCACGGCCTCAACATCCACTTCGGCCTGATCGAGGCGCGCCCCGACATCGACGTCTTCATGGTCGCGCCCAAGGGCCCCGGCCACACGGTGCGCAGCGAATATCAGAAGGGCGGCGGCGTCCCCTGCCTGATCGCAGTCGCGCAGGAAGCCGCCGGCAACAGCGGCAACGGCTTCGCCAAGGCGCTCGCCCTTTCCTACGCGAGCGCCGTCGGTGGCGGCCGCAGCGGCATCATCGAGACGACCTTCAAGGAAGAGTGCGAAACCGACCTTTTCGGCGAACAGGCGGTGCTCTGCGGCGGCATCACCCATCTCATCCAAGCGGGTTTCGAGACGCTGGTCGACGCGGGCTACGCCCCCGAAATGGCCTATTTCGAATGCCTCCACGAAACCAAGCTGATCGTCGACCTCCTCTATGAAGGCGGCATCGCGAACATGCGCTACTCGATCTCGAACACCGCCGAATATGGCGACATCAAGACCGGCCCGCGCATCATCACCGAAGAGACCAAGAAGGAAATGAAGCGCGTGCTTGCCGACATCCAGTCGGGCCGCTTCGTCAAGGACTTCGTGCTCGACAACCAGGCCGGCCAGCCCGAGCTCAAGGCCAGCCGCAAGGCCGCCGCGGCGCATCCGATCGAACAGGTCGGCGGCGAACTGCGCGCGATGATGCCCTGGATCGCCAAGAACCAGCTCGTCGACAAGACAAAGAACTGACACGTCTCATCCTCCCAGTGGCCGCAGGCCATGGGGAGGGGGACCGCTCGCGAAGCGAGTGGTGGAGGGGCAGCAACGTCGAGCCAATGCCCCTCCGTCAGCGCTCCGCGCTGCCACCTCCCCATCGCTGCGCGACAGGGAGATCAAGCCGCGCAGCAGTTCCAACGCCCTTCCGCATCCGCCAGCGAAGCGCTAGGACCCGAGCATGTCCTCCGACCTAACCTTCGCCTGCCGCTGCGGCAGCGTTTCCGGAACCCTGCTCGACGTCGGCCCCGGCCAGGGCGATCATGTGATATGCCATTGCACCGACTGCCAGCAGCTGACGCGCCACCTCGGCCACGCTGCGGATATGCTCGACGCGCATGGCGGCAGCGCGCTATACCAGTCGCGCTGCGCGCGCCTGCGCCTCGACACCGGCCGCGAGCGGCTCGCCTGCCTCCACATGACCGACAAGCCGACGCTCCGCTGGTACGCCGCCTGCTGCGGCATGCCGCTGTTCAACACCTATGCCAACGGGAAAATCCCCTATATCACGACCCAGCTCGCCGCCTGCGACCCGGCAAAGCGCGCCGCGCTGGTCGGTCCCCCGCTCGGGCATCTGTTCACCCAGGACGGCACCGGCGACACCAGCGCGCTGCACAAAATGAGCATGGGCAAGCTCATGCGCCGCTTCTTCCCGCGCATGATCAAGGACTTGATCTCGGGCGACCGCCGCCGCTGTCCGCTCTTCGACCCCAAAACGCTCCAGCCGATCGCCCCGCCCCACCGCCTGACCGCCGAAGAACGGCAGGCCTTGCGGAACGCCTAACCCGCCGTTCAACAAATTTCGTCACTCCCGCGTCAGCGGAAATCCGTCATTTTCCTCTTCGTGCCTTTGTGCCTTTGTGCGAGTCAAAAAAATCTCGCACGAAGGCACAAAGGCACGAAGAGAAGATACCGGGACCGGGATGCCCGCCTGCACGATGAAGACCGAAGAGAGAAGACCATGGTGACCTCCCCCTTCGCCGCGCACCACGCCGACCTCGCCGGCCTCGCCACCGAAAACCGACGCCGCGCGCTCAGCCCGCGCGCGGGCGTCGATTTCGCCTCGAACGACTATCTCGGCCTCGCGAACTCCTACCTCCTCAACGAGGCGCTCGCCGAGGGCCTGCGCCGCGGTATCCCCGCCGGCTCGGGCGGCTCGCGCCTGCTGCGCGGCAATCACGACGAGCATGAAGCGCTCGAGGCGCACGCCGCGCGCCATTATGGCAGCGAGGCCGCGCTCTTCTTCCCCACGGGTTTCGCCGCCAACGCCGCGCTCTTCGCCACGCTGCCCCAGCGCGGCGACCTCATCGTCCACGACGCGCTCATCCACGCCAGCGCGCACGACGGCATGAAGCTCGGCCGCGCCGAGCGCGCATCGGCGCTGCACAACGATCCGCAGGCCTTCGACGACGCGATCGCCGCCTGGCGCGCGCGCGGCGGCAAGGGCACGGCGTGGATCGCGGTCGAAAGCCTGTACAGCATGGACGGCGACCGCGCCCCGCTCGCCGCGCTCGCCAAGGTCGCCGACCGCCACGACGCCATCCTCGTGGTCGACGAGGCGCATGCCACCGGCGTCTACGGCCCCGCGGGCCAGGGCCTCGCGCACCGGCTGGCGGGCCGCGACAACCTCGTCACCCTCCACACCTGCGGCAAGGCGCTCGGCTGCGAGGGCGCGCTCCTCTGCGGCCCGCAAATCGTCCGCGATTTCCTGATCAACCGCGGCCGCCCCTTCATCTTCTCGACGGCGCCGTCGCCGCTGATGGCGTGGCTCGTCCACCAGGCGCTCGAGATCGTCGCCAACGCGCCCGAGCGCGCGGCGCATCTCCACGCGCTCGTCGCGCACGCCGAAACCCGCCTCGCCGCGCTCGGCCTGCCCGCCAGCCGCAGCCAGATCCTGCCCGTCGTCATCGGCGACAACAAGCGCACGATGCGCATCGCGGGCGCGCTGCAGGAGGCGGGCTTCGACATCCGCGGCATCCGCCCGCCGACCGTCCCGCACGGCAGTGCGCGGCTCCGCATCGCGATCACGCTCAATGTGACCGAGGCCGACATCGACCGCATGGCCGACACGCTCGCCGCGTCGATGGCCGCGGCATGACGCGCTTCGTCGTCACCGGCGCCGACACCGGCATCGGCAAGACGATCTTCAGCGCCGCGCTCGCCGGCGCGACGCACGCCCCCTATTGGAAACCGATCCAGTCGGGCCTCGAAGACGAAACCGACAGCGAAGCCGTCGCGCGCCTCGCGGGCGTGCCCGTGCGCGTCGAGGCGTATCGCCTCGCCACCCCCGCCTCGCCGCACCTGGCCGCCGAGATCGACGGCGTCACCATCGACCCCGACGCCCTGACGCCTCCGCCCGGCGACCTCATCGTCGAAGGCGCCGGCGGCGCACTCGTCCCCGTCACGCGCGCCCTGCTCTACGCCGATCTCTTCGCGCGCTGGCATATCCCGGTCATCGTCTGCGCGCGCACCAGCCTCGGCACGATCAACCACAGCCTGCTGACCATCGAAGCCCTCAAAAGCCGCAACGTCCCGATCCACGGCCTCGCCTTCCTCGGCGACGCGGTCGAAGACAGCGAAGCGATCATCGCGGAGCTCAGCGGCGTCCGCCGCCTCGGCCGCCTGCCGATCGTCGATCCGCTGACCCCCGAGGCTCTTGCGCAGGCTTTCGCAGCAAACTTCGATCTCACGGACTTCCAATAGATATTCGTCATCCCGGCGAAGGCCGGGATCTCGACCTCGAATTATGACGTACTGGCGAGATCCCGGCCTTCGCCGGGATGACGATGTAATATAGGGCGCGCCCATGAAACTCGACCATCAATCCCCCATCTGGCACCCCTTCACCCAGCACGGGCTCGGCGATGCCATTCCGCTCATCGCCCGCGGCGAAGGCGCGCGCCTCTACGACGCCGACGGCAACCACTGGATCGATGCGATCAGCAGCTGGTGGGTCACCACCCACGGCCACGCGCACCCGCGCATCATGGCCGCGATCCGCGAGCAGTCCGAAAGGCTCGACCAGCTCATCTTCGCCGGCTGGACGCACGAGCCCGCCGAGAGTCTCGCCGCCGAACTGATCCGCATCACCCCCGATCCGCTGACCCGCGTCTTCTTCTCGGACTCGGGCTCGACCAGCGTCGAGGTCGCGCTCAAGATGGCGCTCGGCTATTGGTTCAACATCGGAGAGCCGCGCAGCCGCATCCTCGTGCTCGAGCATAGCTATCATGGCGACACCATCGGCACGATGTCGGTCGGCGAGCGCGGCGTCTACAACCGCGCTTGGCAGCCCCTGCTGTTCGAGGTCGACACCATTCCCTTCCCGCACGAAGGCATGGAGCAAGCCGCCCTCGACGCGCTCGAAACCGCGTGCGCCCAAAAGCCGGCCGCCTTCATCGTCGAACCCCTCATCCTCGGCGCCGGCGGCATGCTCATCTACCCCGCGTGGGTGCTCGCCGAGATGCGCGCCATCTGCGCGCGCCACGGCGTGCTCTTCATCGCCGACGAAGTGATGACCGGCTGGGGCCGCACCGGCACGCGTTTCGCCTGCGACCAAGCGGGCGTCATCCCCGACATCGTCTGCCTCTCCAAAGGCCTCACCGGCGGCAGCCTGCCGCTCGCGGTGACGCTCTGCATCGAGCCGATCTACGAAGCGCACTTCTCGACCGACCGCAGCAAAACTTTCTACCATTCGTCGAGCTACACCGCGAACCCGATCGCCTGCGCCGCGGCGGCGGCGAACCTCGAAATCTGGCGCGACGAGCCGGTGCAGCAGCGCATCGACGCGCTCGCCGACGCGCAGGCCGCGCACCTGTCGCTGCTCGGCCACGACCCGCGCGTCGCGAATCCCCGCCGTCTCGGCACCATCGCCGCGCTCGACATCGTCGTGGCGGACTCGGGCTATCTCTCGACCCTCGCCCCGCGCCTGATCGCCTTCCATCGCGACCGCGGCGTCCTCCTCCGCCCGCTCGGCAACACCGTCTACGTCATGCCGCCCTATTGCATCGCGGCGGAGGAACTGGCGCAGGTGTGGGGCGTGATCGGGGCGTCGCTGGACGCGATCTAGAAATGGCCGGTATCGGGCGGAAGCGGACAAACCGCGCTACAAAACCCGTTCGTGTCGAGCGAAGTCGAGACACGTGAAGGCCGGCGCTTTCCAAGCGTGTCTCGACTTCGCTCGACACGAACGGAAATAGAGGACCGTCCGCTCCCCACCCCCAATCCAGCCTCACCCCCCGAACTTGGCATCCTCCGGCACCACCGCCCAATTCTTCTCCGCCGCCGCGATGAAGCCCGCGCGGTCCGCGTCCCACTTCGCCTTCACCTCCTGGTTGAAGTTCAGGTACAGTCTGCCGTCCACCACAGCGTAAGCGAGCGGATCGCCCGGCGCGAGGTAACCGCGGGACATCGCCCAGGCGCAGTGCCCGCCATATTGGGGCGCGAACGCTTGCGGATTGGCCTGGAAGCGCGCGGCATTGGCGGCATTGGCGAAATGATAGAGTGCGCCGTCATGCTCGACCGCGAAATTCGCATCGCCCCTCACCGGCACGCCGTCGCCGTCGAAATAGCTGACCGTGTCATAGCCGCTGACCGCCACCTTGCCGCCCTCGACCCCGACATAGACGGGCTTGGCATAGGCCTGCGGGGTGAACACCGCGACCGACAGCGGGGCGAGCAGCGCCGCGAGCAGCACGAACAGGGCTTGGTTTTTCATGGGGTATCTCCATCTTCGCGCTGCCCGGCCCGATGCCGCGGCGCGCGTTGCCTTGGGTTCGCCCCCCGCCCCGCGAAAGTTACGCGCGCGCCACGGCAATTCGGCCTATGTTCATCTTCGCCGCCTAAGCATAGATGCGGGGACAGGGGTTTGTTGAGGGAATGACGCCGCGATGACCAAGCCGACCCGCCTCCTGCTCCCGCTGCTCGCGGCGCTGGCCTTCGCCGCGCCTGCCGCGGCGCAGGTCGAGGATCTGGCGCAAACGTCGCAGCCGCCCGAGAAATTCTCCTTCCTCATCGCCTATGGCAATGACGAATGCCCCGAGGCCGAGGGCGACGAGATCGTCGTCTGCGCGCAGGAGCCCGAGGCCGATCGTTACCGCGTCCCCAAGGAACTGCGCGAAGAACTGCGCGAAGAGGATGTCGGCGGCGGCGGCAGCTGGGCCTCGACCGTCGAGGCGCACGACGATATCGCCCGGCTGAGCCGCCCCAACAGCTGCTCGGCGGTAGGCAGCTACGGCTTCACCGGCTGCACCAGCGCGATGCTGCGCCAATGGTTCGCGGAACGCCGCTCGACGCGCTGAGCGCGCTAACCCCTCCCGCAAGCGAGTTTCGGGTCGGTCATGCCCCCGGCATGACCTGAACAGTCCGGGGGACTGTTCACCCGGCACTGGGCAGCGAGACTTACGAGCTTGCTCGTTAGTCGCAGCGGGGTGGGCAAACCGGCGCTAACTCGCTCACCGAATCAACGAAGCCCCGGCATAAGGATCATGCGGCTGCGCAGGCGGCGGCGCGGGCGCGGCGGGCAGCGCCGCCGCCTGCACCGCGACCTGCTCGCCCTCCCCCAGCCATTGCGTGAAGCCCGCCGCGATAGTCGGCGCGCCGAAGACGATGAAGCACCCCAGGATCACCCTCGCCCCGCGCCGCACGTCGATCCGCCCCGCCAGCATCGCAAAGCCGACCGCCGCCACCGCGATCGTCGCAACGCCGGTAGCGACCGATCCGGTCGCGACGGCGGCGACCCACTGCGCAGCGTCGGCGAGGGCAGTGGCAGAAAGGCTCATGCCGCCCGGATAGCATGCCCCGCGCCGCCGACAAACCCGATTGCCGCCGCATCGGAAACCCAGCGTTTCCGCGCCGTCCGTCCCGAAGCATTGACGCAGCCCCCGCTGCCGCCCTAGCCTGCGCCCTCCCATCTGCACGGAGTCCCCCCGGTCATGAACAAGCTCTTCCGCACCGCCCTTCCCCTCGCCGCGATCGCCGCGGCGATCGCCGTCCCCGTCATCGCGCAGAACAGCGGCCCGCCGGGCGCGCCCGACAAGAGCCGCGTCGCCGCGGGCACTTATGTCGCCGACCCCGGCCACACGCTCGTCGTGTGGGAGGTCGACCATTTCGGCTTCAGCAAATATTCGGGCCTCTTCGGCGACGTCGCCGGCACGCTCGTGCTCGACCCCGCCAACCCGGCCGCGTCGAAGGTCGAGGTGACGATCCCCGTTGCCAAGGTCACCACCGCCAGCACCGGCCTCACCGGCCACCTGCTGCGCGCGGGCAAGGACGGCGGCAAGCCCGACTTCTTCGGCGCCGCCCCCGCCGACGCCAAATTCGTCTCGACCAGCGTCGTCGTCGACGAAGATGGCGACGAGGCCAAGGTCACCGGCAACCTGACGCTGAACGGCGTCACCAAGCCGGTGACGCTCGACGTCGATTTCCACGGCGCGGGCACCAACCCCTATAACAAGAAGGAAACCGTCGGTTTCAACGCCGAGGCGACCATCAAGCGCAGCGACTTCGGCATCGCCTACGGCATCCCCGCGGTCAGCGACACGGTCGAGCTCGAGATCCAAGCCGCCTTCGAAAAACAGTAGGCGCGCGCCAATCTGTCACACGCCGCGGCTAAGAATCGGGGCGCGGGCCAGGGTCAGAGACCCTTGGGCCCCCGCCCCTTTTTTTTGCCCGCAGGAGCCCGTGACATGAGCGAACTGGTACGCGAAATCGTCGAAATCACCGCCTTCGTCACCGGCGACGACGAGCAGGAGCAGCTGACCGTCGAGGCCGAGGGCCTCGCCCCCACCGCCGGCTGGACCAACGTCCGGCTCGAGGCGCATATCTACATCGACGCACCCGAGGACGGCTTTCAGGACTTCGACCTCGTCGGCGACCGCCCGTCCGAAGCCGCCGCGGACGTCCTCACCCCGGTCGAGGCCGCGTGGGAAGGCCCGCTCGAAGACTGGGTCCTCGGCGTCCGCGTCCACGCCATCGACAATATGATCGAGGAAGAATTGTTCGAATATGAGGAAGAGGAGGAAGGCGCGGAAGACGAAGCGGCCTGACGCTCGGGCGGCCCGGGGTTCATCGCCGGTGCAGCTCGCCGCGCCTAGCATCCTTCCATCAAGGGAGGACCATCATGCGCATCATCCTGCTCGCCGCCGCGCTCGCCGCAGCCCCCGCCCTCGCCCAGGCACCCGCCAATCCGCAGATCGACTATCCGGGCTTCCAGGCGCTCACCGCCGCGGTCGCGCCGCAGCGCGCGGCGCGGCTGATGCCCTTCGACGCCTTCAAGGCCGAAGCCGCCGAGCCCGGCGTGCTGCTCCTCGACGCGCGCTCGAAGGACGCCTTCGCGCGCGGCCATATCGCCGGCGCGGTCAACCTGCCGCTGACCGACTTCACCGCCGAAAGCCTCGCCGCGGTGATCGGCGCCGACCCGGACCGCCCGATCCTCATCTATTGCAACAATAATTTCTCGAACCACCGCAGCCCCGTGCCGCTCAAATCGGCGCCGCTCGCGCTCAATATCCAGACCTTCATCAACCTCGTCGGCTATGGCTATGCCAATGTCTACGAACTCGCCGACGTCGTCGATTTCGACGATCCGAAGGTGGAGTGGGTCAAGGGCTGATCCCGCCCCTCCCGCGCAATTTTATCATTCCCCCCTTGCACGCCGCGACATTTTGCATCATTGGGACGGCCATGCGCGGCAACGCCCTTCTTCTTCTGCGACTTACACGCCCTTGGGCGTGACACTGGCTGCGCGCTAGTCGCGGCCACCCGCTCAAGGGTCCGATCGACACAGACGCAACCGACAGCAGAAGAAACCCCGTCCATGACCATGCTCCGCGACCCCTCGGTCAAGTATAGCGCCTTCCCGCAGGTTCCGCTCACGAACCGCGAATGGCCCTCCCGCGTCACCACCAAGGCGCCGATCTGGCTCTCCACCGACCTTCGCGACGGCAACCAGTCGCTCATCGACCCGATGGACGCCGAGAAAAAGACGCGCTTCTTCGACCTGCTGGTGAAAGCCGGCTTCAAGGAGATCGAGGTCGGCTTCCCCGCCAGCGGCGCGACCGACTTCGACTATATCCAGAACCTCGTGCGCAGCGGCCGCATCCCGGAGGGCGTCACCCCGCAGGTGCTCACCCAAAGCCGCGCCGACCTCATCCGCACCAGCTTCGACAGCCTCGCGGGCGCAAAGACCGCGATCGTCCACGTCTACAACGCCGTCGCCCCCGCCTGGCGCAAGATCGTCTTCGGCATGGACAAGGCCGACATCAAGGCGATCGCGATCGAGGGCGCGAAGCAGCTGCGCGACAATGCCGCGCGCCTGCCCGGCACCGACTGGCGCTTCCAGTACAGCCCCGAATGCTTCTCGACCACCGAGCTCGATTTCAGCCTCGAATGCTGCGAGGCGGTGATGGAGATACTCCAGCCCACCACCGCCAACCCGATCATCCTCAACCTCCCCGCGACGGTCGAGGCCTCGACCGCGAACATCTACGCCGACCAGATCGAATATTTCGGCAAGAACCTGCCCAACCGCGACGCCGCGATCCTGAGCCTGCACACCCACAACGACCGCGGCACCGGCGTCGCGGCGGCCGAACTCGGCCTGCTCGCGGGCGCCGACCGCGTCGAGGGCTGCCTGTTCGGCAATGGCGAGCGCACCGGCAACACCTGCCTCGTCACCATCGCGCTCAACCTCTACACGCAGGGCGTCGATCCCGAACTCGACTTCTCGAACATCGACGAGGTCATCGGGGTGGTCGAATATTGCAACAACCTGCCCGTCCACCCGCGCCACCCCTATGGCGGCGAGCTCGTCTACACGGCGTTCTCGGGCAGCCATCAGGATGCGATCAAGAAGGGCTTCGCCGCGCGCGAGCGCCAGAACGACGAGCGCTGGGAAGTCCCCTATCTGCCCATCGACCCCGCCGACCTCGGCCGCAGCTACGAAGCGGTGATCCGCGTCAACAGCCAGTCGGGCAAGGGCGGCGTCGCCTGGGTGCTCGAACAGGACAAGGGCCTCAAGCTCCCCAAGAAGATGCAGGCGAGCTTCAGCCACATCGTCCAGGCGCTGGCCGATCAGACGAGCCGCGAACTCGGCGCCGAGGATATCTGGCAGGCGTTCGAGGGCCAGTATCTGGCGACGTCGGGCAAGCGCTTCCAGCTCGTCGACTGGCACGAAACCCACTCGGGCGCCGACCGCATCTTCGCCGGCAAGCTCACCATCGACGGCACCCCCCGCAGCGTCAGCGGCCGCGGCAACGGCCTGATGTCGAGCGTCATCGCTGCGCTTGCCGAGTCAGGCGGCCCGATCATGGACATCGTCGATTACAGCGAGCACGCGATCGGCCAGGGCAGCGGCGTGCAGGCGGCGGCGTATGTGGAGTGCCGCACCGCCGACGGGAAGAGCTTGTTTGGGTGCGGGCTGGACACCGACGTCGCGACGGCTAGCGTGCGGGCGATCTTGTCGGCGGCGAATGGGGCTTAGATTGACGCCTAACTGCTTTTACGCAGCCATATAGCCCTTCAAATAGGCCTTGGTTTGGAGCTCGTTAGAGAAGGTTCGCATAAGCCCAATTGTATCATCAGGCAGGCTGTCAATCTCTTCAACACCGACCAACGTATCCTCGCCGTGCGCGATCGAATTTCTTCTCTTCAACAAGACCACATCAATAAATGTTGACTTCTCTTCAAATAAACTTCCATTTATGCCACAAACATGACATAATTCTAATAAAACTTCGTAGTTTAAATTAGATCTTGTATTAATAAGATCGTCATTTATCTTAGAAAATCTATCGTTTCCAGAATCGAGGATAAGATCAATAAGTTCACTTCGATCAAAGATGCCTTTTTGTGCTAGAGATCCCAACCTAGGCAAAAAATGATTCTTCAAAAATTGCCTATCCAATGCTGAAAACTGAAATTTTCTCAAAGTGATGTGTTGCATGAATTTTTGAGCAGAAAATTTTACATGCCCCTCCCAGTGAGCATAACAAATCGTAACCAGCGCCCTCAGCAGCGAATTCTTAGCTGTCGCGTCCGCACGATGAACTGCGGCCTTTAGATCGCTAATCTCTCGAACTCGCCAAGCCACATCTTGGCTCAACTGGCTAGCTAGATCGTCTTCCGTATACGGCTTAGTCACGGAGCAAACCAACTCGCCCCAAATGGCACCGTGCGTTGCACTCTAGTGGTACCACGCATGCCGGGTGACGTGAAGGTTGCGACATCTGGTTGCTGCCAAAAGCTGCGCACTCGGTCTTTTACAAATCCCGCTGGATCGGGAAGGGCCAATATCGCATCTATATTCTTACCCACTCCAACAGCTATTCCTTCAATTGCTACCAACCCGATCCTCCCGACGTGGCGACCGTTATCGTAACGCCGCAAGGCATCCTCACCCACAGCTTCTGACAGGAGCTCAAAAGTTTTCCTTAACACGCCTGCGTCTCTCTGGGATTCGCCCACCCTTGCTAATTCTATCGCGCCTTCATCGATATATTCCTCCACATCGAGCCGTCCGTCATAGGGAATATAAGAATGAACTAAAAATCTCATCGCGAGCTCTAAGTGCCTCTGCTTTTGCTCCTGCTCTTCAGAAACGCCTACCATACGCTTGAAGAGCGGCAATTCAGCAACTTCTCTAACGGCTCGGAAGTAATCGGCATCAACCATCAAAACGATAGAGTTCCTAATCTCTTGAGCATTCGCTACAGTCCCACCGGAATTGAGCCTTTGAAAAAGGTCAAACTTGGTCGCTTCATCGCTAGGACGTTTCAGAATCTCGACACCTATTCGTGCGCGACGGATCGCCAGTTGCTCTGTCCGCTCCAACGGCATTTGCTGCTCGGCCGGCAAGCCGACAACTAGGTCGGATCTTTCCCAAACCGCATTGTGAAGAGCAGGCAAGTAACGAGTTGATTCAAGGAACGAAGGAGGAAGCAATCCTCGATCGGGATCACGAAGCTTTCCCATGAATTCTAGAATCGTTGACAAACGTTGAAGTCCATCCACGAGTTCCCACTTTCCGTCTTCTTTCTCAAAGACGAATATCGAGGGAAGAGGTATTCCTAATAGAAGAGATTCAATTAATTTAGATTTTTGACCAGGTTCCCAGCGGAACAGGCGCTGGAATTCCGGGTCTATTATCAAGTCACCTTCTTCGTAAAGGCTGACCAGTTCCCCGATCGACATTTGATAAGCATCGGTACGGACACTTCGCTGAGCTACAGCAATTTCGTCAGAAATCTGGGCCACAGAATTCCCTTTAGAAAAGTTTTCAAGGCGACAAATTCCTACAGCGGGGCAAAAAGTGCAAGAGCATTTGCATTGAGGCAAGCAATCAAATTTTCCCTTTCCTAAAAAACACCCATATGGTTCATTCTGTCGGTTTCACCTAACCGAAGGAGCGAATCAATGGAAGACTTCGACCACGACCCCACGCAAATCCCCACCCCCGCCAGCTACCACTGGACCCCGCGGCTCCAGCGCGAGTTCCTCGAGCATGTCGCCGTCACCGGATCGGTGCGCATCGCGTGCGACCGTGTCGGCATGTCGCCCACCGCCGCCTATCAGCTGAAGCAGCGGCCCGCGGGCGCAGCGTTCCGGCTCGGCTGGGCGGCGGCGGTGCTGATCGCGCGCGGGCGGATCGCCGACGAGCTGCTCGACCGCGCCATCTATGGCCATGAGGAGACGACCATCGTCTATCGCGAGGAAGAGCGCAGCCTCTATAAGCGCCGCCGCATCGACAGCCGCCTCGGCCTCGCGATGCTCGCGCGGCTCGACCGCATGGTCGAAACCCGTGCGCGCGCCGGCGAGGAAATGCTGGCGCAGGTCATCGCCGGCGACTGGCCGGGCTTCCTGTCGCTCTTCGACGTTGCAGAAGCCGCACGCGCCGTCCTTGCGGACACGCATGCCGCCGACGACACCGGCGCCGACCGCCCCGAAAGCGCCCCGCAACCCGGCATGGCCGCCGCGCTGGCGCTCTGGCTCGCCGCCCGCGACAATCGCGCTAACCCCCTCGCTTCGCTGTGGCAGGACACCCCGATCGCGAATGAAGTTGCGCAGTTTTCCGCCGATCCCGACCGCGCGCCGCTCCCCGATCCGACCCCCGAGGAAGAGGCCGAGGCGATGACCGTCTGGCACGACGAGGAAAAGGACGAGCTGCGCACCAACTTCCCGCCGCCGGGCGACTTTCTCGGCGACGAGGAAGGTCAGTTCGGCGACCCCGATTACGAACGCACCCTCGATCCCGACGAGATCGAGGCCTATGAGGACGCCTATAACCAGGAACTCGCTCCCCTCCGCGCCGCCGGCGAAGCCGCCCGCCGCGCCTTCTTCGGCTTTCCCGAACCCGCGAACGACCGTGAGGGCGGGCATGAAAACGTCGCGTCCAAAGCCGCGAAGACGCGGAAGGGGTGAGGCGTGGAGAGCCGTTTTCGGGCGGAAGTGGCCGTTCGCAGGGTTATGCTCTCTCCCCTTGAGGGGAGAGATACGCAGGCTTGGCAGCCTGCTGCCTAGCCGGAGTTGAGAGGGGTTTCCGACCGCCAGCGTCCAAGCACCCCTCTCCAAGCTTCGCTCAAGGGGAGAGGGCTTTACGGCAGCTTTCCACCCCAAAACCGCCATCCGAAATGCGCGCCAGCCTCTTCGCGCCTTCGCGTCTTCGCGCGAACCAGATCGAAGCCCACCGCATGCCGGATCGAACGAGAGTCCAAAGCCGCGCCGCCGCCACCGGAGAAGCCATGACGAACGCCCACGCCGACGCCCTTACAATCCGCCCCCCGCGCCCCCATATCATTCGTATCGCGGCACACGTCATCCGTAGGCCGCCGCGACTGAGAGACCGACGTGCGCTCCCGCTTACCGACAGGAGCCGTCCCATGGACCAGCCGCCCGCCAAACCCGCCGCCACCCGCCGCACCAACAGCCATTTCCGCAAGCGCGGCACCCCGCTTCCCCCCGCCGACGCCCGGCGCCAGGGCGACATCAGCCAGCTCGCCTATCTCCAGATGGGCGGGCGCGATCCCGCCATCGCCTTTCTGAACAGCGATCATCCCGCACTCGGCGGGCGGCCGCTCGACATCGCCACCGCCAGCGCCGAAGGTTATGTCCGCGTCGCCGGGATCATCCGCGCCTCGGCCGTCCCGGCTGGCGCCGCATGAGCCGCGCGATGAACGTCACGCTCGACGAAGCCGGCGTCACCGACATGTGCCGCACCGCCGGCATCGTGATCAGCGCGATCGAACCGCTGCCGAACGGCGGCACGCGCCTCGTCTGCGTCTCGCCGGACGACGCCGAACTGATGCGCGGCAAGCTCAAGAAACATCTCATCGAGGGCACGGTAGCGCGCCACCGCTTCTATCGCGCCCCGGGCCCGCCGGGCAGCTATTGACGACAAAGCAAGATTGACGCGGGCGGCGCGGACGCGTCATGGCAAGCCGATGTTCACCCACCGCCGCGCCGCCCCCGCCGACCTCGATGCGCTGCGCGCCGTGATGGCGCTCGCCATCGCCGAGTTGCAAAAAGACTTTCTCAACCCCGAGCAGATCGCCGCGAGCCACGCCGTCATGGGCCTCGATACCCAGCTCATCGCCGACGGCACCTATTTCATCGTCGAGGATGCGGGCGGCACCATCGCGGGATGCGGCGGCTGGTCGCACCGCGCGACGCTCTACGGCGGCGACCACAGCAAGGACCTCCGCGACCCCGCCGCGCTCGACCCCGCGGTCGATGCCGCGCGCATCCGCGCCATGTACACCCACCCCGCCTTCGCCCGCCGCGGCGTCGGGCGGCTGGTGATGCAGCTCTGCGAAGACGCCGCCCGCGCCGCCGGTTTCGCCCGCGCCGAAATGATGGCAACGCTGTCGGGCGAGCCGCTCTACCGCGCCTGCGGCTACACCCCGATCGAGCGCGTCGAAGCCCCCGGCCCCGGCGGGGTGAGCGTCCCGCTGATCAGGATGGGGAAATTGCTTCGGGCGGAAACAAATCAAGGTATGGACCAAGTTGACAAAGCATCGCTCAAGTCATCTTTCGGCCCGATATTGAAAGATATTTGACTCATGCCCCGGAAGGAAGACAATAATATAATAATGATTCCGGGATGACTTAGGCCAGCGGCACCGGAACCGAGGGTGGGAGAATGGGCGATGAACAAGGGTGCGCGGCGCGCGGCACAGGAGGAGTTTGCCCGGGAGAAGGCCCGGCGCGCGGTGTCGAGCCAGCGCCCCTCGGTGCCGATGGATGCACCGGCGCTGACCCGCCACCTGCTGTTTCGTATCCCCGGCAGCCGCAATCCACGCTGGCGCCCGCACAATACCAACCGTCAGGACATCTGGGCGGCGCTGCTGTTCCGCATGAACCGGACGATATCGGCCTGCCGCGCCGCGTTCGGCGGTACCGAGGATCGCCTGTTCTGGATCAAGCTGATCCACGGCGAGACGCCGGCCGCCAATCAGGAATATGCCAGCGAAAGCTCGACCTTCCTGCTGACGCCCGAAGCAGGCGCAGCCTACCGGGTCCGGCTGCGCGTCGCGGTCTATCTGGAGACGCTGGCTTTCACCTTCATCGTCGATCAGATGGAGGCGGGTTGCGAACCCCGTCGAAAGATCGACGCCGCGCTGGCCGCGACCGCCGGCGACGGGCAGATCGCTGCCATCGGAGACATTTTCGACCGCGGCTGCGGCATGCCCTTTCCCGACATCAGCCGACTGATGTCCGAAGAAATATCCTATGATGCCGACGCAATGCGCTCGGCCATCGGCACCATCGGCCGCGACAAGGCGCGGTTGTTCCGTGACTCGACGATCGGTTTCGGCGGCCAGGTACCTATGTTCGAGCGGGCGGTCGCCGAATTTCACGGACTAGTTCTGCCGGCCGCGGCCGCCGCCAAATTCTCCAGCGTCGACAGCCTGCATCAAGCGCCCGCGCCCGAGCAGGGACTGACCAAAATGACGCAGAGATTCACCGATACCCATGCGGGTTTCATCCGCAATTTCATCGGCGCCCGCTGGCACCATGGCGGCGACGGCGGAGACACCGACGAATTCGCGGCCGAAGCGGTGGTGTGCGGCATGCTCAGCGGCCGCGCGCTCTATGCCTCCCCGATTTCGATGAAATTCGATCAGCGCAGCCAGGTCAATTATCTCGTCGCCTATGACGGTACGTCAGAGGCACAGCTCGGCCGCTTTATCCACCGCCTGCATGTGATGGGCGAGCTTCGTCTGTCGGCGCTGATGGACTTCGACGGCAAGCGGCGCAACGACGAGCTCGAGATGGAAATCCGCGACAAATATGCGGTGCCGCTTGGCGAAGACACGCCGCCGGAGTTGCTCAAAAAATATCAGCGCGTCCGCAATCTGGTGCAGGCGGGGCAGGAAATCCGCCGGATCGGCGAGGAACTGAACCAGCTTGAGGCAAAGATGAAATCCTTGGGCGCGGTCCGCGGCGGGACAGCGGGCGCCGATGATTTCGTGCGGCAGTTCGATGGCCTGCTCGACATCTCGCTGGACTATTCGGCGATCAACGCCTGCGCTAGCGGCGGCCTCGTCTTCCGCGTCGAACGATCGCGCTATTATGCCGATGCCTATGACCGGCGGATGCCCGACCTCAGAATCCGGCGCATCGAGGGCTGGCAGCCCTATGACGAATTCGCACGCCGTTATGTCTTCCAGCTGTTCGAACAGATTGCCGGTTTCGGCATCCGCTATGGCGCGCTCGGCCGGCGAATCGACCGCTTCCATTCGTGGCGCCACACAGCGGAGATCATGCTCCAGGCGGCGACATCGGTCGAACAGACGGGCGAGGTCAAGCGGGCGACCGAAGCATCGGTCCGGCAGGGCGACGACACGAGAAAACTGCTCGAACGTGCCGAAGACATCGGCATCGTCGCGGCGCTCTATTATGGCTATGGCCTGCTCAAATCGCAGCCCGCACCCTATGAATGGATGCACATGATCGGCGGCGGGATCGCTATCGCCTTCCTCTTTCTCTACCTTGCCGACACGTTGTTGTTACGCCGATCGATCCGGCATCGGGTGATCGACGGCTTCCACGCGATAGCCCGCAGGATCGCGCCCCGGCGGGCGCCGTCGGTCGAAGGCCCGAAAGCAGTCGCCGCGCCGCCGCCGCTGGACGAGGACGACTAACTGCGCCCTGCGTTCAAATCGGCGGCCGCCACTAACAGCGCTTTCAGCGCGCCCTCGTCGATGCCGTCGCCCGCGCCGATATCGATCGCGCGCCGCGCATTGCCGTCGAGGCTGGAATTGAACAGCCGCTTGGGGTCGTCCAGCGCCGCCCCCTTGGCAAAGGTCAGCTTGACCTTGTCCTTGTACGTCTCGCCGGTGCAGACGATCTTGCCGCCCGCATACCAGGTCGGCACCCCGCGCCACTTCCATTCCTCGACGACGTCGGGGATCGCCACCTTGATCAGCGCGCGCGCCTTGGCCAGCACGTCGCCGCGCCAGTCGCCGAGCTCGGCGATACGGCCGTCGATCCGTTCGGAGGGGCTCTTCTCGCTCATTTCGCCTTGTCCTTTGCATGGGATATCCAGCCGGGGATCGCGGCCGCCTGCCGGATCCAGCTCACCAGCAATTCCTCGTCGATCGCCTCATCCTCATGGATATGGAAATAGCGCGCATCGGGGTCCTTCGATCCGACCGGCGGCACAGGGTCGAGCTGCCGACCGCGGAACCAGGTGATCTTGATGTACTTGTTGAAGCAGTGGAAACAGAGGAACCACCCCTGCCCCGGCACGCCATAGAAGGGCGAGTTCCAGCGCACCGCCTTCTCGACCTCGGGCACCGTGGCGACGATTAGCGCGTCGAGCTTCTTGCCCGCCGCGCTCTTCCACCCCGGCATCGCCGCGATATACTCCTGCACCGGCCGGTCGCCGTCGCCCTTGGCGATCTGCGGATTGCCGCCCGACAGCAGCACGACCTCCTTATTGCCCGCCATCGATCGGCTCCCGCTAGTCTTTACCGGCCTCTGGCGAAAACCATATCGACAGCCGCGCGAAAGGCCAAGCCGCCCTCACCGGGTTTCACATCGCATCGCCCGCGCCAGCAGCCATTCGCGCTCGCGGTCGTTGCGCGCGAGCGTCGCGGCCGTCTCGAACGCCGCCTTCGCCTCGCCCAGCCGCCCGGCGCGGAACAGGAAATCGCCGCGAGCGGCGGGCAGTGGGGCATAGTTGCGCAGCAGCGCCTCGTCCGCGATTGCATCGACCAGCTCCAGCCCCGCCTCGGGGCCGAATGCCATGCTGTGCGCGACCGCGCGGTTCAGTTCGACCACCGGCGACGGCATGACCTGCCCCAGCCGGTCGTAGAGCCCGGCGATCCGTGCCCAGTCGGTATCCTCGGCGCGCCGCGCCCGCGCATGGCACGCCGCCAGCGCCGCCTGCAGCGCATAGGGCCCGTCGGCACCGCCCAGCGCCTCGGCCCGCTCCAGCGCCTTCAGCCCGCGGCGGATCAGCAGCTGGTCCCAGCGCGCCCGGTTCTGTTCGGTCAGCGGCACGAAGCGCCCGTCGGGCCCGGCGCGCGCGACCAGCCGCGACGCCTGGATCTCCATCAGCGCCAGCAGCCCCAGCACCTCGGGCTCGTCCGGCATCAGCCCCGCCAGAATGCGCCCCAGCCGCTGCGCCTCGGCGCAGAGCGGCGGGCGCACCAGCGACGGCCCCGCGGTCGCGGCATAGCCCTCGTTGAAGATGAGATACACGACCTCGAGCACCGACGCGCGCCGCGCCGCCAGCTCGGCGCCGCGCGGCACCTCGAACGCGACGCCCGCCTTGGCGATCGCCTTCTTGGCACGCGTGATCCGCGCCGCGATCGCGGGCTCGTTCGACAGGAAGGCGCGCGCAATCTCCTCGACCGTCAGCCCGCCGACCAGCCGCAGCGTCAGCGCGGCGCGCGCTTCGGGCGCGATCACCGGGTGACAGGCGGCGAAGATCAGCCCGAGCAGTTCGTCGCCCAGTTCGTCGTCGATCGCAGCCTCGATCGCCGCGACGCTGTCGTCGGCTTCGTCCATGTCGCGTGCCAGTTCGTCATGCTTGCGGCTCGCCATCGCGCTGCGCCGAAAGCCGTCGATCGCGCGCCGCTTCGCCGCCGCCATCAGCCAGGCGCGGGGATTGTCGGGGACGCCCATCCGCGGCCAGTCGGTCAGCGCAGTGAGCAGCGCCTCCTGCGCCAGTTCCTCGGCGCGGTCGACGTCGCGCGTCATCCGCGCGAGGCCGGCGATCAGCCGCGCGCGCTCGATCCGGTACACCGCCTCGATCGCGCGGTGGGTGTGCTCTGCGGCCGATTCCGCCATGCCGGCCTTCTCGGCGAAAGCGCCGGGAGAGGCAAGCATGGCGGCGGCGCGCGGCGCTTATTCGCCGGCGAGCTTGTCGCGCAGCATCTGGTCGTGCGCCAGGATCTCGGGGGTCACCGCATCGCCGAAATCCTCCATCTCGTAGAAGGGGCGGATTTCGAGTTCGCTCGGCCCCGGCATCGGGTTCGGACAGCGCTTCGCCCAGGCGACCGCCTCGTCCATGTCCTTGACTTCCCAGACCCAGTAACCCGCGACCAACTCGCGCGTCTCTGCGAAGGGACCGTCGATCACCGACCGGTTCGGGCCGTCGAACGCGATGCGCTTGCCGTGCGACGAGGGCTTCAGCCCGTCGCCGTCGACCATCACGCCGGCGTTGACGAGTTCCTCGTTGAACTTGCCCATCGCCTCGAACATCTCGGTCATCTCGTCGGTCGGCGGCAGGCCCTTTTCGCTGTCCTCGGTCGCCTTGACGAAAACCATCACACGCATCGTATTCCTCCTCAAAATCGAAAGCCGGCATCGGCCTCCTGTCCAGACGACGAACGGCGCGCGCTCGAATCGACAGGCCTTGCGATTTTTTTTCATCTTTTTTCGGATCGCGCCATAATCTCGCGGGTCGATGGAGAAAAAAATGCGTCATATCGGGCGCTTGCCGCGGATCGGCGCGCTCATGGTAAACCGCGCTTAATCCTGTCCGGCCGCGGCCGTTAAACGTCGCATGACCACTTTCGCATCTTCCTCTGGTGAGCCGGTCGGGCGGCTTCTTGGCTGGCTGGGGCTTCGACAATCCCGGGCCGGCGAGGCTTCGCAGCAGGATGCGACCGAACCCGGCGGGGTGCGCGACCTCGCGCGGCTCGCGCGCCGCGACCTGATCGAGGCGATCGGCACCTTCCTGCTCGACAACGGCCTCGACGTCACGCCGCCCAATCTGCTGCTCGCGCACAGCGCCTTTTCGGGCAACAACCCACGCCTCGCGCGCCAGATCACCGCGCGCACCGGCAATGGCGGCGTCACCCAAGCCTGGCTCGACGAGCTGACCGAGGAAGTCGCCGGCAGCTCGGCGCAGGCCGAGCTCGAACGGCTGATGGCACGGCTCGAGACCAATCTCGACGCCTTCCAGGCGCAGAGCAAATCCGCGCACAAGCACGCCGCCGATTACGGCAGCGAGCTCGAACAGCATGTCACCGACCTCGAGCAGCTCCAGAAAACCGGCCAGATCGTCTCGAACCTCGCGGACCTCGCCAAGACGATGCTCGAACGCACGCGCAAGGCCGAGGACGAGATGCGCAAGAGCGAGGAGGAAGCGAAGTCGCTCCGCCGCAGCCTCGAACGCGCCAAGCGCGATGCCGAGATCGACTATCTCACCGGCCTGCCCAACCGCCGCGCGTTCGAGGAACTGCTCGAACGCCAGTATCGCGACGCGCAGGCGGCGATGGAACCGCTCAGCGTCGCCTTCTGCGACATCGACAATTTCAAGGCGATCAACGACGCGCACGGCCACGAGGCCGGCGACCGCGTACTGAAAGCCATCGCCGATACGCTGTCGCAGATCAGCGACGACCAATGCCATGTCGCGCGCCACGGCGGCGAGGAATTCGTCATGCTCTTCCGCGGCAAGAATCCCGCCGCCGCCGCCGAACGGCTCGACCAGGCGCGCGAGCATCTCGCCGCGCGCCGCCTGATCAACCGCAAGACCGACGAGCCCTTCGGCCAGATCACCTTCTCGGGCGGGGTCGCCGACATCTTCGGCTTCGGCGACGCGCGCGCGGCGCTCAAGGCTGCCGACGACGCGCTCTACCGCGCCAAGCAGAACGGCCGCAACCGGGTCGAAATCGCCGGCGCGGAGTAGGGCCGCCTATCCCGCCGGATGTTCGACGAACGTCGCCCGGTCGGGATAGAAGGCAAGGTGCCCCGCGATCGCGGCCACCGCGTCATAAGGCGCCTCATAGGTCCAAACCGCATTCGCCCCCGCCGCGCCCAGCGCCGGCAGGTCGAAATAGCCCGCCTCGCCCTTATACGGGCAATAGCTGCTATGGCTCGACGCCTGCAGCTGCGCCATGTCGACGTCGGCGCGGGGGATATAGAGCACTACGGGATAGCTCGCTTCGCGCAGAGCGACCGCCGCTTTCGTATCGGCGATCACTCGGTCGCCGATCCTTACTTCGACCCGCCCCGGGTGCGGTGCGATCGTGGTCGGGTGGCCCGCGTCGGGGATCAGCATCCTGCGTTCGGTCATGACGGTGCTCCTTCGCCGCCAAGATGGGAACCCGAACCGCGCTTCGCCAGTAGTGGCGATGGACAGCCCGTCCCCACTCCCCCTATGCAGGCCCCATGGACTCCACCAAAGCGAAGCTCGTCATCCGCAACTCCGCCCCCCGCGACGCCGCCGCGATCGCGCGCCTCACCGCCAAGGTCTATGGCCGCGGCGAAGGCTATTCGGCGGCGCAGATCCGCGGCCAGATCAACAATTTCCCCGAAGGCCAGTTCGTCGCCGAATATGAAGGCACGATCGTCGGCCTCTGCGCAACATTGATCGTGCCGCAGGAGGAGGTTTTCACCGACCATCGCTGGTCGGCGATCAGCGGCGGCGGCTTCGGCACCAGCCACGACCCCGACGGCGACATCCTCTATGGCATGGAGGTGTGCGTCGACCCCGATTACCGCCGCCTGCGTATCGGCCAGCGTTTTTACCGCAAGCGCCAGGAGCTCTGCCAATCCTGGGAGCTGAAGGGCATCGCCTTCGGCGGCCGCATGCCGGGCTATGCCCGCCGCCGCCGCAAATATCCCGACCCGCAGGATTATCTTGACGCCGTCGTCGAAAAGCAGCTGCGAGATCCCGTCATCAACTTCCAGATCGCGCAGGGCTTCGAGGCGCGCCGCGTGCTTCACCACTATGATCGCCGCGACCTCGACAGCGGCGGCCATGCGGTGCTGATGTACTGGGAAAACCCGCTCGAGCCGCAGGATGCCGCGAACCCCAAGGCGCGTGGCGCGGTCCCCGACCGCCTGCCCGCCTCGGTGCGCGTCGCGACCGTGCAGTTTCAGATGCGCGGCATCGCCAAGATCGAGGAGTTCGAGGAACAGGTCGAATATTTCGTCGACGTCGCCGCCGACTACAAGGCAGACTTTGTCGTCTTTCCCGAACTTTACACGCTGGAATTGCTGTCGATCGAAAAGAAGAAGCTGGAGCCCCAACAGGCGATCGAGAAGATCGCCGATTACACCGACCGCTATGTCGCCTTCATGGAAAAGCTCGCGGTGGGCTATAATATCAACATCATCGGCGGCTCGCACCCGACGCGCATGCCCAATGGCGACATCCGCAACATCGCCTATGTCTTCCTGCGCGACGGATCGGTGCATACGCAGCAGAAATTGCACCCCACCCCATCCGAGCGACGCTGGTGGAACATCAAGGGCGGCCACGGCGCCGATGCGATCAACACCGACTGCGGGCCGATCGGGGTGATGATCTGCTACGACAGCGAATTCCCCGAACTCGCGCGCCACCTCGTCAACCAGGGCGCGATGATGCTCTTCGTTCCCTTCTGCACCGACGAGCGCCGCGGCTATCTCCGCGTCCGCTATTGCTGCCATGCGCGCGCGGTCGAGAATCAATGCTATGTCATCACCTCGGGCGTCGTCGGCAATCTGCCCAACGTCGAGAATATGGACATTCATTATGCGGAGAGCGCGATCCTGACCCCGTCGGACTTCGCCTTCGCGCGCGACGGCGTCGCCGCCGACACCGCGCCCAATACCGAAACGATCGCCATCGCCGATTTGAGCCTCGCCGACCTGCTCACCAGCCGCCAGAGCGGCGCGGTCCAGAACCTCCGCGACCGCCGCTTCGACCTCTATCGGGTGGACTGGAAGGACGCGCAGGCGCCGGGCATCGGGTCGCGCTGATGATAAACGCCAATCTCCACACCGACCGCCCGACCTTCGTCACCCATCTCGAATGTTCGCTGACCGGCGAGACCTATGCGGCCGACCAACTCCACGGCCTCTCCGCCGCCGGCCGGCCCTTGCTGGTCCGCTACGACCTCCCCGCCGCCGGCGCCGCGCTCAGCCGCGACGCGCTCGAGGCGCGGCCCACGGACCTCTGGCGCTGGCGCGAGCTGCTGCCTGTGCGCCGCACCGCCAGCATCGTCTCGCTCGGCGAGATCGAGACCCCGCTCGTCCCCATCCCGCGCTCGGGCGGCGCCCAAGTTCTGGTCAAGGACGAGGGGCGCCTGCCCACGGGGTCGTTCAAGGCGCGCGGTCTCGTCATGGCGGTGGCGATGGCGCGCGAACTCGACGTCGCGCGCATCGCGATGCCGACCAACGGCAACGCTGGCGCCGCACTCGCCGCCTATGCCTCGCGCTGCGGGATCGAGGCCATCGTCCTCGCGCCCGAGGAAACCCCCGAGATCAACGTCCGCGAGATCGCTGCGCAGGGCGCGCGCGTCTGGCGCGTCAACGGCCAGATTGACGATTGCGGCGCGATCGTCGCGCGCGGCGCCGCCGAGGGGCGCTGGTTCGATTTCTCGACGCTCAAGGAGCCTTACCGGATCGAGGGCAAGAAGACGATGGGGCTCGAACTCGCGGCGCAGTTCGGCTGGGAACTGCCCGACGCGATCTTCTACCCCACCGGCGGCGGCACCGGCCTCATCGGCATGTGGAAGGCCTTCGACGAACTCGAAGCGCTCGGCTGGATAGGCCCGAAGCGCCCGCGCATGTACGCCGTGCAGGCCTCGGGCTGCGCCCCGATCGTCCGCGCCTTTGAGGCGGGCGAGGAGCATGCCGAACGATGGGAGGATGCCGCGACCGTCGCCGCGGGCATTCGCGTGCCGCGCGCGGTCGGCGACTTCCTGATCCTCCGCGCCGTGCGCGCTTCGGGCGGCCGTGCGCTCGCGGTCGGCGACCCCGCGATCCTCGCCGCGGTCGATGCCGCCGCGCGCAAGGACGGCCTGCTGCTCTGTCCCGAAGGCGGCGCTACGCTCGCCGCTTATCATCAGGCGGTGAAGGACGGCTTCGTCGATCCCGACGAGCGCACCGTCCTGTTCAACTGCGCGACCGGGCTCAAATATCCGATGCCCGAGGCGCCGCAGTGGCTCGATCGGCACGGCGAAATCGACCTTTCGCGACTCTGACCCGCTGGCGATTTCGATAATCGCGCCCCCTTGCCACACCTTCCGTTTACGTTAAGGTCAGTTGCAAACAGCAACCGGAGAGTGTGATTCCATGGCCCTTCCCCCGATCTTCGACCGCCTGCGCTTGCCCGTCATCGGCTCGCCCCTGTTCATCGTCTCGGGCCCCGAACTCGTCATCGCGCAGTGCAAGGCGGGCGTCGTCGGCAGCTTCCCCGCGCTCAACGCCCGCCCGCAGAGCCTGCTCGACGAATGGCTGCACCAGATCACCGAGGAGCTGGCCGCCTGGGACCGCGACAATCCCGAACGCCTCTCGGCGCCTTATGCGGTCAACCAGATCGTCCACAAGTCGAACGACCGGCTCGAGGCCGACATCGCGACCTGCGCCAAATGGAAGGTGCCGATCACCATCACCTCGCTCGGGGCGCGCGAGGAGCTCAATCAGGCGGTGCATGGCTGGGGCGGAATCACGCTGCACGACGTCATCGACGACCGCTTCGCGCGCAAGGCGGTCGAAAAGGGCGCCGACGGCCTGATCCCCGTCGCCGCGGGCGCGGGCGGCCATGCCGGCGTCCAGTCGCCCTTCGCGCTGGTGCAGGAAATCCGCGAATGGTTCGACGGCCCCATCGCGCTGTCGGGCGCGATCGGCCACGGCCGTTCGATCCTCGCCGCGCAGGCCTGCGGCGCCGACCTCGCCTATATCGGCAGCGCCTTCATCGCCACCGAGGAAGCCAATGCCGATCCGGGCTACAAGAACGGCATCGTCGAGGGCCGCGCCGCCGACATCGTCTATTCGAACCTCTTCACCGGCGTCCACGGCAACTACCTCCGCGGCTCGATCGTCAACGCCGGCATGGACCCCGACAACCTCCCCGAAGGCGACCTCAAGACGATGAACTTCGGCTCGGGCGGCAACACCAAGGTCAAGGCGTGGAAGGACATCTGGGGCTCGGGCCAGGGCATCAGCCCCGTGCGCGGCGTGCTGCCGGTCGCGGCGTTCGTCGCGCAGCTCGAGGAGCAATATCTGGCGGCCCGGCGCGAGCTGGAGGCGAAGGTGCGGCTGTAGTTCTGGGATAGGTCGGCTTTGGGTTCGATTTAAGACCTCAAACCCCTCCTCGTCAGAGGAGGGGTTAGGAATGCCCCCTCCCGCCCGAAACCCGGCACCCGCTACTCCCCGAACAACCGCTCGATCGCCGCATCTAGATAGGGCCGGTCGGCGAACAGCCGCATCGGGTCGCGGCGGTTGAGCCAGAAGGCCGCGCCGTGCCTGTCGGTCAGCGCACGGCGCAGCGTGTCCTGCAACAGCCGTAGCCGCATCGCCGCAACCCGCCGCGCGGCCGGAGGGTCGGCCGCGCCCGCCCCCGCATGCCATGCCCGGATCTGCTCGACCCGCGCGGCGACCACGTCGCTATACGCCTGGTGCGGCCCGCGGTGCAGCGCATGCCCCGACTGCCACGCCAGCCGCTCGTTCCCCGGCAGCACCAGCCCGTTGAGGTCGAAGCGGTGCAGCACGAAGCCCTCGCCGCAGAGATCGGCGAACATCGCCGCCATCTGCGGCCGTTGCAGAAGCGCGACCGGGATCAGATGGTGGCGCTGGTATCCGGCTTCGGCCGGTGCGGCGCCGGACCAGCGGCAACGGGGCGGACCGGGCGGATCGCCCCCGGCCATCAGCGATCGGCGCTGAACTCGACCAGCACCGTCGCCGGCCGCGCGCCGCTCGCGGGCTGCGGGGTCAGAGCGACCGTTTCGCCGCGCTCCAGCCCCGGCGCCTGCTGCGCCCGTGCCACCGCGCCGTTGAGCATCATGTCGAGCGCCAGCCGCGCCAGCCGCTTGACCATCGCCGCCATGTCCCATCCCGGCGGCACCGGCGCCTCCAGTTCCTGCCCGGCAAACGCCGCGAGCCCCCGCGTCCCGACACGCTCGCCCCCCGCGTCGTCGCGGCGGCGAAAGGCGACGAGGTGCAGCACCGGCGGCATGCCGCTTGCCTGCATCTCGGCGATCGCGCCGCGAAACTGCGGCGCGCCGGTCCACAGCCGCGCCGGCGACCAGAAAATCTGCGCCGCATCGAAGGCATCGATCAACAGCACGAGCAGCTTGAGATAATCGACCAGCGGCGGCGACGGCGCATCGGCGGCACCATCCGCCCCACCCAGCTCGACCACCCAGCAGCCCCCCTTGGTACGCCAGTCCCCAAGGAGACCGATCCCCAGGCTGCTCGTCGCCCGGTCCGCCGGGTCGGCGAAATCGAGCAGCGCGGCCGCCGCGCGATCGAGCGTCGCGGTCAGCGGTCCCAGCGCCAGCCGCAGCGGCAGTGCATCCGCGCCACAGACCTCGGGCTGCAGGCCCATGCGCCGCATCAGCGCCGCGACCGCATCGCCCGCCATCGCCGGTCCGGCGAGCAACGCAAAGGGCGTCCGCGTCGCCGCCGCCGGCTGCGCCATCGTTTCGCGGAGGGGACTATCCATGCTGCCGGCCGACCTTTTCCCAGGCGGCCAGCATCGCAAGACTGCCCGTCTTGTTCAAACGCTTATTGCGGCGATGCGTCCGAAGCGGATCGAGCCCCAAGCCGGTGGGTCAGATCGCGACCTGGCTGCCCAGTTCGACCACGCGGTTGGTCGGCAGGCGGAAATATTCCATCGCGCTTTCCGAATTGCGCAGCATCCACGCGAAGAGCTTCTCGCGCCAGATCGGCATGCCGGGCTTCGCCGCCGCGATCAGCGTTTGGCGCGACAGGAAGAAGCTCGTCTCAAGCATCTTGAAATCGCCGCCGCAGCCGGTGACGCGGTGCAGCGCCGCGGGCACGTCGACGGGCTGCATGAAGCCGTAATTCAGGATCAGCCGGTGGAAACCCTGCCCCAGCCCGTCGAGCTGGCAGAGCTTCTTTTCCTCGACGAACGGCACGTCGGCGATCTTGATCGTCAGCAGGATAATCCGCTCGTGGAGCACCTTGTTGTGCTTGAGGTTGTGGAGCAGCGCATGCGGCACCCCGTCGGAGGACGAGGTCATGAACACCGCGGTCCCCGGCACGCGCGTCGCGCTGTTCGCCGCCGACTTGACGAAGATCGGGATCGGCATCGCGCCCTCGGCCATTTCCTGCTGCATCAGCTTGCGCCCGCGCGACCAGGTGGTGAGCATCGTGAAGATGACGAGCCCGATCGCCAGCGGCACCCAGCCGCCGTCGGGCACCTTGATCAGATTGGCGCCGAAATAGGCGACATCGACGATGAAGAAGACCGCCAGCACCGGCAGCGCCTTCCACGCCGGCCACTTCCACAGCGTGAACAGCACGACGCTGAGCAGGCACGTGTCGATGAACATCGCCCCCGTCACCGCGATGCCATAGGCCGCGGCGAGGTTGCTCGACGATCCGAAGAACAGGACGAGGATGATCACCATGATCATCAGGAACCAGTTCACCACCGGGATATATATCTGCCCCGCCGCCGACGCGCTGGTATGCTCGACGCGCAGGCGCGGGATGAAGCCCAGCTGGATTGCCTGCTGCGTCAGCGAGAAGGCGCCCGAAATCACCGCCTGGCTCGCGATGATCGTCGCGAGCAGCGCCAGGATCACCACCGGCACGCGCCACATGTCGGGCATCATCTGGAAAAAGGGATCGGAGATCAGCTCGGCGCGCGGTCCCGCCTCGGCGGCGAGCACCATCGCGCCCTGCCCCATATAGTTGAGCATCAGCGCGGGCAGCACGAAGACCAGCCAGCTCACCCCGATCGGCTTGCGCCCGAAATGCCCCATGTCGGCATAGAGCGCCTCGGCCCCCGTCACCGCGAGCACGACCGCGCCCAGCGCGATGAACGCGGTGAAACCGTCGATGTAGAAGAAACGCAGCGCGTTCATCGGGTTGATCGTCTCGACGATGATCCACGGATTGTCGCCGATATGCATGATGCCGAGCGCGGCCAACATGACGAAATAGGCGAGCATGATCGGCCCGAACAGCGCCCCGACCTTCGCCGTCCCGCGCGACTGGATCGCAAACAGCGCGATCAGGATCGCGAGCGCGATCGGCACGATATAGGGCGCAAAGCCTGGGTTCACATATTCGAGGCCTTCGGTCGCCGACAGCACCGACATCGCTGGGGTGATCATCGAGTCGCCATAGAAGAGCGCGGTCGCGAACACGCCGAGCAGCACGATCGGCCAGGTCCAGCGCTTGCCCTCCGACGAGCGGCTGATCAGCGCGAGCAGGGCCAGGCTGCCCCCCTCGCCCTTGTTGTCGGCCTTCATGATCGTCAGCACATATTTGAAGGTCACGACCAGCATCATCGACCAGAAGACCAGGCTCAGCACGCCATAGATGTGCAGCCGGTCCGGCTCGATCGGATGGTGCCCGGCAAAGGTCTCGCGAAACGCATAGAGCGGGCTGGTACCGATGTCGCCGAACACTACGCCGACCGCGCCAACGGCGAGCTTCAGCACGCCGTCGCCTTGATGGCCGTGGCCGTAATGGCCGGTGTCGGCGGCGTTGGGGGCAGCGCTTTCGGCGCCGCCGGCCGCCTGTTGCGACTCAGCAGTCATCGCGCGCCTTTAGACGAGCCGCAGAAAAAGGAAAGCACGTGCATCATGGCGCGTCGGGCGTTTCGACGGGCGGCGGCGCCAGCTGCGGTCCCAGCGCCTGCCGCAGCTGCGCCAGCCGTATCTCGAGGTCGGCGCGCCACGGCGCATCGGCGGGGCTCCGCGCCAAGAGCTCGCTCCACACCGCCTCGGCGCCCTTCAGATCGCCGCCCTGCGCCAGCGCCAGCCCGGCGAAGAACGGCGGTCCCGGGTGCGTCGGGTCGCGCTTCGCCGCCTCGTCGAACGCCAGCGCCGCCGCGGGCGACATCATGCCCCCGCCATGCGCGACCAGCGCATTGCCGAGGCCGACCCACAGATCGACATTGTCGGGATATTTGGCGAGCCCGTTCTGCAGCATCTTCGCCGCATTTTCGGTGCGCCCGCGCCGCATCTGCCCGTCGGAGGCCGCGATCCACTGCGACGCCGGGCCGAAGCGGTCGGCCATGCCCTGCTGGCGGTCGGTGATCGGCTCGCCGAAACCCTCCAGCTTGTCGACCGGGACTACGGGCCTCCCCGGCAACGACGGATGCCCCTGCAGCGCATAGCCGGCGAGCCCCAGCATCACTGCGGCCGCCGCGAGCGGCCGCGTCGCCGCGGGCAGCCGCCCGACGAAGAGCAACCCGCCGATCGTCAGCGCCGCGGCGAGCAGGACCCACAGCCAGATCATGCCTCGCCCTCCCCTTCGCCGGCGCCGCGCCGGAAGCGCCCGAAGGCCAGCCAGCCGCCGAGCGCGAGGAACAGCAGGGGCCCGAACCACAGGAAGGCGGTCGCGGCATCGAACGGCGGGTCGTAATCGACCCAATTGCCATAGCGCGCGACCAGCCAGCTGCGGATTTCCTCGGGGCTCTCGCCCGCGGCAATCTTGCTGCGCACTTCGTTGCGCATGTCGCCCGCCAGCGGCGCATCCGAATCGGCGATCGACTGGCCCTGGCAGACCAGGCAGCGCAGTTCCTCCATCAGCCGCTTCGCCTTGGCCTCCTGCACGGGGTCGGCGAGCTGCTGATAGGCATAGGGCGCGGGCGGCAGCCGGTCCTGCGCCGCGAGCGGCCCCGCCGCCGCCAGCGCCAGCAGGCCCAGCGTGGCGCGCCGCACCGTCACTTCATCTTCTCCAGCTTGGCGATGATCTCGGGCACCTGCTCCTCGAGGATCACACCCTGGATCTGCTCACGGATGATCCCCTTGCCGTCGATCAGGAAGGTCTCGGGCACCCCCGACGATCCGAGCGCGATCTGCACGCTCGACTGCATGTCCGACCCGATCCGGTCGAAGGGATTGCCGAACTCATTGAGGAATTGCGCGACATCCTCGGGCCGGTCGCGGATCGCGATGCCGTCGATCGGTACGCCGGCGCGCTTCAGCGCCTCGAGCTGCGGCGCCTCGGCGCGGCACGGGATGCACCAGCTGGCAAAGACATTGACCAGCCGCGGCCGCCCGTCGGCGAGCTGGCTGCTCTTGAGCCCCGCCACGCCCGCGGTCGCGGGCGGCAGGTCGAACAAGGGCATCGGCTTGTCGATCCACTGCGACTGGATCAGCGTCTCGGCGGGCGTCGTCAGCCGATAGATGAAGGCGCCGAACAGCAATCCCATGATCGCCAGCGGCACGAACAGGACCCAGCGCGACTTCATTTCCAGCGACCTTCTTCCTTGCGCGCCCGGCGCGCGCGCCACAGCGTCAGCAATTGCGCGCGGCCCAGCATCGACAGCGCCGCGCCGATCGCGATCAGCGCGCCGCCCAGCCAGATCCACCACACCAGCGGCTTCCACCAGAGGCGCAGTTGATAACGGCCCGCGCCGTCGGCACCGACCACCGGCTGGCCCAGCACAGCATAAAGCTGCCCGCCCGGCCGCGTCAGCAGGGCGGCCTCGTTGGTCTCGGTCGGCGCGGTGCCCATCAGCCCGGGGAACATCCGCGATTCGGGCTTCATCACATGCGATCCGCCGCCCGGCGTCGTCGCGACCAACGTGCCCTCGATCGCGGTATAATTGGGCCCCGCGACGGGCTTCACGCCCTCGAACTGGACATCGAAATCGCCGACCTTGACCACGTCGCCGGGCTTCGCCGCGACCAATTTCTCCTTGATGAAGGCGCTTTCGGCGCCCATCCCGGCGAGCGCGACCGCGACGCCGAAATGCGCGATCACCATGCCCCAGGTCGGCAGCGGCGTGCGGCGAAGGTTGCGGCCCCAGAGCGGCGCCAGGCTCGCGACCGCGACCACCCCCGCGACGGTCATGCCCAGCAGCGGCAGGATGCCGACCTTGCCGCCGAACAGGATGAGGGCGAACAGCACCGCCGCCCCGGCGAACACCGCCATCGGCAGCCGCGACCAGAGTTTCTTGCCGTCGTCCTTGCGCCACCTCAGCAGCGGCCCCGCGACCATCACCAGGCACAGGATCAGCGCCAGTGGCCCCGCGACCTTGTTATAATAGGGCGGACCGACCGAAATCTTCTCGCCTAGCGCCTCGGCGACGATCGGATAGAGCGTGCCGAGCAGCACCAGCGCCAGAATCGTCGTGAGCAGCAGATTGTTGATCACCAGCGAGCCCTCTCGGCTCATCAGCGCGAATTTCTTGCCCTCGGCGACCGATCCCGCGCGCACCGCAAACAAGGTGAGCGCGCCGCCGATATAGATCGCCATCAGCGCCAGCAGGAAGGTCCCGCGCTCAGGATCGACCGCGAAGCTGTGCACGCTGGTGAGCAAGCCCGAGCGCACGATGAAGGTGCCGACCATCGACATCGAGAAGCCGATCACCGCCAGCATCACCGTCCACGCGCGCAAGGCGTTGCGCGTCGCGGTCACCGCGACCGAATGGAGCAAGGCCGCGCCCGCGAGCCAGGGAATCAGCGAGACATTCTCGACCGGGTCCCAGAACCACCAGCCGCCCCAGCCGAGCTCGTAATAGGCCCAATAGCTGCCCGCGGTGATGCCGAGCGTCAGGAAAATCCAGCTGAACAGCACCCACGGGCGCATCGCACGCGCAAAGGCCGGCCCGATCTCGCGCGTGATCAGCGCGCCGACGGCGAAGCTAAACGCCACGGACAGCCCGACATAACCGACGTAGAGCGTCGGCGGGTGGAAGGCCAAGCCGATGTCCTGCAGCAGCGGGTTGAGCCCCTGCCCGTCGGGCGGCGCGACGGGCAGGCGGTTGAACGGGTTCGACGAAAAGAGCAGGAAGGCGAAGAAACCCAGGCTCAGCGCCGCCTGCGCGCTCAAGGTCGCGACCAGCGTATCCTCGCGCAGCCGTCGCTCGAAGATCGCGATCAGCGCCCCCGACAGCGACAGGATCATCAGCCACAACAGCATCGATCCTTCGTGATTGCCCCACGTCCCCGCGATCTTGAAGATCATCGGCTTCAAACTGTTGCTGTTGCGCGCGACCAGCTCGACCGACATGTCGGAGCGCACGAACAGCGCGATCAGCAGACCGAAGGCCGCGGTGGTCAGCACTCCCTGCGCCACGCTCGCCGGCCGTACCAGCGACGCCAGATCCTTGGGCCCGCCGCGCAGGAAGACGATCCCGGCGACGAGCGACAGGCACGCGAGCGCCGCCGCGATCCACAGCAGGGCCAGACCGAGTTCTGCGATCACAACCCAACCCCCGTCACCCCGGCGAAGGCCGGGGTCCCGCCGTCAGCGTCAATACGCACCGGTGAGATCCCGGCCTTCGCCGGGATGACGATGAAATGGCGGTTGCTCATACCTTCGGCGCCATCTTCGCGACGCCCTCGGGCATCTCGCCCATCTGCGGCGGCATATAGCGCTCGTCGTGCTTCGCCAAGATGCGGTCGGCGACGAAAGTCCCGTCGGCGCGCATCCGGCCGTCGGCGACCATGCCGCTTTCCTCGGCGAACAGGTCGGGGACGATGCCCTTGAACTCGACCGGCACCGACGCCTTGCCGTCGGTCGCGACGAAGCGGATGGTCAGCCCGTCGGGCTGGCGCACGATGCTGCCCGCGGCGACCATGCCGCCCAGCCGCATCGGCTCGCCGACTTGCGCCTTGCCCACCTTGACCTCGGCCGGAGTGCGGAAATAGGCCGCCTCGTCGCGCAGCGCGCTCGCGCCGAGCACGCCCGCACCCGCGATCCCCACGACCGCGACCAGCGCCAGAATCAAACGTTGATGCTTCGCCTTCATGTCCGGTCCCTACGCAGCGCGTCGCTGCGCTTTTCGGCTTTCTTCATCGCCCGCCAGCTCGCCCACAGCACCGCGCCGGTCAGCAGCGCGGTCAGCCCATAGGCGGCCACGACATAGGCCCATTGGCCACCCCCGCTGATCACCCCCGTCACGCGTCAACTCCCCTCGTCGTCGGCAAGCCGCCGCAGCCGCGCCGCGACGCGGTTGTCGGCGATGATCCGCCGCATCCGCATCAGCACGATGGCGCCGAACAGCAAGGAAAAACCCAGCACGGTCAAGCCCAAAGGCCACAGCAGCGCGCCGTCGATGCTCGATCCGCGCAGCGTGATGCTCGGCCCCTGGTGCAGGCTGTTCCACCATATGACGCTGCGGTTGATGATTGGGATGTTGATCGCGCCGACCAGCGCGTAGATCGCCGCGCCGCGCGAGAGCGAGCCGCCCTGCCTTTGCCCCTCATCGCCGCTCGTCAGCGCGATGAAGCCGGCATAAAGGAACAGCAGGACCAGCATCGAGGTCATCCGTCCGTCCCATTCCCACCAGGTCCCCCAGGTCGGCTTGCCCCAGATCGACCCGGTCGCGAGGCACAGCGCGGTGAACAGCATGCCCGGCACCGCGATTGCGCGCGCCGCGATGCCCGCGAGCGGATGGCGCCACACCAACTGCACCAGCCCCGCGACCGCAAGGCTCGTCCAGCCGCCCATGCCGAGCCACGCCGACGGCACATGGACGTACAATATGCGCGCGGTCTCGCCCTGCTTGTAATCGCCCGGCACCTCCGTCAGCCCGGCAAAGGCGCCCCCCAGCACAAGCAGCAGCCCGGCGCCGAGCAGCCACGGCGTCAGCGGCTTCGCAATCGCGAGGAAACGGGTGGGATTGGCGTAAGCGTGCATCGGTTTCGCGTCGTCTTTAGGGGAGGCCGATATATCGGTCCAGTGAATTGCCCGGCGCGACCCGGCGGCGCTTCTGTCGCGTGCCTTGCTGGCGAGGTCAAGTCTCGTCGCCAGCCTCGCCACCGCATGCCCGCCGCCGCGGGCGGCAACGTGACTAAATTACAACAAACGCAGCAAAAATGTAACAAACCCCGCCCCGCCGGTCGCTTTTGGCTGGCGGGACAGCGTCTTAGAGTCAATCCTCCTCGCACCGGGCCGCCGGGTCCGCAAAAAAGGGGACTGCACATCATGCCCAATACCAACAAAATCTCCGCGCTCGCCCTCGCCGCCGCTCTCGCCGCGACCGTCTGGTCCGCCCCGGTCCTCGCCCAGGACGCCGCGGTCGACGATGCCGCCGACGCCGACAGCAACACGATCGTCGTCATTGGCACGCGCCGCACCGATCGCACCGTCGCCGACAGCACCGTGCCGATCGACGTCATCGGCGGCGACGCGCTCCAGAACAGCGGCACCACCGAAACGAACAAGCTGCTCAATCAGCTCGTCCCCTCGTTCAATTTCCCGCAGCCCTCGCTGACCGACGGCACCGACTCGCTGCGCCCGGCAACGCTGCGCGGCCTCGCCCCCGACCAGGTGCTCGTGCTCGTAAACGGCAAGCGGCGCCACCAATCGTCGCTGATCAACCTCAACGGCTCGGTCGGGCGCGGTTCGACCGCGGTCGACCTGAACACCATCCCGCCGCTCGCGATCGAACGGATCGAAGTGCTGCGCGACGGCGCCTCGTCGCTCTATGGCTCCGACGCCATCGCGGGGGTGATCAACGTCCAGCTGAAACGCAGCGTCGGCGGGCGGGCGCAGGTCTCCTACGGCAAATATATCACCCGGATGGAGGATGTGGATCAGGTCGCGTCGGTCGCGCCGACGCTCACCAACCCGACCTTCGCGATCGGCTCGAACGGTTTCTTCGCCGTGACCGGCGGCGACAATCCGGTGATCACCTACACGGGCAAGGACCGCAAGCGGAACGACGGCGACACCTATACCTTCGCGACCAACATCGGCCTGCCGATCAGCGGAACCGGCTATCTGAACTTCACCGCCGAATATAAGGACCGCTCGCCCACCAACCGCTCGGGCCCCGACATCCGGCGCAATTATTTCGCGGCGGGCGATCCGCGCGAAACGACGCTCGACCGCTATTGGCACCGCTATGGCGACGGCGAATCGAAGGATATGAACTTCTTCGTTAACGCCGGCTTCGACCTCTCCGAAGCGATCGAATTCTACACCTTCGGCAGCTACGGCGTCCGCGACGGCAACGGCGCGGGCTTCTATCGCCGCTCGCTCGACATCCGCAACCAGGACTGGTCGGCCTCGACCACCAGCTTCGTTCCGATCTACGCCGACGGCTTCCTGCCGATCATCGAAAGCGAGATTCGCGACATTTCGGCCGCGGCGGGGATCCGCGGCGACATCGGCGCGTGGGATTACGACCTCTCGCTCGTCTATGGTTCGAACCGGCTGGACTATGGCGTGTCGAACAGCGTCAACACCTCGCTCGGCGGGCTCAACAGCAACCGCAAGTTCAACGCGGGCGGCCTGCGCTCGGGCCAGACCTCGGTCAACCTCGACGTCCGCCGCGACATCGACATCGGGATCGGGAACAGCGTCTCGCTCGCCTTCGGCGGCGAATGGCGCAACGAGAACTACAAGATCGTCCCCGGCGAGGAACAGAGCTGGATCAACGGCCCCTTCTCCTCGGCGCCCTTCGGCGCCGCGGGCGGGTCACAGGTCTTCCCTGGCTTCCGCCCCAGCAACGCGACCGACGTGTCGCGCGACAGCTTCGCGGGCTATGCCGAAATCGACGCCGATCTCAGCGACATGTTCACCGTCCAGCTCGCCGGCCGCTACGAACATTTCAGCGACTTCGGCGATACGGTCAACGGCAAAGCCGCGGCGCGCTTCGAACCGATCGACGGGCTCGCGCTGCGCGGCTCGGTGTCGACGGGTTTCCGCGCGCCCAGCCTCGCGCAGCAATCCTTCCAGACCACCTCGACCAACAATGTCGGCGGCGTGCTGATCGAAATCGGGACCTTCCCCGTCAGCTCGCCGGTCGCCGTCGCGCTCGGGGCCGAACCGCTCGAACCCGAAAAGTCGCTCAACTTCGGCGGCGGCGTCAGCTTCACGATGATCGACGGGCTCAGCATCACCGCCGACTATTACAATATCAAGATCAAGGACCGCATCACGCTGACCGAGAATCTGCAGGGCGCCGACATCGTCGCCACGCTGACCGCGGCGGGCATCACCGGGGTCAGCTCGGCGCGCTTCTTCATCAACGGCATCGACACGAAGACCGAAGGGCTCGACATCGTCGCCTCCTATCGCCTTCCCGATTTCGGTTTGGGCAATTTCCGGCTCAGCGCGGGCTTCAACCTCAACAACACCAAGATCACCGACCGCCGGACCTTCTCGGGCTTCACCGCGCAGCGCCTGTTCGCGCGGCAGGAAAGCTACCGCCTGACCGACGGCCAGCCGCAGGACAAGCTCAACGTCAGCCTCGACTGGGATTATGACATGGTCGGGCTGACGCTGCGCACCAACCGCTATGGCGAGGTGTTCCTGCCCAGCAGCTTCTCGACCGCCGCGAACAATAATAATATCGATCTCGCCCCGGGCGAGGTGCCGGGCGACATCTTCCTGTCGCCCAAATGGGTCACCGACGTCGAGCTGCGCATCAAGCCGCTCGAAGCGCTGCAGATCGCGATCGGCGCAAACAATGTGTTCGACGTCTATCCCGACCGCCTGCCCTTCGGCACCGTCGACGGCGTCAATTACGGCTTCAACAACGCCTTCCTGCCGTACAGCTCGCAGTCGCCCTTCGGCTTCAACGGCCGCTTCGTCTACGGACGCATCTCGGTCGACTTCTAAGCCGCTGAAACATTGGGAAAACGGCAAGGCCGGAAGCTAAGCTTCCGGCCTTGTCCATATCCACGTCCCCGTCACCGCCGCGACGACGACCGGCACCATCATCCACGGCCAGGGCGCAAAGAGCAGGGCCAGCACGATGCTCGCCGCGAACATGACGCTCGCCGCGACCTTGCCCTTGCGGCTGATCGCGCCCTTCTCGCGCCACGCAGTGATATGCGGGCCGAAGGTCGCGTGATTCACTAGACAAGCCTCGAGCCGCGGCGACGAGCGGGCGAAGCAGAAGGCGGCGAGGATCACGAACGGCACCGTCGGCAGTAAAGGAAGAAAGGCGCCAATCGCGCCGAGCGCGAGCGACAGCCAGCCGCAGACGAGGTAGAAATGCCGCTTCATGCGAGGCTGGCTTAGCGGAAATTCAGGGACGCGCCAGCTTTTGCGCCCAAAGGCCATCTCGCCTCCGTTCGCCCTGAGCTTGTCGAAGGGCCGTCCTTTCTTTCGGCGTCGCAATGGAAGGACGGTGCTTCGACAAGCTCAGCACAAACGGATTTGGGTAAGCTGTGAAACCTAACCCCGCCCGATCAATTTCTGCGCCATCCGGTCCGCCACCACCGACGCTGGTGTTCCGCTCGTCTTGCTCGCAGCCCAGATATCGGCAAGTCGCCCGGGAATCTGGTGGATCCGGCCTTCGACCTCTTCGCGGCTGCCCTGCCCCAGATATTCGAGCGCGACGTTGATGATACCGCCCGCGTTGATCACATAATCGGGGGCATAGACGATGTCGCGGTCGTGAACGCGCTGACCGTCGGCCGCGGTCGCGAGCTGGTTGTTCGCCCCGCCCGCGACGATCGGCACGCGAAGCTTTGCAATGCTCTCTTCGGTCAGGATCGCGCCGAGCGCATTGGGGCTCAGCACATCGGCTTCGATCTCCATGATCGCCGCCGAATCGGCGAGCTCGGCGCCCAGTTCGTCGGCGAGCGCCTTGGCGCGCGCCAGATTGACGTCGGCCAGCGTCAGGATCGCGCCATCGGCGGCCAGCCGCCGCGCGACGCCGCCGCCGACGCTGCCCACACCCTGGATCGCGACGTGGACGCCCTTGGCACTGTCGGTACCCAGACCCTGCTTGATCGCGGCGAGGATACCCAGATAGACGCCGAGCGCGGTCTGCGGCCCGGGGTCGCCGCCGACTTCGCCGCTCGCCACGGGCAGGCCGCTGACATGCTTGGTGTGGCGGGAAATCGTGACCATGTCGGCGACGGACATGCCGACATCTTCGGCGGTGACATAAGCGCCGCCCAGCGAATCGACCGCGCGCCCGAACGCCGCGAGCAGTTCGGGGGTCTTCTCGACGCCCTCGTCGGCCAGGATGACGCCCTTGCCGCCGCCCATCGGCAGGCCAGCCATCGCATTTTTGTAGCTCATGCCGCGCGACAGGCGCAGCGCGTCGGTGATCGCGGCCTTACGCTGCGGGTAATGCCAGTAACGCACGCCGCCGGCGCCGGGGCCGAGGTGGGTCGAGTGGACCGCGATCACCGCGGTCAGCCCGCTGGCGCGATCGCGGAACATGTGGACATGCTCATGATCGTCGAAATCGGCGAAATCCCAGACAGCAGACATGCGCGACTCCTCAGCGTTAGAAAATTACGTAGAAACGCAATAATGCAACGAGTGCGGCGAGTCACCCCTAAAGCGCTTGGGCGCGATGACAGGAAAAATGGGGCGACCAACGGGGCTCGAACCCGCGACCTCCGGTACCACAAACCGGCGCTCTAACCAACTGAGCTATGGTCGCCACACGCCGGGCGAAACCGCCTCGACAGCGCGCGGCGATAGGCGCGTGTGTGCCGGTTCGTCAAGCATTGTTCGTGTCACATCTGCCGCTTAAAAGCGCCTTATGACCGACAAGATCGTCGATATGGCCACATCGGGCGCCGACCGAACCGCCGAGCGGCTCGCCGCCGTGCCCGGCATCCGCCGCGCGCCGACCCCGAAGCTGCAGCAATATATGCTGTCGAACTTCCTCGACGCCGCGACCTGCGCCGCGCTGATCGAGCAGATCGACCGCGATGTCCGCCCCTCGACGATCGCCGATCCCAATGGCGATGAGGCTTTCCGTACCAGCACCACCTGCGACCTCGACCACCGCGACCCGGTGGTGCGCGCGGTCAACGACCGGCTCCACGCGCTCACCGGCATCCCGCTTCCCTTTGGCGAGCCGCTCCAAGGCCAGCGCTACGACGTCGGGCAGGAGTTCAAGGCGCACACCGACTTCTTCGACCCGCGCGGCGCCGACTGGGAGACCTATTGCGCGATCCCCGGCCAGCGCAGCTGGACCCTGATGATCTATCTCAACGCGCCCCCCGCGGGCGGCGCAACGCGCTTCCTCGCGACCGGCAAGATGCACCAGCCCGAGGCCGGCAAATTGCTCGCCTGGAACAATGTCCGCCCCGACGGCACGACCAACGACGACACGCTCCACCACGGGATGAAGGTGCGCAAGGGGCGCAAATATATCATCACCAAATGGTTCCGCGAACGGCCGTGGCCGTGGGCGGAGGGGGAATTGGATTAAAGCCCCACAAAAACCCGTTCGTGTCGAGCGAAGTCGAGACACGCGAAGGCGCGCGCTCCGCATGGTGTCTCGACTTCGCTCGACACGAACGGAAAGAGGGGTCGGCTCTCACCGACCCCTCGCCTGGAATTACCTCACCAACCGATACTGGAAACTCAGCGTCAGCGTGTTCGACACCTGGCCCGGCTCGACCGGGGTCGCCTTGGCGTCCATCGCCTGCAGGCGCACCATCGGCGGCATCGGCGGCGGCGGGCTCGCGTAGCTGCCGCCCTCGCTGATCGACACCAGCTCGGCGCCGCGGAAACCCGCGAGCCGCGCATAATCGGCCGCCTTGGCTTCGGCTTCCTTGATCGCCGCGCCGCGCGCGCCGACCAGCTGCGCCTCGGCGTCCTTCATGCCGAACCACGGTCCCTCGATGTTGGTGCCGCCCGCCGCGACCAGCGCGTCGAGCAGCGGGCCGATATCGCCAATCTTGGGCGTCGTCGCGCGCACGCTGTTGTTCACCTGATAGCCGATGAAGCGCGGCGGCTGGCCGTTGCCCTGATTATTATAGTCGTACTGCGGCGACAGGTTGATGCCGCTCGTCTGGATATCCTCCGCCTTGATCCCGCGCGCCTTGGCGGCGGCGATTAGCTTGTCCATCGCCGCGGCGTTCAGGCGCATCGCCTCGACCGCGGTCGGCGCGGTGGTCTGCACCCCGGCGCCGACGGTCGCCTGGTCGGGGCGCGAGCGCACCTCCTCGTTGACGCTGAAGCTCAGGATCGGCCCCTGCACACTTGCTGTCGTCACCGTCGAACCTCCCTGCTGCTGCGCAAGAACCGGCGTGGCCGCCGTCAGCGCGAGGGCGCTGGCCATAGCGATGAGCATATGCTTCGTCATTTTCTTCTCCTGTGACCGGAACCCCCGGCCGTCATGAACGCCCGCCCCATACGCAGACGGAGCGAGTGCGTTCCGGCCTTTGCCCCCACGGCGCTTGCATGATGCTGAACATCTCCGTAGCGAGCCGTTCATCATGGCAGCCCCGATCTTATCTTATGAAGGCCTCGGCCTCGTGCAGGGCAGCGGCTGGCTGTTCCAGGACCTCGACATCTATGTCGGCGAACGCGACCGGCTCGCGCTGATCGGCCGCAACGGCGCGGGCAAGACCACTTTGCTCAAACTGCTCGCGGGCCAGATCGACGCCGACAAGGGCAAGCGCGTCATCGTCCCCGGCACCCATGTCGTGATGCTCGAGCAGGAGCCCGACTTCCGCCCCTTCGCGACCCTGATGGATTTCGCCATCGCCGGGACGGACGCCCCGCCCGAGCATGAAGTCGCGGCGATCGCTGATCAGCTCGGCATCGACATGAGCCGCACCGCCGCGAGCGCCTCGGGCGGCGAGCGCCGCCGCGCCGCGCTCGCCCGCGCCCTCGCGCAGAATCCCGACGTACTGCTGCTCGACGAGCCGACCAACCATCTCGACCTCGCCGCGATCGACTGGCTGGAAAGCTGGCTCGCGCGCTACACCGGCGCCTTTGTCGCGATCAGCCACGACCGCACCTTCCTCACCCGCCTGACGCGCCAGACCCTGTGGCTCGACCGCGGCAGCATCCGCCGCAAGGAGATCGGCTTCGGCGGCTTCGAGGAATGGAGCGACGCGGTCGCCGCCGAGGAAGCCCGCGCCGCGCAGCGCCTCGACTCCAAGCTCCGGCTCGAGGCGCATTGGCTCGAACGCGGTGTCACCGCGCGCCGCAAGCGCAACCAGGGCCGACTCGAGAAATTGAAGGAAATGCGCGCCACGCGCGCCGCGATGATCGGCGGCCCGGGCGTCGCCAAATTGGGCCTCGCCAACGACGACGTCCGCTCGAAATCGGTCATCGTCGCCGAAAATGTCAGCAAAAGCTTCGGCGACCGCGCGATCATCAAGAATTTCGATTTCCGCGTCCAGCGCGGTGACCGCATCGGCATCGTCGGCGCCAATGGCGCGGGCAAGTCGACCCTGCTCAAGCTGCTCACCGGCGAGATCGAGCCGGACAGCGGCAAGATCACCCTCGCCCCGACGCTCGACGGCATCGTCATCGACCAGCAGCGCAGCCTGTTGTCGCCCGAAAAGCGCGTCCGCGACATCCTCGCCGACGGCGGCGACTGGGTAGAGGTGCGCGGCGTCAAGAAGCATATCCAGGGCTATCTCAAGGAATTCCTCTTCGACCCCGGCGTCGTCGAGGCCAGCGTCGGCGCGCTCTCGGGCGGCGAGCGCTCGCGGCTCCTGCTCGCGCGCGAATTCGCCCGCGAATCGAACCTCCTCGTCCTCGACGAGCCGACCAACGACCTCGACCTCGAAACGCTCGACCTCCTGCAGGAGGTCATCGCCGACTATGCCGGCACCGTCCTCCTCGTCAGCCACGACCGCGACTTCCTTGACCGCACCGTCACCGTGACGCTCGGCCTCGACGGATCGGGCAAGGTCGACATTGTCGCCGGCGGCTATGCCGACTGGGAAGCGAAGCGTACGAAGCCGAACGCCGCCAAGGCAAAGTCGGCTTCGGCAGAAGCCCCCCCGCCGCCTCCGCAGGCGCGCAAGAAGCTGAGCTACAAGGACCAGCGCGACTACGACCTGCTTCCCACGCGGATAGAGAAAATCGAAACGGAAATGGCCGGTATCGAAACCGATCTCTCCGACGGCGACCTCTTCGTGCGCGACCATGCGCGCTTCACTGCGCTGACGGGCAAGCTCGAAGCGCTGCGCGCCGAAAAGGCCGCGGCCGAGGACCGCTGGCTGGAACTGGCCGAGGCCGTCGAGGCATTGGGATAACCCACCGTCCGCTTTAGGGTGGCGAGCGGCCATCACCGATCCCCCCCGGCACGGGGAGGGGGACCAGCGAAGCTGGTGGAGGGGCACAGGCGGTTTACCGGAACGCATCACAGATACGTTACCGGAAATGGGTGGCTTGTCGGTTTGGCGCTGCGCAAACCTCACGTGCCCCTCCACCACCCTTCGGGTGGTCCCCCCCCCCCGTTGAGGGAGGATCGCTCTTGTCAGCTCCCGCCCGAAACCCGCCGAATTACGCCATGCAAATTTAATGCGCGCAGAGGCGCAGAGGCCGCAGAGACGAAGGGCCATCCTCTCCGCGGCCTCTGCGCCTCTGCGCGAATATTATTTAGTCTGCGGCAGCGTCACCCCGTCCCGTAAAACCGCGCCAGCCGGTCGAGCGCCAGCCCCAGCACCAGCTTCCCCGACCGCGCCGGCCACCCCAGCCCTTTCTCGGCGCAGCCGATCCCCTCGCCCGCGCAGATCACACGCCAGCAGATGTCGGCCAGCCCCGGCCCCGCTGCGTCGAGCGCGGCGTGAAAGCGCCGGCGCGCGTCGATCCGCGCCAGCGACGCATCGGCTGCCTTCGCGCCGCCGCGCGTCTTGGCCGGCGCCGCGGCGTCCCAGCGCATCGTCACCCGCGCCGCGAGCCCCGCGCGCTCGTAATCGGCGCGCAGCCGCTCGCCCGCGCCGAGCTGCGCCGCGCTCAGATGGCCGCGCGCGGCGAGCCAGGCGATCGGACTTTCAGCGACATTGACGCTGACGTGGCGCATCATCTGCGGCCCCGTATTGCCCGGATCGAGCCGGTCGTCGGGGTGGATGCGCGTTTCGAGTCGGGGGCCGGCCATAAGATTCTCCTCTGATTGGAGAAGCGGCTTGACAGTGGATTATTTTTTAGGAAAGAAGAAACCGATTTGGTTATCGGAAAAATTGCATGATAGGTTCGCCATGATCAACAGCATCCGCGCCGTGCGCCGCGCCAAGCGCCTGACCCTCGAAGATGTGGCGCAACGCTGCGACCCGCCGACCACCGCGCAGACGATCGGCCGCCTCGAGACGGGCACGCGCACGCTGTCGCTGGGCTGGATGAACCGCATCGCCAAGGCGCTCGGCGTCGACGCCGCCGAGCTCGTGCAACTGCCGCAGGACACCCAGCTCACCGTCACCGCGCTGCTCGGCGCCGACGGGGTCGAGGCGCCGACGCGCGTCGAGCAGGCGCTCACCGCGCGCCCGGGCGAGGATATGGTCGCGGTGCGCGTGACCTCGTCGATCGGCGATTATCGCGCGGGCGACGAAATCTGGTGCCGACGCATCGAGGGCGACTGGGCGGGCGCGCTCAACCGCGACCTGCTCGTCCCGCGCCCCGCAGGCCGCTTCTTCTTCGCGCGCCTGCTCAACGTCGACGGCGAGAAACTGCACCTGCTCCCGCTCGGGGTCGGGCAGCGGCAGCAGGTCGTTAGCAACCCGCCCTGGGCCGCGGTCGCGGTGCGATTGATCCGCAGCCTCTGAGCCAAGTGCCCGCCGACACGCCCCTCAGCGTCCTCAGCATCGCGACGCTCTTCCCCGATGCCGCGCATCCGAACTTCGGCCTCTTCGTCGAAAAGAGCCTGCGTTCGCTCGCCGCGCAGCCCGGGATCGCCCTCACCGTCGTCGCGCCCGTCGGCCTCCCCCCCTTCCCGCTCTCGCTCCACCCGCACTACCGCGCGCGGCGCAGCCTCCCGCGCTCGGAGGATTGGAACGGCCTCACCGTCCACCGCCCGCGCTTCACTTTGATCCCCACGGTCGGCACGCGCTTCAACCCTGCCGCCATCGCCCGCGCGACTCTCCCAATCGCCCGCGCCGCCGCGGCCGACGTGATCGACGCGCAATTCTTCTACCCCGATGGCCCCGCTGCAATGCGCGTCGCCGAAGCGCTGGGTCTCCCCTTCTCCGCCAAGGCACGCGGCGCCGACATCAGCCATTTCGGCCACGCCCCCGCCACCGCACCGCAGTTGCTCGAAGCCGCCGACAAGGCCGCGGGCCTGCTCGCCGTCTCCGACGCGATGCGCCGCGATATGGCCGCCATCGGCATCGACGCGCAGAAGATCGCGGTCCACTACACCGGCATCGACACCGCGCGTTTCCATCCCGGCGACCGCGCCGCCGCGCGCGTCGCGCTCGGCATGGGCGAAGCGCCCGCGATCCTCACCGTCGGCGCGCTCATCCCGCGCAAGGGACAGGCGCTGGTGATCGAAGCCATCCCCGCGCTCCCCGGCGTCCATTACTGGCTTGCCGGCGCGGGCGAAGAGGAAGGCCGCTACCGCGCGCTCGCCGCCAAACTCGGCGTCGCCGACCGCGTCCACTTCCTCGGCTCCGTCGCCAATGCCGACCTGCCGCAGCTCTACCGCGCCGCCGATATCGTCGTCATGCCCTCGGCCAGCGAAGGCCTCGCCAACGCCTGGGTCGAGGCGCTCGCCTGCGGCACCCCGATCGTGATCAGCGATGCCGGCGGCGCCGCCGAACTCGTCACTTCGCCCGTCGCCGGTCGCATTGCCCCGCGCACCGCGCCCGCCATCGCCGCGGCGGTGCAGGAGATTCTCGCCGCGCCGCCCGCCCCCGCCGACGTCGCCGCGACGCTCGCCGGCCGCTTCGACTGGGACCGCAACGGCCGCGAACTCGCCGAGCATCTCCGCCGCTGCGCGCAAAAATAAGGGGAGCCGAAGCCCCCCTCACCGTTCCGTCAGGACCGTCGCAGCGATCAGACGACCGCGCCGTCGTCCTTCCGCTCGACGCGTTCGCCGCCCATGATCCCGGCGCTCGTCCTGGGCACGAAGCTGTCGGGCCCCACCTTCAGCCAGACCAGCACCGGGGTCGACATCAGCACCGACGAATAGCCGCCGATGAACACGCCGAACAGCATCGCCGCGGTGAAGCCGAAGATCACGTCGGGGCCGAAGATCAGCAGCACGCCGAGCGCCAGCAGCATCGCAACGGTCGTCATCACGGTGCGCGACAGCGTCTCGTTGATGCTGAGGTTGAGCAGCGGAATGATCTCCATCTTCCGGTATTTCTTGAGGTTTTCGCGAATGCGGTCGTAGACCACGATCGTGTCGTTCAGCGAATAGCCGACGATCGTCAGCAGCGCCGCGACGCTGTTCAGGTCGAACTGCATCTGCGTCACCGCGAACAGGCCGAAGGTCAGCGCCACCTCGTGGAACAGGCGCCCGAGCGCCCCGACCCCGAACTGCCATTCGAAGCGGATCCAGATGTAGATCGAGATGCCCAGGATCGCGAGCGCCAGGCTGATCGCACCGGTGCGCAGCAATTCGCCCGACACCTTGCCCGACACCGTCTCGACCGAGCCCGTCTTGGCCGTCGGGAAAGCCTTTTGGATCCCGGCCACCAGCTGCTGCCCCGCCCGCTCGGCGACGGCCTTGTCGCCCTCGGGCAGCGCGGTGCGGATCGACACCGCCTTGTCCGATCCGAACTGCTGGATCGTCGCCTCGCCCAGGCCGATCTCGCCGACCTTTTCGCGAATGTCGTCGATCGGCGGCATCGTCTGGGTGAATTCGACGCGGACCGACTGGCCGCCGACGAAGTCGACGCCGAGGTTCAGCCCCTTCACTGCCACCAGCGCGATCGACACCGCGACGAGGAAAAAGCTCATGAAGGACGCGAGCTTGCGCCAGCGCAGGAAGTCGATGTTGGTGTCGTCGGGGACGAGTTTCAGCAAGCGCATCTCTCTGCTCCCTCCTTTAAATGTTGATCGTCGTCGGCCGCGCGCTGCGCAGCCAATGGGCGACGAACATGCGGGTGACGGTGACGGCGGTGAAGACGCTGGTAACGATGCCGATCGTCAGCACGACGGCAAAGCCCTTGATCGGCCCGGTACCGAACCAGAACATCAGCGCCGCGGCGATGACGTTGGTGACGTTGGCGTCGAAGATCGCGCGGCTCGCCTCGCTATAGCCGAGCTCGACCGCCTGGAACACGCGTCGCCCGCGTTTCAATTCCTCGCGTATTCGCTCGTTGATCAGCACGTTCGCGTCGACCGCGGCGCCGATCGTCAGCACGAAGCCGGCGATGCCCGGCAAGGTCAGCGTCGCGTTGAAGAACGCCATGATCGCAATGATCAGCGCCACGTTGAACGCCAGCGCGATATTCGCATAGACGCCGAAACGGCCGTAAACGACGAGCATCAGCATCAGCACCGACAGCGTCGCGATGATCCCCGCTATCGCGCCCTTCTCGATCGAATCCTTGCCGAGTTCGGGGGTGACCGTGCGTTCCTCGACGACGTCGAGCTTCACCGGCAGCGAGCCCGAGCGCAGCGCGATCGCCAGCTCGTTAGCGGTCTGGACCGTGAAGCTGCCCGAAATCTGCGCCTGCCCGCCCAGGATCGCTTCGTTGATCGTCGGTGCCGACAGCACCTGGCCGTCGAGCACCATCGCAAAGCGCTTGTTGACGTTGGCGCCGGTGACGCGCGCGAAGGTGTTCGACCCCGCCGAATCGAAACGGATCGACACCGCGGGCAGCTGCTGCTGGTTGAAATCCTGCCGCGCGTCAATCAACTGGTCGCCGCTGATCATGACCTGCCGGCTCAAAATTTCGCCCGGCGCGCCGCCGCCCTCATTGGGGGCATAGCGCACGAATTCGCTGCCGATCGGCACGTTGAGCGGACCCTCTGGTCCGACCGTGCCATTGGGATCGACCATCCGGAACTCGAGCCGCGCGGTGCGACCGAGCAGGTCCTTCAGCGCCTTCGGATCCTGCAGGCCCGGGACCTGCACGACGATACGGTCGCTGCCCTCGCGGATGATGGTCGGTTCGCGCGTGCCGAGTTCGTTGACGCGCTTGTCGATGATCTCGCGCGCGGTCTCCATCGCGCGGTCGATCGCCTGGTCGCGGCCCGCCGCGGTCAGCGTCATCACGATCCGCGTATTGTCGACGACGTCGATCTGCCAGTCGCGCTGGCCGGTCAGCCCGGCGCCCTGCGTCTCGCGGAACAGCCGGTCGCGCGCATCGTCGAGCTGATTCTGGTCGCGCACCAGGAAGCTGATCGTGCTCCCCGACGCTTTGAAATCGCCGATCGCGATATCGTCGTCGGGCCCCGTCTCGCCGCGCATCGACACGCGCACGGTCTTTTCCATGTTGGAGAGCTGGGTCTTGTTGAGGTCGGCGATGTCGGCCTCGAGCAGCAAATGGCTACCGCCCGCGAGATCAAGCCCAAGGTTGACCTTCATCTGCGCAAAGCCCGGCAGCTGGTCGAAGGTCTTTTGCGGCAGGAAGGTCGGGATGGCGAACAGGATGCCGAGCAGCAACGAGATGCAGATGCTGATGGTTTTCCAGCGCGGGAAATCGAGCATGTCTTTGGTCCGATACCAGGAGCGCGCGCCCACCGCGGCGGGCGCCGCCGCGTCAGTCGTTGGCGGGCTTGGCGCCGGGCTGCAGCACGTCCGACAGGGTCGACTTGACGACCTTGATCTTCACGCCCTGCGCGATTTCGACATCGGCGAAATCATCGTCGACGCGGGTGACCTTGCCGACGATGCCGCCGCCGGTCACCACCTGGTCGCGCGGCTTCACCGCCGCGATCTTAGCGCGATGCTCCTTCATCCGCGTCTGCTGCGGGCGGATCAGGAAGAACCAGAAGACGATGAAGATCAGGATCAGCGGGACGACCTGCGCGGCCAAGGCCGCAGCACCACCACCAGATCCGGCCGCCTGGCTCAGAAGCAAATTCGTCGACATCGATGAGAATCTTTCCGTTCGAAAGCACCGCCGTCCCCACCCGGGTCGGCGCGCAAGATAATGGCGCGGCGCCTATCACGCGGGGGCGGAGCGTGCAACCGGCGGCTGCGTGCCGTCCCCCCGCGGCAGGCAGGGCCGAAATGGGGCCGCGGCGCGCGAGTTCAAGGCGCATATGCGATCTTCGCGCGCAGGGGCCTTGCATCCCCCGCCGACCCGCGCTAGGGGCCTCGCCTGCCCAACAGGGCCGGTCGGGACGTAGCGCAGCCTGGTAGCGCATCACACTGGGGGTGTGGGGGTCGGAGGTTCGAATCCTCTCGTCCCGACCAATTACATCAAATCGGTATGGCGTGTGCGATGGCGCGAGCCCGGCCACCGCTTGCCAGTCGCACGGCGCTCTGGCGCGGCGATGGCCCTTTGGGGCGTCCTGCATTATAACCGCATCGCCACCGGGCACCGTTCGTCCTGAACTCGTCAAAGGACCCTGCTTCGCTTCTACCCCGGAACGAAAGAGCAGTTCTTCGACAAGCTCAAGCCGAACGAATCTGTTCGAAAACGCCCACCGTTCTAGGGCACAATGGCCGGCGCCCGCTTCTCTCAGCGATCGGCGAGGCGCGCGACGGTCGCGCCCCTCGTTACATCGTCGGGCTGGGCTTTTCGGGTGCAGGCGGCGGCGCAGATCGCGCTCACCTGATCCACCGGTCGGCGGCGACCCGCGAGGGCCGCCGCCCCGATATCAGCGCTTCGGCTCGGCCGGTGCGGCAGGCGCCTTGCGCGTCGCGGCCATTTCGGTCTTGTCGACCGCGCCGTCGCCATTGGTGTCGATCCGCGAGATCATCGCGTCGATCTTCGCGCTGTCGACCGGGGTCTTGTCGCCCTTCTCGGCCGCCTTCGCCTCATGCGCCTTGGTCAGCTCGGCCTTGTCGATCTTGCCGTCGCCATTGGCGTCGAGCTTGGCGAACAGGGCGTCGCCATCGCCCGCGGTCTGGGCCGCATGCGCCGCGGTGGCCAGCGCGAGCGGCGCGGCGATCAGTAGCAATGTCTTCACGTCTATTCCTTTCGGGTTTGGCGGCGGGGCCGCCTTCACCCCCCGGGCACGGCTATGACGATGCGATTGTTCAAAGGCCATAGGACCGCCGTGCGGGTCGCCGCGAATGCACGGCGGCTCGACCGCGGGCGGAGCCCGGCGTCAGACGGTCAGAACCACCTTGCCGACCACCTCGCGCCGCTCGAGCATCGCAAAGCCCGCGCGCCAGTCGGCAAGGTCGAGCGCGGCATGGACGTGCGGCCGAATCTTTCCCTCGGCCGCCAGCGCGTCGATCGAGGCGATATTCTCGGCGCCGCGCGCGGGAAAGCGCCGGCCATATTCGCCCGCGCGCACCCCGACGACTGAAAAGCCCTTGATCAGCGGCCTATTGACCGACACCTCGGGGATGCGCCCCGATGCGAAACCGATCACCAGCAGCCGGCCGCCGAAGGCGATGCAGCGCGTCGATTCGTCAAACACGTCGCCGCCCACCGGATCAAAGATCACATCGGCGCCCTTGCCATCGGTCAGCTCCTTCACCGTCTCGCGAAACCCCGGCGCGCCGTCGATCACCGCATCGGGGGCATAGAGTTCCGTCACCGCCGCGCGCTTCTCCGCGCTGCTTGCCGCCGCGATCACGCGCGCGCCAAGCGCCCGCGCCAGATCGACCGTCGCCAGCCCGACGCCGCCCGCCGCGCCGTGCACCAGCACCCATTCGCCCGACTGCACCTGCCCGCAGCGCGTCAGCGCGACCCAGGCGGTGAGATAGGCGACGCCATAGGCCGCGGCCTCCTCCCAGCTCAGCCGCTCAGGCTTGCGCCGCAGGTTCGTCGCGGGAACGACGATATATTCCGCCATCGCGCCGAAGCGGTTGCCGCCGATCACCGCGTCGCCAACTTGCCAGCCCGACACGCCTTCTCCCAGCGCGTCGACCTCACCCGCAAACTCCAGCCCCGGCATGAAGGGTAGCTCGGGTTTCAGCTGATAGGCGCCGCGCGTCATCAACAGGTCGGGGAAATTGACCCCCGCCGCGCGCACGCGCACGCGCACCGCGCCCGGCCCCGGCTCGGGAACGGGCAAGTCGACCAGCGCGCAACCGCCGTGGTTTTCCGCCAATTCGCCGACCAATAATGCGCGCATGGAGAAAAGCCTTTCCTAAAAAACACCCATATGGTTCATTATAGCCGAATCAACCAACCGGAGACGCGAATCATGCCCAGACCCCACCCATCCGAGCTCGAAGCCGACGCGCTGATCGAAGCCGTCATCGACCGCGAAGGCCGCTATGTAAACCACCCCGCCGACCGCGGCGGCCCAACCTGCTGGGGCATCACCCAGGCGGTCGCCCGCGCCGAGGGCTATGGCGGCGCGATGCGCGACCTGCCGCGCGAGGCCGCGGCGGCGATCTACCGCCGCCTCTATTGGCAGCGCCCCGGCTTCGACCGCGTCGCGCGCCGCGCGCCCGCCATTGCCGCCGAACTCTTCGACACCGGCGTCAATATGGGCAGCGGCACCGCGACCGGCTTCCTCCAGCGCGCGCTCAACGCGCTCAACCGCGCCGCGCGCGACTATCCCGATATCGCGGTCGACCGCGAGATCGGCCCGCGCACCCTCGCCGCGCTCGACGCCTTCCTCCGCGTGCGCGGCGCCGGAGGCGAAACGGTGCTGCTGCGCGCGATCGAGGCGCTGCAGGGCGAGCGCTATATCGCACTCGCCGAACGCCGCCCGAGCCAGGAGGCGTTCCTCTACGGCTGGCTCGCGAACCGCATCGGACAGGGCCACGCGTGAAGACGCGTCATTGGGCTGAACTTTCCTGAACTTTGAAACCGAGGAGCATCGAAATGAGCATCATCGAAGGGCTGATCGGCCCCGTCGCCAAGCTGATCGACAAGATCATCCCCGACCCCGAAGCGCGCGACCGCGCCAAGCTCGAACTGCTGAAGCTTGAGGGCAGCCAGGAGATGGAAGCGATCAGGACGCGCATGGCGGCGATCGTCGCCGAGGCGAACAGCGCCGACCCCTGGACCAGCCGCGCGCGGCCGAGCTTCCTCTACGTCATGTACGCGCTCTTGCTGTGGGCGATCCCGATGGGGCTGATCGCCGCGGCGCGCCCCGACATGGCGCGCGGCATCGCCGAGGGCATGAACGCCTATCTCGCCGGCATCCCCGAACCGCTCTACGCGCTCTTCGGCACCGGCTATCTCGGCTACACCGCCGCTAGGGCGTGGGGGAAGGCAAAGGGGGTGGAGAGCTAATAGCAGCGAACCCACCTCAAATCCCGTTCGTGTCGAGCGAAGTCGAGACACCCATGGGGTGCACGCCATCGAGGCATCTCGACTGCGCTCGATGCAAACGGGTTTTTCTAGAGCATCGTCGCAAAATATGAACCGTTTGCCCTGAGCTTGTCGAAGGGCTGTTCTTTCTTTCCAGCGTCGAAGAAAAGGACGGTCCTTCGACAAGCTCAGGACAAACGGGGAGGGGTAGCGGTCCGAATAAAACGCTCGATGTTGTAAGCTGCCTTAACCCTCCACCACCCCCGCCAGATTCGCCAGCGACGAATTCAGCCCCTCGACATGATCCTTCGCCGAAATCCCCGGCGGCACTTGATGCGCGTCGATCGTCACCAGCGTCCCGCCGCTCTGCCGCGACAGATACCAGTGCATCGCCATCGTCCCCGAAAAGCGCGGATCGTCCGACACGAATTCGACTTCCCAGACGATCAGCCGCCCATCGTCGAGGATCGGGATATGGACCTCGACCACATCGCTGTCGTCGTCGCTCTTCGTCTCGACATCGGCATCGTCGCCTGAATCGTCGAACGTCAGCCGCATCAGGAACCCGCCCCCGGCGACCAGCTCGACATGCTCGAATTCGCCCGTCGCCCCCTCGGGCGGCAGCCAGCGCGCCAGCAGGTCGGCGCTGGTAAAGGCGGCAAAGACGTCGACCAGCGGCGCCGCGATCAGCCGCTCGGCATGATCGGTGCGCCGCGTCTTCTTGGTGGGTTTCAAGCCAGCGCGGCCTTGACCGCCGCCACGGCGTCGTTCGCCGCGCCGCCGTTCGGTCCGCCGCCCTGCGCCATGTCGGGCCGCCCGCCGCCGCCCTGCCCGCCGAGCGCGGCGACCGCGGCCTTGACCAGGTCGATCGCATTATGCGCGACGCCCCCGGTCACCCCGACCGCGACCGACGCGCGGCCGTCGTTGACCGCGACCAGCATCGCGACGCCGCTGCCAACCTGCTTCTTGAGGCCATCGACCGTACCGCGCAGCTCCTTGGGGTCGAGCCCCTCGACGACCTGCGCGAGGAAGGCGGTGTCGCCGACCTGCTCGACCGCCGGCCCCGCCGCGGCCCCGCCGCCGCCACCCATCGCCAGGGCTTTCTTGGCATCGGCGAGTTCGCGTTCGGCCTTCTTGAGCTGCTCGGCGAGCGCCGCGACACGCGCCGGGACATCGTCGGGCGACGTCTTGAGCGCCGCCGCCGCAGCCTTCAGCGCCTCGTCGCGGCCGTTGAGCCACTGGCGCGCCGCCTCGCCGGTCAGCGCCTCGATCCGCCGCACCCCCGACGACACCGCCGATTCGCTGACGATCTTGAGCAGCGCGATATCGCCCAGCGCGCGGACATGCGTGCCGCCGCACAGCTCGACCGAGTAATGATTCTCGGTCGCCTTGCCCATCGACAGCACGCGCACCTCGTCGCCATATTTCTCGCCGAACAGCGCCAGCGCGCCGGCCGCGACGGCATCGTCGGGGGTCATCAGCCGCGTCGTCACCGCCTCGTTGCCGCGGATCTGCGCGTTCACGTCCGCCTCGACGTCGGCGATCTCCTCGGGGGTGAGCGCTTTGGGATGCGAGAAGTCGAAGCGGAAGCGGTCCTCGGCAACCAGGCTGCCCTTCTGCGTCACATGCCCGCCCAGCCGGTTGCGCAGCGCCGCGTGCAGCAGGTGCGTCGCGCTATGATTGGCGCGGATGCGGTCGCGGCGCTCGGCGTCCACGGTCATCTGCACCGTGTCGCCGACCTTGAGCGTGCCCACCTCCAGCTTCGCCTGATGCGCGTGCAGTCGCCCGAGCGGTTTGCTGGTGTCACTGACCGACGCCGATGCGCCGCCCAGCGTCGAAATCGTGCCGCTGTCGCCCATCTGGCCGCCGCTCTCGCCATAGAAGGGCGTCTGGTTGGTCAGCACGACCAGCTCGTCACCCGCCTGGGCTTCGCTGACCTGCACGCCGTCCTTGACCAGCGCGATCACCTCGCCCTCGCCCACGGTCGCGCCGTATCCGGTGAATTCGGTGCTGCCGTTCGCTTCGGCGAGGTCGAACCAGATCTCTTCGGACGCCTTCTGTCCGCTGCCCTTCCACGCCGCGCGCGCCGCGGCTTTCTGCTGCGCCATCGCCGCGTCGAAGCCCGCACGGTCGACCGCGATGTCCTGCGTGCGCAGCGCATCCTCGGTCAAATCATAGGGGAAGCCGTAAGTGTCGTAGAGCTTGAACGCGACGTCGCCGGGCAGCGTCGCGCCGGCGCCCATGCCGACGGTCGCCTCGTCGAGCAGCCGCAGCCCCTTATCGAGCGTCTGGCGGAACTTGGTCTCCTCGCGCTCCAGCGTCTCGGCGATCAGCGGCTGCGCGCGGATCAGCTCGGGATAGGCGGCGCCCATCTCGGCGGTCAGCGACGGCAGCAGCCGGTACATCAGCGGATCCTTGGCGCCCAGCAGATGTGCATGGCGCATCGCGCGGCGCATGATCCGGCGCAGCACATAACCGCGGCCCTCGTTCGACGGCAGCACCCCGTCGGCGATCAGGAAGCTCGACGCGCGCAAATGATCGGCGATCACGCGGTGGCTCGCCTTATGCGCCTCGTCGGCGGGCACCCCGGTCTGGTCGACCGATGCCGCGATCAGCGCCTTGAAGGTGTCGGTGTCATAATTGTCGGTGACGCCCTGCAGCACCGCCGCGACGCGCTCCAGCCCCATGCCGGTGTCGATGCTCGGTCGCGGCAGGTCGACGCGCTCGCCGCCCGGCAGCTGCTCATATTGCATGAACACCAGGTTCCAGATCTCGACGAAGCGGTCGCCATCCTCTTCCGGCGATCCCGGCGGGCCGCCCCAGATATGGTCGCCATGGTCGTAAAAAATCTCGCTGCACGGCCCGCACGGCCCGGTATCGCCCATCGACCAGAAATTGTCGCTCGTCGGAATGCGGATGATCCGCTCCTCGGGCAGCCCAGCGATCTTGCGCCAAAGGTCATAGGCTTCGTCGTCGGTGTGATAGACGGTCGCGGTCAGCTTTTCGGGCGCCAGCCCCCAGGTCTTGGTGATCAAGGTCCAGGCGTGGTGGATCGCCTGTTCCTTGAAATAGTCGCCGAAGGAGAAATTCCCCAGCATTTCGAAGAAAGTATGGTGGCGCGCGGTGAAGCCGACATTGTCGAGGTCGTTGTGCTTGCCGCCCGCGCGCACGCACTTCTGCGACGAGGCCGCGGTGCTGTACGGACGCTTCTCGAGACCCGTGAAGACATTCTTGAACGGCACCATGCCGGCGTTGACAAACATCAGCGTCGGATCGTTATACGGCACCAGCGGTGCCGACGGCTCGATATGGTGGCCGGTCCCCGCAAAATAGTCGAGGAACGAGCGGCGAATGTCGTTGGTCGAAGTCATGCGCGCGATCTAGTGCGCTACGCGGCTTTTCTCAAGCGCGATGCTTGGTTGAAGACGTGCTTACCGCTGGCAGAGCCGGTTGAGCTCTTCGTCGCTATAACCTTCCTCGTCGATCAGCGCCTGCGAGACATAGCGCACATCATATTGCGAGATTTTATAGACCCCCGTCCGCTCGCGATAGAGCAGCAGCCCGCCGCACGTCCCGGCGATCCCCTCGTGGCTGCTGATCACCGCAAAAAAGGCATAGGCGCCGGGATAGGCGGCATCTTCGGGATTGTTGAGCCAGCCGTCGAGCCGCACGCTGAATGCGCCCGGCCCCGTCTGGTGCATCTTGGCTTCGTCGCTGAAGCGCTTCATCTCGGCCGTCGTCGATTCCAGCGCGGGGTCCATCATCTTTGCCAGTTCGGCGCCGTTGCCGGCGTCGAGATAATCGACGAATTTCTTCGCGAAACTCGTCGCCGCGGTGACTTCGACCGCACTCGGCTTCCAGTCGGCGGGGACCGGCTTGTACGGATCGGTTGCGGGGTCGAAGCAGGAGAAATTCTGGCGGAAGTCCTTGATCACCGTGACGCCGCGATCGACGTCGATCTGGTTGTCGAAATAATAGCGCCCGAAGCGCACCTTGAGCGCGCCGCAGCGCTGCGTCGCCAGCACCTTGATGCGGTCGATTGTCGGGTCGTACTGGTCGGCGTCGATCACCGCGACGGTCGCGACGAAACCCTTACCAGGTACTGGCGACACCTTGATCTCGGGCTGCCCAGCGGCCGCCGCCGCCAGAATCGCCAGTGCCATCATCGCCATCGTGATTCCCCCACCGGAAGCCGCCGGGCGGCGGCGCGGGGACCTTGCCGCGACACCTCTGGCGCGGCAAGCCGAATTTCCTTGGGTCTCGGCGCGGCCGGATCAGATCGCGGTCGCGATGCCCTTGCCGAGGTAGCAGGGCAGCTGGCGCAGCACATCGGCCTTGGGCACCCCATCCTCGATCAGCTCGGGCGGGACGATCGACACATTGCTGCTCGCGACGGCAAAGGCGGCGCCCGGCGCCGAGCGGTGCACGACGACATAGCCGCAGTCCATCGTCCCGTCGGCACGATCGCTGCGAAAGTCGAACGCCGCATAGAGCCCGGGGGTCTGCGTCGGCGGGTCGAGATACCATTGCAGGCGCAGGATGCGGATGCGGCCGTCGGCCCACAGCCCGTCCTGCTTGCGCAGATTGCCCTCCCATTCGAGCCGCGGCGTCACCGCCTGCCGCGCCAGGCTGAGCATCGCATAGGCGGCCGCGAAATCGCGCTTTTCGAGCGCGAGGGTATAGTCGGACAGCCGCGCCATCGCGGCGCCTTCGTCGTCCGGTGTCGGCATGAAGGCCGCGCTGCCGAAGGTCTCGACGCTGCGCTCGACCGCCGGATCGAGGGCGGCGGGTTGCGCGACGGCAGGCGCCGTCAAGCCGAGTGCCAGCAGGAGCGCCGAGATGAAGGAAGCGCGCTCAGAAGACAAAATAAGCCCCGCCCTTTTCGCGCGCCGCCTGCCACGCCGGACGCGCGTGCATCGCCGCGACGAAGGCCGCGAGCTTGGGATAGCGCGCCGCACCGCCCATCGCGGCGACCTCGGCGGGAAAGCTCAGCATGATGTCGGCCGCCGACAGGCTGTCGCCTACGAAATGGCCCGACGCGCCGAGTTCGCCTTCAAGATAGGCGAAATGCGCATCGAGCTGCTCGTCGATCCGCGGCTTGACCGGCGCGGCGGCGTCGCCGAGGCGGCCGAGATAGATGTTGAGCAGAATCGGCGTCATCGCCGAGCCCTCGGCGAAATGAATCAGCTCGAGGTGGCGGACATGGTCGTCGGTGCCGCGCGCCGGGACAAGCGCCTCGCCGCCGTAATTTTCGCACAGATATTCGGCGATCGCGCCCGATTCCTGGATCACCCGCCCCGCATCCTCGAGCAAGGGCGACTTGCCGAGCAGGTGGACCGCCTTGAGCTCGGGCGGCGCGAGGTTGGTCACCGCGTCGCGCTGATAATGTTTGATCTCATAGGGCGCACCGAGTTCCTCGAGCAGCCACAGGATGCGCTGCGAACGGCTGTTGTTGAGGTGGTGGACGATCAGGCTCATGTCGCTCTCCTTTATAGATTATAATGTCCGTTGCGGTCGATCAGCGCCGCGAGTTCGCGCACCAGCTTGGCGCCGAGGATCGCGGTGACGTCGCCGCTGTCACGGCCGGGGTGATGTTCGACGATATCGGCGCCGACGATCGGCGCGGTCTGCTTGTGGAGGACGGCGAGCAGCTCGCGCACGGTCAGCCCGCCGGGCTCGGGATGCGCGACGCCGGGCGCCGCCGACGGGTCGATGCCGTCCATGTCGATCGAGATATAGAGCGGGCCACCCAGCACCGGTACCGCGTCGGGGGTGAAACCCGCCATCGGGACGATCTGAACCCCGAAGCGCTCAGCCTGATCGCGGCAATGTCGGTTCAGCGTGCGGATGCCAACCTGCACCAGCCGATTGGCATGGCCGCCATCGAAGATGCGCGCGAAGGGCGAGGCGTGGCTGCGCGGATTGCCGCCGAAATCATTGTAAAGGTCGGGGTGCGCATCTATATGGAGGATGTTCACCGGACCGAAGCAGGCCGCCGCGGCTTCGACGAGCGGCAGGGTCACGGCATGGTCGCCGCCGAGCGCGAGCGGAACTTCACCATCTTCACATATATAAGCGACGTGGCGGCGGATCATCGCATCGTCGCGCGGGGTATCTTCGGTGAGCGCGAGGTCGCCGTCGTCGGCGAAGGCGATGTCGGTGCCGAGCTCGGGCCCGAGCTCGCTCGCCATATTGCCGCGCTCGCTCCAGAGCTGCGCGCGGATCGCGGCGGGGCCTGCGGCGGCGCCGCGCTCGAAGCTGCTGTTGATGTCGGTTGGCAGGCCGAAGAGGCGGATCGCGGGCATCGCCCTTCTGTAGCCGCTCATAAGGGCCGCGCAAGCCAAAGGGCGCCGCGCAAGGCCAACGGCGGGCGGGCCGGTCCTCGAGAGGGTGCGGACCTGAGGGGCAAGGAACCCGCCGCCGTTGGTGGGCCGGTCCGCGGGGGCAGACCGGCCGAGGCTATCAGTCGTCGTCGCCGTCGTCGTCGGGGCCGGCCATCATTTCTTCGGCCACCGCGTCGGTGCGGCTGCGGATCGCGGCTTCGAGGCGCTCGCGCAGTTCGGGATTGTCGTTGAGGAAGGTCTTGGCATTCTCGCGGCCTTGCCCGATGCGGATCGAATCATAGCTGAACCAAGCGCCCGATTTTTCGACGAGCCCGGCCTTGACGCCGATGTCGAGGATCTCGCCGATCTTCGAAATGCCCTGTCCGTACATGATGTCGAATTCGACCTGCTTGAACGGCGGCGCGACCTTGTTCTTGACGACCTTGACGCGCGTCGTGTTGCCGACGATCTCGTCGCCATTCTTGATCTGGCCGGTGCGGCGGATGTCGAGGCGGACCGACGCGTAGAATTTCAGCGCATTGCCGCCGGTCGTGGTCTCGGGATTGCCGTACATCACGCCGATCTTCATGCGCAGCTGGTTGATGAAGATCACCATGCAGCGCGAGCGGCTGATCGAGCCGGTGAGCTTGCGCAGCGACTGCGACATCAGACGCGCCTGCAGGCCGACATGGCTGTCGCCCATCTCGCCCTCGATTTCGGCGCGCGGCACGAGCGCGGCGACCGAGTCGACGACGAGCACGTCGATCGCGTTCGAGCGCACGAGCGTATCGACGATTTCGAGCGCCTGTTCGCCGGTGTCGGGCTGCGACACGATCAGTTCGTCGATGTTGACGCCGAGCTTCTTGGCATAGACGGGGTCGAGCGCATGTTCGGCATCGACGAAGGCGACGGTGCCGCCGCCCTTCTGCGCCTCGGCCAAAGTGTGCAGCGCGAGCGTCGTCTTGCCCGAGCTTTCGGGACCGTAGATTTCGATGACGCGGCCGCGCGGCAACCCGCCGACCCCGAGCGCGATGTCAAGCCCGAGCGATCCGGTCGAGATCGACTCGACCTGCATCGCTTCCTTCGAGCCCAATTTCATCACCGAGCCTTTGCCGAAGGCGCGATCGATCTGCGCCAAGGCGGCGTCGAGCGCCTTCTGCCTGTCCGAGCTATTCACTGATTTCCCCGATTCCACGAGTGACAATTGACCGGCCATGACCGTACCTTTCCTGCTCTATCGCGAAGGCAGAAGCATCGCAACGCCGGACCTGTGTACAGCGTTTGTTCTATTGGAACAAGAGTGGAACAAAAATTATTTCGGCGCGCCGCGAAGCAGGGCTAACCGCCAAAGAACCCGTCCAGCACAGCCTCGATCTCGTTCAGCCGGAAGGGTTTCGACACCAGCTTGCGGTGCGCATGCGTGGCAGGAATCACGTCGCCGCCGCCTGAGGTAAAGGCGAAGGGGATATCGCGCTCCGCCAGCGCGTCGGCGACGGGCCAGCCCTTGGCGTCGCCGAGGTTGATGTCGATCAATGCGCCGTCGATCGGCCCCCCGGCGATCGCCGCGAGCGCATCCTCGACGCTCGCCGCCTGCGCGGGTTCGGGATAACCGAGCGCGTCGAACATGTCGGCGAGCATCATGCCGATCAGCACATCGTCCTCGACGAGCAGGATGCGGCGGTCAGCCATGCGCCGCCGCCCGCTGCGCCGCGGCATCGAGCGCCGCCGAGGTCGCCTCGGTCAGCTGCGCGACCGAAAAGGGTTTGGGCAGGAAAGACACATGGTCAATATCGATCGACTGGCGCAATTGTTCCTCGGCATAGCCCGACATGAATAAAACGGGTACGTCCGGACGCTGGCCGCGCAGGATGCGGACCATCGCGGGACCATCCATCGTCGGCATCATCACGTCGCTCAGGATCAGGTCGACCTTGTCCATCTTGCCGAAACGCTCGATCCCTTCCTCACCCTGCGACGCGGTGACGACGGTATAGCCTGCGCGGGTCAGCGCACGCTCGGCGACCGCGCGCACCATATCCTCGTCCTCGACGAGCAGGATGGTGCCCGTGCCCCACTGGCTCTTCTTGGGCTTGGGCGGCGGCGGCGCGGCGACGGGCGCATCCTTTTCGGCGCGGTGGACGGGGAGGTAGATGCTGAATCTCGCCCCCTCGCCCGGCTTGCTGTCGGCGAAGATGAAGCCCGCCGACTGCTTGATGATACCATAGACGGTCGAAAGCCCGAGCCCGGTGCCCTTGCCGACATCCTTGGTGGTGAAGAAGGGCTCGAAAATCTTGGGCAGCACGTCGGCGGGGATACCGCTGCCGGTGTCGCTGACCTTGAGCGCGCTATAATCGGCGGGCGGCATGATGTCGCTGCCCATCGCGCGGACTTCGGCGGCGCTGACCGGATAGGTTTCCATCGTCAGCGTGCCGTGCCCGCCCATCGCGTCGCGTGCGTTGACCGCGAGGTTGACGATCACCTGCTCGAGCTGGCCGGGGTCGGCGCGCACCGCACCGAGCCCGCGCCCGTGGCGGACCGACAATTGCACCGAATCGCCGATCAGGCGCTTGAGCAGGTGCGACACCTCCGAAATCACGTCGGGCAGCTGCAGAATCTGCGGGCGCAAGGTCTGCTGGCGCGAGAAGGCGAGCAATTGCCGCGTCAGGCTGGCGGCGCGGTTGGCGTTGCTGCGGATCTGCTGGATGTCGTCATAGTCGCTGTCGCCGGGCGTATGGCGCATCAGCATCAGGTCGCAGCTGCCGAGCACTGCGGTCAGGATATTGTTGAAATCGTGCGCGACGCCGCCGGCGAGCTGGCCGACCGCCTGCATCTTCGACGCCTGCGCGACCTGGCGCTTCAGCCGCGATTCCTCGCTCGAATCCTTGAGGCTCAGCAGCACCGCCGCCTCGCCCAGCCCGCGCACCCCGACGACGCGCATCGACACGGGCTCGTCGCCCTGCCCCGCGAGGCGGATCGACAGGTCGCCACCGACCTGCTGCCCGGTGCTGTGGCGGCGCACCATGTCGGCGAGCGGGCCCTTGTCCTCGGTGACCACGATATCGCCCGGGTAGCGCGGCATCTTCGCCTCGCTGAGCCCCGCCGCCCGGATGAAAGCCCGGTTCATATAGAGGAAGCGGCCGTCGCGATCGACCATCGCGAGCCCGACGGGCAGCAGCGACAGCAAGGTCTCGACATAGGTCTGCGCGGTGCCGCGGTCGGCGACGCCGATCTCCTCGTCGATGAGTGCGAGCAGCATCGGGCCGTGGCTGTCGGCGGGGACCAGCGGGATCTGGATCAGCCGCACCGGCGGCGCGCGCTCGCCCTCGCGCCCGAAATAGAGCGTGCCGGCGTCGTCGAGTCGCAGCAGCGGCGCGACGTCGCGCCCGGCATAATGGCTGGCGTCGCCCTCGCCGAGCGCGCGGAGCAAAAACGCCTGATTGGCGACGCGCAGCCGCCCCTCGGCGCTGACCAGCGCCGCCATCACCCCCGCCTGCGCCAGCGTGCGCCCCGCGGGCCCGTCGAGGTGGCGGCTGATCTCGGTCACCAGATCGAGCCGCTCGACCGCCGAAAAGCGCCACACCAGATAATCTTCGGACAGGCCAGTGCGCAGCACCTGCGCGCTCAGATGCAGCGTGCCGACCGCGAGTTCGTCGACATGGCCCTCGCCGTCGCGCCACGCGGCGCGGCCGGCGTTCTTGAGCAGTTCGGCACCGCGCCCTTCGAGCGGCAACCCCGGCGGGGTGACGAAGCCGCCCATCCAGGTCGCGAACAAATCGTTAGCGCAGACGAGCCGCCCCGCCCGGTCGGTGATCGCGACCGCGATATCGTCATGATCGACCGCGGTGCGCAGCATCGTCCAGTCGGGCAGCGCCGCCTCGCCCGCGGCCGCGGCCGGACAGAGGCGGCGGAACAGAATGACGCCGCCGGCGGCGAGCGCTAGCCCGCCGAGGAAACCCGCGGCGAGCACCGCGTCGCGCGTCGCCCAGAAGAGCAGCCCGACCGAGAGGACCGCGAGCCCGGCGAGCAGCGCCGCGTCGAGGCGCGACAGTCCGCCCGGAATCGGCACGACCGCGCCCGATCCCGCCCCCCTGCCGATGTCGGGATCAGCGGAAGGCAGGCTCGTCGCGGTCAATGCGGAACTTTCTACTCGGGCGTCACCAGATGCGGACGCGGTCCTCGGGCTTCAGATAGAGCTTCTGCCCTTCCTGCACCTGATAGGCTTTATACCAGGGGTCAAGGTTGCGCGAGACCCAAGTCCGCTGGATCGAGGGCGAATGCGGATCGGTCGTGATGCGCTGCGACAGATTCTGCTCGCGATAGTTGCGCCGCCACACCTGCGCCCAGCCGAGGAAGAAGCGCTGGTCGCCGGTCAGCCCGTCGATCACCGGCGCTTCCTTGCCGCCCAGCGACTTCTTGTAGGCGTCGTAGGCGACGGCGAGGCCGGCGAGGTCGCCGATATTCTCGCCCAGCGTGAACTTGCCGTCGAGATGCTCGCCGGGGAGCACTTCATAGGCGTTATACTGCTCGATCAGCGCCTGTCCGGCCGCTTCGAACGCCTTGACGTCCTCCGGCGTCCACCAATCGGCGAGCTTGCCGGTCTCGTCGTACTTCGCGCCCTGGTCGTCGAAGTGATGGCTCACCTCGTGGCCGATCACCGCGCCGATGCCGCCATAGTTGATCGCCGCGTCGGCATTGGGATCGAAGAAGGGCGGCTGCAGGATCGCAGCTGGGAAGACGATCTCGTTCATGCCGAAATTGGCATAAGCGTTCACCGTCATCGGGGTCATCCCCCATTCCCAGCGGCGGATCGGCCCGCCGAGGCGGCTGATATTGTCGTCGTGCGCGAAATGGTTCGACCGCAGCTGGTTGCCGAACAGATCGTCGGCCTTGATCTCGAGCTTGCTGTAGTCCTTCCAGCGGTCGGGATAGCCGATCTTGGTGGTGAATTTGGCGAGCTTGGTCTTCGCCTTGACCTTGGTCGCGGGCTGCATCCAGGCAAGGCCGTCGATGCGGTCGCCCATCGCGGCGAGCACATTCTTGACCAGCACGTCCATCGCCGCCTTCGTCTCGGGCGGGAAATATTTCGCGACATAATCCTGGCCGACGGCTTCGCCCATGTTGCCGGTGGTGAAGTCCACCGCGCGCTTCCAGCGCTCCTGCATCTGCGGCGTTCCCGACAGCGCAGTGCCGTAGAAGGAGAAGGCCTCCTGCGCGACGGCGTCGGGCAGCACGCCCGAGAAGCTGTCGAGGCTCCGCACGATCAGCGCATCGCGGATCACGCCGATCGGCGCGTCGGCGAGCAGCTTGGCCTCGCCGGTGAAGGCGCTCGGCTGCGAGACGAGGAGTGAATCCTCCTTGACCCCGATGCCGCGGATGAAGGTCGTCCAGTCGAAGCCCGGCGCGGCCTGCGCCAGCTCGCCGATCGTCATCTTGTTATAGACCTTGGTCGCGTCGCTGCTGTCGTTCTTGTCCCAATGGACCGCAGCGACCTGCTTTTCGAAGTCGTAGATCGCCTGCGCGCGCGCCGCGGCATTGCTCTCGCCCGCGAGCGTCAGGACATTTTCGAGATGCTTGAGGTAAGCGGCCTGCAGCTTGGTGTTGCGCTCGCCGTCCTTCAGATAGAAGTCGCGGTCGGGCATGCCGATGCCGCCCTGGAACATGGTGTAGATATAGACTTCGGGGTTCTTGTCGTCCTGGCCGACGAAGCCGCCGAAGAAATGCTGGACGCCGTTGCGGTCGGCTTCGGCGAGCAGCGCGGCTAGGTTCGCCTTTTCGACGGTCTTGATCTTGCCCAGCCACGGCTGGATCGGGGCGAGGCCTTTCGCTTCCACCGTCGCGCTATCGAGATACGACGAATAGGCGCGGCCGATCATGCTGTTCGGGTCGGCCTTGGCGGCGTCGAGAATCTCCCGCGTGCGAACCTGCGACAGGTCGCCGAGCGCAGTGAACATGCCGTAATTCGACTTGTCGGCGGGGATTTGGGTATTCTTGGCCCAGGTGCCGTTGGCGAAGGCGTAGAAATCGTCGCCCGGCTGGACGCTCTTGTCCATGCCAGCCGAATCGAAACCGAAGGTGCCGAGCTCGGGCTGCGCCGTCTTTGCGGGCGCGGCGGCCTTGTCCTTGGCGGTCGCTGGCGCGGCGGCGAGCAGCAGGGCGCCGAGCGCCGCGGTCGCGAGCAGGCGCGAAATGTGCGTGGTACGGATCATGATTTTCCCCGGTATACTGGCCCCGCGGCGCGCGCGGGGCGATCGATGATGGGGAAGCTATAAACCCGCGCGCGTCCGGTTCAACCGGCGGCGGTGTCGCTCGTCGATGCCTCAAGTCGTTTGTCGCGTGCGCGGTGCAATTTGCGCCGCCAGCGCAGGCGGATCCAATTGTCCCAGATCACCGAAGCGAGGACATAGCCGATCACCGCCGACACCGCCGAAATCACGAACAGCCCGGCAAGGCCGCCGAGCAGCGCGGTTCCGGCATTGGCGGTGAACCAGTGCCACCACTCGGTCAGCGAGGCGCCTTCGTCATAAAGGATATAGAGGTTCGACACATTGGTGTGCAGCCCGAACAGGAAGCTGCCCACCCAAATCGACGCGGCGAGAATGAACGGCGTGGTCACCGGGTTCGACAGGAAGGTCATCGCCGCGCCGATCGGGATATTGGCGCGGAAGGGCAGCGCGAGCAGCGCGACGCCCAAGATCTGGACCCCGGGGATCAGGAAGAAGATGCCGACGAACAGCCCGAGCGCGGTGCCGCGGCGGACCGAGGTACGCGAAAAGCGCCACAAATGGCTGTGCGCCACGCGGTGGGCAAAGGGCTTGATGAAGCGGCTCTCGAGCAGCTCCTCGCGCGTCGGCGAGTTGCGGCGGATCCAGTTCATCAGACCCGCCTTGTCGCGGGAGCCTCCGCCGCTCATCCGCGGTCCTTCATCAACCGCTGCTTGTCGCGCTTCCAGTCGCGTTCCTTGATCGACTCGCGCTTGTCGTGCGCCTTCTTGCCCTTGGCGAGCGCCAGCTCCACCTTGGCGCGGCCGCGGCTGTTGAAATAGACCGACAGCGGCACGAGCGTCATGCCCTGCCGCGCGACGCCGGCGTGCATCTTGTTGATCTCGCGCCAGTTGAGCAGCAGCTTGCGCGGACGCTTCGGCTCATGGTTCAGGCGGTTGCCGTGGCTATATTCGGGGATATTCGCGTTGATCAGCCACACCTCGCCGCCGGTCACTTCGGCATAGCTTTCCGCGATCGTGCCCTCGCCGAAGCGCAGCGACTTCACCTCGGTGCCCTGCAGCGCGATGCCCGCCTCGAACACCTGTTCGATGCTGTAATCGAAGCGCGCGCGCCGGTTCTCGGCGACGACCTTCTTCTTGTCGAATTCGGCGGCGGACTGCGGACGGGCCATGACGAAAGCTCAGATCACTCCGGCCGCGGACAGTGCGGCATCGACGGCCGCACGCGATGTTTCGGACGCCGGGATGATAGGTAGGCGCACTTCGGGCGAAAACCAGTCGTGGATGTGCGACAGGGCATATTTTGCCGGTGCGGGCGACGCATCGCTGAACATCGCCTTGTGCAGGTCGAACAGCCGGTCGTGCAGGACCAGCGCCCCCGCCCAGTCGCCCGCAGCGCAGGCCGCGGCGAAATCGGCGCAGAGCCGCGGCGCGACATTGGCGGTCACCGAAATGCAGCCCGCGCCGCCCATCACCGCGTGCGGCAGCCACAGATCGTCGTTGCCGCTGAGCTGACAGAAATCGGCGCCCGCCCCGGCGCGGTGCATCGTGACGCGCGCGAGGTCGCCGCTCGCGTCCTTGATCGCGACCACGCTCGGCATCTCGGCGAGCTTGTTCATCATCTCGGCGCTGATGTCGGCGACGGTGCGGCCGGGGACGTTGTAGACGACGATCGGCAGGTCGCACGCATCGGCGAGCGCGCGGAAATGCGCGAGCAGCCCCGCCTGCGTCGGCTTGTTGTAATAGGGCGCAACGATCAGCGCCGCGGTCGCACCGGCCTTTTGCGCGTAGAGCATGTGGCGGACCGCGGTCGCGGTATCGTTCGACCCGCAGCCCGCGATCACCGGCACGCGCCCGGCGGCGGCCTCGACACAGCTATCGATCACCCGATAATGTTCGTCGAAGCCCAGCGTCGGGCTTTCGCCCGTCGTGCCGCACGGAACCAGCGCGCTCGTTCCTTCGCCGATCTGCCAGTCGACGAGCCGTTTGAACGCCGGAGCGTCGAACGCCCCGTCGCGAAACGGTGTCACCAAGGCGGGAATCGACCCGGAAAACATGCTGGGCTCCTTTACAAAGACTCCGCGCGGCCGATAGGATTGGCCAGCGCGCCGCTATTGGACGCCTATTCAGCGCCCCGCAAGGAGTTTGCCACTAATATGGCCCTTATGAATTCGCTGCTTCCCGTTTCGCGTCTGGCGCTCGCCGCCGCCCTTTTCTTCCCGACCATCGCGCATGCGAGCGAACTCACCCCCGAACAAATGGCGTGGTATCGTGCGCAGATGGGGCTCGCCGCCGCGTCGAACACACCGCCGATCAGCGGCAACAGCGTCGGCGACGCGGTGCTCGAATGGCGCCGGCTGACCGCCAACACGGGCGCCTCCTTCGACCAGCTGTCGCGCTTCCTGCTCGCCAATCGCGACTGGCCCGACGCCGCCAAGATGCGCACCCGCGCCGAAAAGGCGATCGCGCTCGACAGCTTCGATCCGGCGCGCACCCTCGCCTATTTTCAGGCCTATCCGCCGCAGACCGCGAGCGGCCATCTGCGCCAGGCGCTCGCGCTCAACGCCAGCGGGCGCCGCGACGAAGCCTATGCCGCCGTCCGCCGCGCGTGGACTGGCGGCACGCTCGACGATTATGAGACGAGCCGCGTACTGTCGCTCTTCCCCGGCGCGCTTTCGTCTGCCGATCACGACGCGCGCATGGACCGGCTGCTGTGGTCGGGCGCGACCAGCGCCGCGGGGCGCCAGCTCGCCTATGTCTCGCCCGAAAGGCGCGCTGTCTTCGCCGCCCGCCTCGCGATGCGCGCGGGCGCGGTCGACGCCGCGCTGCAGGCCAATGCCGTCGAGGCGGCCAACCCCGGGCTGACGCGCACCGACGCGGGCTATATCACCGACAAGGCGACCTGGCTGCGCAAGGCCAATCGCGCCGGCGAGGCGCGCGCTTTGCTCGCTGCGCCACGGTCGCTCGCCAAAGCACCGACCGACGCCGAGGAATGGCTCGCGACCCTGCTCACCAACGCGAAGGGCGCGTCCGAAAGCGGCGACAAACGCACCGCCTTCAACATCGCGAGCCAGCTCGACGACGCGCTGCCGCCGGGCACGGTGGTGCGCGAAACCCCGCTCAGCGTCCGCGACGATTACACCACCCTCGCTTGGCTCGCGGGCCAGATCGCGCTCAAGGACCTGCGCCGCCCCGCCGACGCGGCGCGCATGTTCCGCCAATATGGCGAGGCCGCGCGCTCGGCACAGACGCGCACCAAGGGCTTCTACTGGGCCGGCCGCGCTGCGCTCGCCGCAGGCGACAGCGACACCGCCAACGCGCATTTCAATGACGCCGCGCAGCATTACGACCAATTCTACGGCCAGCTCGCGCTGGAGCGGCTTGGTCGGCCGCAGCCCAAGCCCGCGCCGGTCCCGTCGATCCAGGTCGGCCCGGCCGAACGCACCGCCTTCAACGACGACCGCCTCGTCCGCGCGGCGCGCGCGCTGGGCGAGATCGGCGCGTGGCGCGAGCAGTCCTTGTTCCTCCGCGCGCTCGCGCAAAAGGCCAGCTCGCCCGCCGACCATGTCCTCGCGGGCCAACTCGCCTCGCAGATCGGCCGTCCCGACCTCGGCGTCATGATCGGCCGCAGCGCGCAGGCGAACAGCCTCGACGCGGTCGAGGTGTCGGGCTTCCCGACCGTGCGCGTCCCCGCGGGGCACGAGGGCAACTGGACCTTCATCCACGCGATCACGCGGCAGGAAAGCCAGTTCGACCGCGCCGCGATCAGCCACGCCGGGGCGCGCGGCATGATGCAGCTGATGCCCGGCACCGCGGGCGAGGTCGCGGGCAAGCTCGGCCTCTCGTACATCCGCGAGGCGCCGACCACCGACACCAATTATAACATGACGTTGGGCTCGACCTATTTCCAGCAGATGCTGCGCTATTTCGGCGGCAGCTATCCGCTCGCCGTCGCGGCGTATAACGCCGGGCCCGGCAATGTGAACAAATGGCTGCGCGCCAACGGCGACCCACGCGCGGGCACGATCGAGATGATCGACTGGATCGAGGCGATCCCGATCTTCGAGACCAAGAATTACGTCCAGCGCGTGCTCGAAAACGCCGTCGTCTACGACACCCTGCGCGACCAGCCGCTGCCGCAGGCGCCGCTGAGCTTCTACCTCGGCAAGCGCACCCCCGGCTGAGCCGCCCGTTGCATTTCATCGTCATCCCGGCGAAGGCCGGGATCTCGCCCTCTGACTTTGCCGCACGGGCGAGATTCCGGCCTTCGCCGGAATGACAGACGAAGGTTGGAACAATGGCGGGGGACAAGACCAATATCATCAGTCCCACCGGCTATGCCGCGCTGCGCGCCGAATATGACGCGCTGCTCGGCGACGAGCGGCCGAAGCTGGTCGAGGTGATCAGCTGGGCCGCGGGCAATGGCGACCGCAGCGAGAATGGCGACTATATCTATGGCCGCAAACGCCTCCGCGAAATCGACCGGCGGCTTGGCTTCCTCGCGCGGCGGATGAAGGCGGCACGCGTCGTCGATCCCGCCGAACAGCCCGACAAGAGCCGCATCTGGTTCGGCGCGACGGTCGAACTGGCCGACGACGACGATGCACGGCGCACGGTCACTTTGGTCGGCGACGACGAAGCCGATGCCGGCACCGGCCGGATCGGCTGGAACAGTCCCCTCGCCCGCGCACTCCGCGGCGCGGCGGTGGGGGATCTGCGTACGGTGCAGCTGCCCGCGGGGCCGAAGGAGTTGGAGGTGATGGCGGTGGGGTATCCGGACGCCTGACCGCTATTTCCCAATGATCCCCTCCATCTGCGCCCGCAAATCGCTACGCAAATCGGGATATTCGACCGCGCGCATCGCCCATTGGCGCGCCATCGCGGCATTGGGGTCGACGCCCTGCCCCGTCTGGTAGCCGAGCGCGACGATCGCCATCGCGTTGGCGTGGGCGGTTTCGGTGCCCGTTCCGTCGCCCGACAGCGCCGAACTGCGCGCCGCGATGGCGCAGTCGTCGAAGGCGTCGGCGATCCTGTTGTTGTAGACGCCGATTTCGCACAGCCACAAATTGCCCTCGACATCGCCGCCCTCTGCGATTGCGCGGAGCCGGGCGACCATGTCGCCGCGGCGCGCGGGATTGACCGCAGCGGCGAAGAACATCGCCGCCGGGTGCCCCGCCTCGGCCGCCTCGACGAACAATTGCTCTGCGCCCGCCAGGTCGGGCTTGCCGAAGCCGCCGATCCACAATTGATGCGCGAGGTGCGTCTTCGCCTTGGCGTAGCCGCTCGCCGCGGCGGCGCGGTAGAGCCGCTCGCCCTCGATGCGGTCGGGGGTGCCCGGCGCGCTGCCCATCAGCAGATAGCCATATTCGAGCTGGCCGGGCGCATAGTCGGCGGCGGCCGAGCGCGCGAGCCATTCGCGCGCCGCGCCCTTGTCGCGCGCCACGCCGACCCCGAATTCGAGCATATAGCCGAGAATATGCTGCGCGACCGGGTCGCCGCCCCTGGCGAGCGCGGCGATGTCGGCGGTCGAACGGGTCGTGAGCAGCCTCGCGACGATGATCGGCTCGTCCTCGACGGCCAGCCGGGCGAGCGGCAGGTCCAGCGGCGCGATCGCGGCCGGGCCGCCGCGCGTCGTCGCGGCTTGCGCCGGAGCAGCGGCGGCCGCCGCTACCGGGCTGACCGACGGCGGCGCAACCATCGCGGGATCGAGCTTCCGCGGCTCGACCAGATAGAGGCCGCCGAGCTTGCGACCATAGTGGAAGGGCTCCTGCTCGCCGCGCGGCATACCCTCGGTGAGTTCGGGCACTTCGCTCTCGATCGCGCCGAACATCGTGGTCAGCGGCACCGGCATCGACAGATAGCGGCCGGCGGCGGTGGCGAACGGACTGAGCCGCGAGCCGATGGGCGCGTCGTCATAGGCGGGCGCGCCGATCGCGGTCGAATAGAGCACCGCGCCGCGCGGTAGCGAGAGCAGGCCGATCGGCCCGACGCCGCCCTCGGTCGCGACCGCGGGCTGGTCGGCGAGGCGCACGATCGGGTCGGCGGTGCGGCACGCATCGACCAAGAACAGCGCCACCGCGCCGTCGGGGATCACGCGCCGGGCAATGGTCTCGAGCGACACGAAGCGCAGGTCGAGGTCGCTGCGCCGCGTCATCGGCGGCGCGTCGGTCGGCACGACGTAATTTTTCTGCGCATATTGGAAGCCGTGGCCGGCGTAATAGACGACGACCGTTCCCGCGCTGGCCGCGTCGGCGGCGAAGCGGTCGAGCCCGGCCAGCAGGTCGTCATGCTCGGCATCGGCGATCACGCGCACGGCATAGCCGGCGTCGGTGAGGGTCGAGCAGATATGCGCAACATCGGTGCGGGCGTTGGCGAGCGCGGCCCAGCTATAACCGTCATAGGCGCTGTTGCCGATCAGCAGCGCGACGCGGTCGCCGTGGAGCGGGCCGCTGCCGCAGCTTTGCGCCGCCGCCGGCGCGGCCGAGCCGAGCAGCAGCGGGAAGAGCGCCGCCAAGGCGCCTCGCCATATCATGTTCACCTGATCGCCCTTCGCATTATCGTTCGATTCTGCGACCCCGTGCGACCCTAAGCCGGTCAAATCGCATGGCAAAGCGAAAAAGGCGCCCTGTGCGCCGCGTCACCGCGGCGCGCTGGACGATCGGGCAGGAGCTGATAATCTGAACGACCGAAGCCAGGGGATTTTATGAAGGCCATTCTCGCCGCCGCCATGCTGCTCGCCGGAACCGCGCACGCCGCGGAACCCTCGCCGCTGACGATGAAGATCCCGCCGATCACCGACGAACAGCTCAATGCGGGGCTCGAAATGGGGCAGGAAATCGAGGCGCGCGTCGATGGCGACCTCAACGGCGACGGCGATCTCGACACGGTCTATGTCGTCGCCAGCCCCGACGAGCGCACCGTCAACGTCGTGCTGAGCGTCCGCAGCGGGTTCGAGGCCGGCCAGACGCTGGGCGGTACCTTCAAGCTCCAGCCCGATCGGCTCGGCGGCGCCATGCTGTCGATCAAGAAGGGCGTGCTGGTGATCGAGGATCTGACCGGCGGCACCACCGCGATGTCGACCACCTATCGCTACCGCGTCGCCAAGGGGCAGGCGCGCATGCAGCTGATCGGGATGGACGTCACGCTCTACAGCCGCACCTGGGCGCATGACGGCGACGAGATGAGCTGGAACGTCGTCACCGGCGATACCGTGACCTCGCTGCTCAAGGTGAAGGGCAGCGGCGAGGACAAGAGCTACGAAACGCTCTACACGCGCAAGTTCAAGCGGCCGGCGCGCACCATCTATATGGACGATACGCCCGAGCCCGAATTCGAGCTGATCAGCGTCACCAAAGCGAAATGATCAGGGCTGCAGCAACGCCGGGACGATCCAGATCGCCGACAGCACGATAATCACTGCGATCAGCGAAAAGGCGAGCACATAGCGGACATTATGGCCTTTTACCCCGCTGCTCGCCTCGGTTTCAGTCACCTCGACATGGTCATCGACGACTTTCATGGTTCGTCTCCTTTTCTGGTCCGCCTAATACGCGGGCCTTCCCGGCGCGGTTCCCGCGCGCATGGGGAGAGAAAATGCCAGAGGGTCTGTAAGCCGGGTTCTGTCCACCCCGTTTGACGGGGGATGGGCGATCATTCCTCTAGGCGACCGGTTGCCCGGACGCTCAAGCAGTCAACCCGGACGGCGGGGCCGGAACCAGCCCTGAGTTGCCTCGTGCCATCCCTATTCGACCTTGCTCCCGGTGGGGTTTGCCGTGCCGCGTCCGTTGCCGTCCGCGCGGTGCGCTCTTACCGCACCCTTTCACCTTTCGCCGGGCCGAAGCCTTTGGCGGTCTTCTCTCTGTGGCACTTTCCCTTGCTCCGGCTTCCCGGAGCCGCCGGACGTTATCCGGCACCGTGGTTTCCGTGGAGCCCGGACTTTCCTCCCCCGCTTGCGCGGCGGCGATCGCCCAACCCTCTGGCGGGAGCGAGTATAGCGCGCTTCGGCGGGGTTTGCGAGGGCTAGTCGCCCTCGGGCTGCGGCAGCAGCAGCGCGAGCAGGATCGCGCGGCATTCGCCGCAGATCGTGCCGTCGATCAGCTCGGGCCGGAAGCGCCGCTGGAAAGCCACCGTCGCGGCAAAACCGTCGGTCACATCGTAACCGAAGCGCTCGAGCGCCAGCAGGAAACCCGCGTCGGTCCACAAGGGATCGGTCAATTTCTTGGTCGGGCGCGGCAGCGCGAGGCGGCGGCGCGCGAGTTCCTCCCACGGGAAAAGCTCGCCCGGGTCCTGCTTGCGCGTCGGGGCAATGTCCGAATGGCCGACGACATTGCCGCGCGTGATCGCGTGGCGATCCTTGATCAGATGGACCAGCCGCACGACCGCCGCGACCTGCGGATCGGGAAAGGGCACATAGCCATGCTCGTGCCCCGGGTTGACGATCTCGATCCCAACGCTCGCCGAATTGATGTCCCTGATCCCGCGCCAGTGCGACTTGCCCGCGTGCCAGGCGCGCTTTTCCTCGGGCACCATATGGGTGACCTGCCCGTCCTCGCTGACGACATAGTGCGCCGACACTTTCGATTCGGGATTGGCAAGCCAATCAATGGCTTCGTCGCCGCTCTTCATACCCGTATAATGGAGCACGATCATCGAGACCGGCAGCGCGCGCTCGTCGAAATTGGGGGACCAGCGTTCGATAGATTCGCTCATGCGTGTCGCGGCCCGATCATCCAAAACCTGCCCTCACCTGCGCTACCGCAACGCAAAATGCAAGGCGGCGATCAGGCGGCTTGCGGACGGCGCACCTGCTGGTCGGCAGGTTCGTAGAGCCCGCGGAGGCGCGGGCTGGCGACGAACTGGTCGGTCTGCCCCAGCACCGTCTCGCCCGCGCCGAGTATGAGGAAACTCTGCGGCGCCGCGACCATGCGCAGCCGCGCGAAGGCCTTCTGCCGCATCGGCAGCGAGAAATAGAGCAGCAAATTACGGCAGAAAATGAGGTCCGCGGGGCTCGCGAGCGGCGGCCGGTCGGTCAGCATATTCTGTACCGAAAAGTCGATCCGGCGGCGCAGATCCGCCTTGGCGAGCCAGCCGCCCTCGGTCTGGTCGAACCAGCGCACCATGCGCTGCACCGGCAGCCCGCGCTGGATCTCGAACTGGCTGTAGAGGCCGACGCGTGCGCGGCTGATCGCATGATAGCTGACATCGGTCCCGACGATGTCGACCTGCCACCCCGCCCAGCGTGCCTCCTGTTCGGCGAGCAGCATTGCCATCGAATAGGCTTCCTGCCCGGTCGAGACGCCGCAATGCCAGATGGTGAGCCGGCGCTTGTCGGCGTTGATCACCCTGATCTTTTCAAGCGCCGTCTGCGCTATGTCGTCGAACACGCTGTGTTCGCGATAGAAAAAGGTCTCGTTGTTGAGCATCGCATCGACCGTATCGTCGAGCAGCTGGCGGCTGGTCGAGGTCACCAGCGCCGCGACCAGCCCGTCGAGGTCGGCGATGCCGTGGCGCTGCATCACCGGCTTCAGCGACATTTCGATGCGCCAGATGCGGCTGGGCGACAGCGTCTGGCCGGTGCGCGATTCGAGCACGCCCATGAGCACGCGGTAGGCCGATTCGCTGGCGGTCCCGCCCATCATGACTTCGCGCGCCCTTTCAGGAAGCTCCCCAGCATCAGCGCGATCGCATCGGGGTTGAGCGTCGCCGCGGCGATCCCCGCCTTGGCGACCGCGCCGGGCATGCCCCAGATCACGCAGCTTTCGGGCGCCTGCGCGAACACCGTGCCGCCCGCTTCCTTGAGGCGCGCCGCGCCGTCGGCGCCGTCACGGCCCATGCCGCTCAGCACCACCGCGGCGGCGCGCGGGCCATAGACTTCGGCGAGCGAATCGAACATCGGGTCGGCCGAGGGGCAACAGCCGTTGGCGACCGGTCGCCGGTCGAGCGCGATCTCGCGCCGCCGGCCGGTGCCGACGACGATCAGATGCGCATCGCCCGGCGCGAGATAGATATGGTTCTTCTCGACCGGCATCCCTGCCGCCGCGACCACGACCTTGCGCGACGTCATCGTCGCGATCTGCTTCGCGTAAAACTCCATGAAGGCGTCGGGAAGGTGCTGGGTGAGCAGGATCGGCGCGGCGATGCGCGGGTCGAGATGGCTGAGGAAGCTGGTGAAGGCCGGGATGCCGCCGGTCGAGGCAGCGACCGCGATGCATTCGAGCGGCTGGTCGGTGTCGATCGCGACCGGCGCGGGCGCGACCGGCGCGGGCGCGGCGGCGCGGATCACGCCGATGCCGTGCCGCGGCTGCTGCCCCAAAGTGCGGATGCGCTCGGTCAGCACCTCGGCGAAGCGCCCCGAAAAACTGCCGCGCCCCGGTTTGGCGAGCGTGTCGCTCGCGCCGAGCGCCAGCGCCTCGATCGCCGCGGGGCCGCCCTCGAGGCAGTTCGACGAGAGGATCAGCACGCGCGCCTTCTCGGCGCGGTCGAGGATCAGGGGGAGCGCGGTGATGCCGTTCATCCCCGGCATTTCGATGTCGAGCACGACGACATCGACGGGTTCGCAGGCAAGATAGGCGAGCGCGTCGTGCGCCGAGGAGAGCGAGGCGCAGACCGTCAGCCCCGCGCTCTGATCGATGATCCGTTCGAGGATGCTGCGCACCACCAGGCTGTCGTCGACCAGCATGACGCGCACGTCGCGCGGAGCCGGTATCGCCTCGTCCAGCGGAGCCGCGCGGGCCAGATTTGGGGATGCCGCCACCCGCGCCGCCTCAGGCGACGCCGACGAGCTGCAATTTTCCTTCGAGCGTTTCGCGGTCGAACGGCTTCATCACATATTCGTCGGCCCCGGCTTCGATCGCGGCGCGGATATGATCGATGCTGTTCTCGGTGGTGCAGAAGACGATGCGCGGGCGCTCCTCATGCCCGTAATCGAGGTCGTTGAACGCGCCCAGAAACTCCATGCCGCTCATCACGGGCATGTTCCAGTCGAGCAGGATCACGTCGGGGCGGTTGGCGCGGCAAAAGGTCAGCGCCTCCTGCCCGTCGGCCGCCTCGTCCACCTCGAACGCCATGCTTTCAAGGATATGACGCGCGACCTTGCGGATCACTTTGCTGTCATCGACGACCAGACAGGATTTCGACATGATTTACTCCGTGCCCCGGGGATTGCGTGGGGATACCGCAGGAAACGTATTCAGCGCGTTAATGTCACGCCGCCTTGGCGACCGGCAAAGTGATGAAATGCGACGGGTCGACGACCAGCAGCGAATGGCCGTCATGCTCGATCATCGCGTCGGCGACGCGCGCCCAGCCGGGGAGCAGCTTGCCCGCGACGCGCGTTTCGGGCGCCTCGATGAAGCAGACATCCTCGATCGCGTCGGCGAGCAGCGCATAGCCGTGCTCGCCGACGTCGACGACGATCACGCGCTGCCCCGGCGCGACGGGGACCGGCGGCAGGCCGATCACGACATGCGGGTCGATCAGCGTGAAGACGCGGCTGCGCAGCGCAAACAGCCCCGCGACATGCGACGGCGCGGCGGGCACATGGACGGGCGTGCCCACCGTCACCACCGAATTGATCGCGCGGCTGCGCAGCGCGACGCGCGTGTCGGCGATGCGCGCGATCAAATAGAGTTTTTCCATCATGAGCGGGCTCCTCCGACCTGCCTGCGCAGCGCTTCGAGCAAGGCGGCGCGATCGTAGCGATAGATGCTGTCGTCCTCGGGGCCCGTCGCGGCGGGCGAGGCGCGCAGCCGGACGAGCGGGACATCCGCGGCGATCGGCCCCGATGCGGCTTCGGTCAGGCAGAGCTGGACGTCGGGGCGTTCTTCGCTCGCCTCATCGCCGCCGATGACGCGGTAGCCCGCGCTGCGCAGGATCGGCGCGAGGAAATTGCTGGCCCAGCCGTCGGCGTCGGCGGCGATGCGGCAGAGCGGCCGGCGTCCGGCGGACACCGCCTCGCCCGCTTCATATTGCGCCATCAGCCAGAAGGGATCGATCAGTTCGACCGGCTGGCCGCCGATCAGCACGACTCCGGCAATCAGGCCGGGCGCCGGTGCCGTCTGCACCGCGTCGGGCAGCCGGACGATGTCGATCACCGCCTCGATCGGATAGCAGAGCACCGACTGGCCGTCGTGCAGGCGCAGCAGTTTCACCGCGTCGCGGCCCCTGGGGCCCCCGGCGGCGTGGACGGGGAAGATGTCGGTGCCGATCTTCACCTGGACGGCGCCGGCGCTTTCGAACAGCGCCGCCGCCGGCACCTCCTCGACGCGTTCGATCACCGACAGGCGGACGCCCCGCATCTGCCCCCCGACATCACAGAACAGCAGCAACTGCGCGGCGTCGCGCGCGACCGCGGCCTCCGCGGCCGCCTCGTCGTCGGCGTCGTTCAGGCGCCCGGCCTCCGATGCGTCGACCCCGGCGGCGGCGAGCAGCCCCTGGACGTCGAGCAGCAGCACCGGGCGGCCGTTGTCGGGGAGCGTCGTGCCGGCGTAGAGTCCGGTCGCCATGATCATCGGCGCGGCGGGCTTGATCACCAGTTCTTCATGGTCGTGGATCGCGGCGACGCTCAGCGCATAGCTCATCCCCTGCCCCGGCCGGATCAGGATGATCGCGCGGTCGTCGCGGTCTTCGCTGGCGTCGATTTCGCCGCCCAGCACCAGTTCGAGGCGCAGCAGCGGAAATTGTTCGCCGCGCACGGTGACGAGTTCGCCGCCGCCGACGCGGTCGATGCGCACCGAATCGCTCGTCTCGAGCAGGATTTCGCGCACCGATCCGCGCGGGATCGCGAAATATTGGCCCGACGCACGGACCATCAGGCCCGAGATGATCGTCAGCGTCATCGGCACGCGCAGCACGATCGACAGCCCGCGGCCCTCGTCGTTGCGCAGTTCGACAACGCCGCCGATCTTCTCGAGGTTCGCCTTGACGATATCCATGCCGACCCCGCGGCCCGAGATCGACGTGATCTTGGCGGCGGTCGAAAAGCCGGGGCGAAAGACGAGTTCGAGTTTCTCGCGCGGGCTCAGCGCCTTGGCCTCGGCGGCGCCGATGACGCGCGCCGACAACGCCTTGGCGACCAGCGCGTCGGGCGACAGGCCGCGGCCGTCGTCGCGCACTTCGATCTCGATCTGGTTGCCCGACTGGCGCGCCGACACCGCGATATTGGCGGTGACGCCCTTGCCCGCGGCGACGCGCTCGTCGAGCGGCTCGATGCCATGGTCGATCGCGTTGCGGACGATGTGGATCAGCGGGTCGCGGATATTCTCCATCATCTCGCGGTCGAGCTCGACCTCGCCGCCGCTGGTCGAGAAACGGATCTTCTTGCCCAGGTCCTGCGCGAGATCGCGGACGATGCGCGGCAGCGGCGCGAAAAGCTTGTCGATGCGCTGCATGCGCATCTGGCTGACCGACTGGCGCATGCCCGCGATCGAGTCCGACAGGCGGTCGAACGACGCGATGACCGACGCCTCGGCACCCGATTCGCGCAGCATCCGGGCGAATTCGTTGCGCGCCAGCACGATGTCGGTGACCCCGGTCATCACGCTGTCGAGCAGCGGCAGCGGCACGCGGATCGAGCGCCAGCTCTGGAGCAGGTCGGTGTTGATATCTTCTTCGCCGGCTTCGGCTTCGACCGGCGCGGCGGCGACCGCGGCGGGCGTGTCGTCGACCAGCGCCAGCGCGCCGATGACGTCGCTGTCGTCGCCCTGCGGCTCGGTCCCCGTGTTGCCGAGCGACGAGCACAGCCCCGACAGGCGGTCGATGATCGCGAGCACCGCGGTGACCAGCGCGGCATTGGCCGCCCGGTTGCCGCGGCGCACCTGGTCGAGTGCATCCTCGGCGGCGTGCGACAGCGCGGTGACGCGCGGCAGCGACAGGAAACCGGAGCTGCCCTTGATCGTGTGGACGAGGCGGAAGATCGCGTCGAGTTGCGCCCGATCGGCCGGGTCGGCCTCCCACGCGACGAGCGCCCCGCCGGCTTCGGCCAATATTTCCGCCGTCTCGGCCAGGAAATCGTTCAGCAGATCGTCGATCACGGTGTTGGTGCGCCCCCAAAATCAGGCCGTCACCATGAAGGACAATGGTTAAGGAGGGCTTTACATATCGACGCGAAAGCTGCCGTTTCCGGCAGTTTCGGCGCATGCGTCGCCGCGCCCGGACGAAGACCGCCGAGGGTGTGGGCCCCCGGCGGCAGGTCTGCCCAATCGGAAGGAGCAAATGGGTAGACGCGCCAAGTGCGCGGTCGGGGGGATCGGGCTCGATACGGGCGGCGTCAGTCGCGCAGGACGGCGCCTACCAGCAGCGAGGTCGGCGTCTCGCGCGCCAGCATCACCGTGCCGCCATTCTGCGCCGCCACCGCCTGCACCAGGATCGCGGGCGCGGTGCGCGAGGTCATCGCAGATGCGCCCTCACCCTCCGCCAGAATCCGCTCGACGTCGGCGTCGAGGAAGAGGCGCTCGGCCTCGACGTGCAGCGCGATCTCGATCGCTCCGCCCTGGCGCTCGCACCCGATGTCGAGCCGCCCCCCGCGCACCAGCGCATCGACGAGGAGCAGCGACAGGTTGAGGATGATCTTCACCGCGGGCTTGGGCAGCGGATCGGCGCCGATCATCCAGTTGAGGTCGATCGCACGGTCGCCGATGATCCCCTGGATCGCCGACCGGGCCTCGTCGGGCGGCACCATCTCGCCGAAACCGCCCGCCGACCCGAAGGCGAGGCGAAAGAATTTGAGCTTGTTCGCCGAAGTCCGCGCGCTCTGTTCGAGCAAGTCGATGCAGCGCGCGCGCATCGCGGGATCCTGTTCGTCGGCGAGCAGTTCGAGCCCGTTGGCGAAGGCGCCGACGGGGCTGAGCAGATCGTGACACAGGCGCGAAGCCAGCATGGAGGCGAAATCGACGCGATCGTCGGACATGGATGGTAAAGCTCCCCGCGGTCCGGCAGTTTCCGGCTCGCGACGCTGTTAGGGCAGGCAGACCCTATCGGGCAAGAGCGGTGTCGCATCGCCGTCGACCAGCGACGATCACTTCTCGTCCAGCGCCTGCCGTGCGAGCCGAAGAAGCTCCGGCAATGCGTTCCTCACCTCGGCAATCAGTCGCGCATTGTCTTCATCCCGCTCGTCCGCGGGCACGACATAAGGCGGACTCTGGATTGTGCAGGCGGCGACGATCTCCCCGCCGGGCCAATTGCCGGCACGCATGCTTTCGCAAGCGCCGGTGTCTGGACGGGTCGAAACCGCGAGCGCGCCCATGCAAAGTTCGTCGTCCAGACGGCGAACGTACCAAGGCCCCGCCGATGCCTTGCGTTCCAGCAGCGCCAATGTTTCCAACGCCTTCAAATCCATTCTATGTGCTCCAACTTCTCGCGAAGAATCGACGATTATTCCCGCCGCTCCTAAAATGCCACGCCCTTGAATTTTGGGGCCCCAACCCCATATCCCGACCAATGCAGGGGGAAGACGAAGTTTTGACCGTGGCGCTCGGCGATAGCGCCGCCGGCCTGCGCCTCGACCGTGCGCTTGCCGAGGCCCTGCCCGAACTTTCGCGCGAACGGCTGAAGACCCTGATCAAGGGCGGCCGCGTCACCGATGCGCAGGGTGCGACGCTTTGGGATCCCGCGGCGAAGGCCGTCCCCGCGACGCTCGCCTTACGGCTTCCGAAGCCCGCCCCGGCGCATAATGTCGCGCAGGACCTGAACCTCGTCGTCGCCTATGAGGACGAACATCTGATCGTCGTCGACAAACCCGCAGGGCTCGTCGTGCATCCGGCGGCGGGCAATCTCGACGGCACGCTCGTCAACGCCCTGCTGCACCATTGCGCGGGGCAATTGTCGGGGGTCGGCGGGGTCGCGCGGCCGGGGATCGTCCACCGCATCGACAAGGACACCAGCGGGCTGATCGTCGCCGCCAAGCACGACAAGGCGCACGAAGGGCTCGCCAAGCAATTCGCCGCGCACAGCATCGACCGGCGCTACCTCGCGGTGGCGACGGGGCGCCCGATGCCCGCGAACGGCACGGTCGACGCCGCGCTCGCGCGGTCGAGCACCAACCGAAAGAAGATGGCGGTGGTCGCCGAAGGCCGCGGCAAGCGCGCCGTGACGCATTACCGCACGATCGAGCCGCTCACCGGCGCGACGCTGATCGAATGCCGGCTCGAGACCGGGCGGACGCACCAGGTGCGCGTGCATATGACGCACATCGGCCACCCCTTGGTCGGCGACCCGGTCTATGGCCGCGCCAAAAAGCCGCTTTCGGACGTGCTCAAAACGTTGGGTTTCGCACGCCAGGCATTGCACGCCGCCCATTTGGGCTTTATTCATCCGGTAAGCGGTAACGCTATTGCGCTCGACAGCGAAATACCCGCGGACATGCGGCAACTGATCGACAAATTGCGCGTTTAAGTTTCGAATGAAAATCTATCTCGACCGCCGGAGCCAACCGCGGCATATTTTGATCCAAAGATTGATAGGGAAGACGCTCTCCTATGGCTAACAAAAGCAATGTTCCGGCAGTGGTGCCCGCGCTCGGCGGTGAGGCGAGCCTGAACCGCTATCTGGCCGAAATCCGAAAATTTCCCCTGCTCACCCCCGAACAGGAGTTCATGCTCGCCAAGCGTTTCCAGGAACATGGCGACAATGAAGCCGCCGCGCAGCTGGTGACCAGCCACCTCCGCCTCGTCGCGAAGATCGCAATGGGTTACCGCGGCTATGGCCTGCCGGTCAGCGAACTGATCAGCGAAGGCAATATCGGGCTGATGCAGGGGGTGAAGAAATTCGACCCCGACCGCGGCTTCCGCCTCGCGACCTACGCGATGTGGTGGATCCGCGCCTCGATCCAGGAATTCATCCTGCGCTCGTGGAGCCTCGTCAAGATGGGCACCACCGCGGCGCAAAAGAAGCTCTTCTTCAACCTTCGCCGGATGAAGAACAGCCTCGATGCGTTCGAGGACGGCGACCTGTCGCCCGAGCATCTGACCAAGATCGCCACCGACCTCGGCGTCACCGAGGAGGAAGTCACCAGCATGAACCGCCGCATGGCGATGGGCGGCGACACCTCGCTCAACGTGCCAATGGGCGAGGACGGCGACAGCCAATGGCAGGACCTGCTCGGCGACGAAGGCCCGTTGCAGGACGAGCGCGTCGCCGAGACGCAGGAACGCGACATCCGCCATTCTTTGCTCAACGAGGCGCTCGACACGCTCAACGAGCGCGAGCGCCACATCCTGACCGAACGCCGCCTGACCGACGATCCTAAGACGCTCGAGGATTTGAGCCAGGTCTACGACGTCAGCCGCGAACGCGTCCGCCAGATCGAGGTGCGCGCCTTCGAAAAGCTGCAGAAGGCGATGCTCAAGCTCGCCGGCGACCGCCGCCTCGTCGGCGCCTGACCGGATAATCGATGCCGGCGATCCGCCTTCGCGCGCCCGCGGGCCCGCGCGGGTGGGTCGCCGTCGTGCTCTTCGGCTGGAGCCTGATCGCGCTGGTCCAGGCCGCGCAAGGCTATGGCGTCGCCGCCTGGCGCGGCCAGCCGCAGCCTTGGTGGCCGTCGATCGGCTATAGCGCGGCGATCTATTCGATCTGGGTGCTGCTCAGTTGGCCGATCGTCCGCGCGATGCTGACAATCGAGCGCCGCATCCGCCGCTGGTGGCTGCGCCTCGCCGCCTATCTCGCGCTCTGGCCCGTCGTGGCGGGGGCGCATGTCCTGCTCTTCGGCCTGATCTACTGGCCGGTGTATCGCGGCGACGCGGTGCCGACGCGCGGCGCGATGGTCGAGCTTATGTTCGTGCGCAATTTCGACAGCAACACGATGCTCTATGCCGCGCTCGTCGCGCTGACGATCGGCTGGACGCGCTGGCCGCGCCGCGCCGAACCCGTGCAGCGCCCGGCAAACGACGACGCGCTGCTGATCCGCGCGCGCGGGCGCGTGCAGCGCATCCCCTTTGCCGCGATCGACTGGATCGGCGCCGCGGGCGACTATGCTGAAATCCACAGCGAGGGCCGCGCCTATCTGATCGAGGAATCGCTGACCTCGCTCGCGGCACGGCTGCCCGCGGACGATTTTGCGCGCATCCATCGCGGCGCGCTGATCCGCCTCGACCGCGTCCGCGCGATCGACCCGATCGGCCGCGGCGACGCGCATGTCCGGCTGACGACGGGGCAGGACCTCCGCCTCAGCCGCCGCTTCCGCGAGAATCTGGCGACGCTGCTGCACCCGCCCGCCCAGCCGGCCGAATAGTCCCGCTCAAAGATCGGCGCTCGCGGCGCGGCGGTCGGCTGACGCAACCGGCGGGCCCGTCCCGCTGGAGATCGCCCCATGCCGCTGCCCTTCCTCGCCGTCCTGCTCGCCCCGCCCCTCGCCGCCGTCCCCGCCGAGCCGCCGGCCGACATCCGCCCCTATCAGTCGCTCCACCTCGAACTGCCCTACACGCCCCCGATCGCGCGCATCGATGGCGGGGACCGGCTGATCTACGAGCTGCACGCGACCAATTTCTCTTCGCGGACGCTTGCGATCACCTCGGTCGATGTGCGCGTCGCAGCCGATGACAAGCGCGTCGCGCGGATCGACCCCGCCGGCACGATGCGGCGGATCGGCGCCGCGACCGGACCCACGAACCACCTCGCCCCAGGCCAGCGCGCGATCTTCTACCTCTCGGTGCCATGGAGCGGCGACGGCGCGGTGCCCCTGGTCCATCACATCACCTTCGTCCCCCAGCGCAAGGAGGGCGCGTCCGACCCGGTGACCATCGCCGGCGCGGCCTTCAACCCGCGCCCGGCTTTCGAGGCCAGGCTGGGCGCCCCGCTGCGCGGCGGCCCCTGGACCGCCGTCGCGCTTCCCGGCGTCGACAACGGCCACCGCCGCTTTCCCTATGCGGTACGCGGCCGCGTCCACATTCCCGGCCGCCACGCGATCGACTGGATGCCCGCCGTGGGTTTCGATCCGGTCTCGACGGGCACCGGCGTCGCCCCCGACGGATCGGGCGCGGACGTACTAGCGGTCGCCGATGCCGAGATCGTCACCGTCAAGGCGGAGCGAGCCGCCGACGCGCGCGCCAATGTCGAGGACGAGACCGGCGCGATGATCGTGCTGCGCCTCGCCGACGGCCGCCATGCCTTCTACCAGCATCTCGCCCCCGGCCTCCGCCTCCGCCCCGGCATGCGTGTGCGGCGCGGACAGGTGATCGGCAAGGTCGGCGCCTCGGGCCATGTCACCCAGCCGCATCTGCATTTCCATGTCGCCGACGGCCCCACGCCACTCGACAGCGAGGGACTACCCTATCATTTCGGCGCGGGGCGGATCGCCGGTCGCTACACCGACAAAGCCGACTTCGACGCGGGAAAGCCCTGGCAGGCGGAGATGCAGCGCCCGATCGACGGCCTGCCGCCCGCCAATGCGGTGATCCTTTTCGATCCGACGACGCCATAGACGCACCGGCTTGCCGCGCGCGGCCAAGCGGCTAAGACACGGGCATGACCACCGCGAAGCCGAAACCCAAACGCCGCAAGCTGCCCTGGTATCTGCGGCCCTTCAAATGGCTGCTGTGGTTCGTCGTCGTCACGGTCGTCTGGGTGCTGATCTATGCCGTCGTGCCGCCGCCGGTGACGGTGACGATGCTGACCGACGGCAACGGCATCACCAAGGATTGGGAGAGCCTGTCAAACATCGACCGCAACATGGTGCGCGCCGCGATCGCCGCCGAGGACGGCAAATTCTGCAGCCACGACGGCTTCGACCGCGACGCGATCGAGGATGCGATCGAGCGCAACGCCAAGGGCAAAAGGCTGCGCGGCGGCTCGACGATCAGCCAGCAGACCGCGAAGAACGTCTTCCTGTGGCAGGGCAGCGGCTGGACGCGCTACGTCCGCAAGGTCCCCGAAATCTGGTTCACCTTCCTGATCGAAAAGATCTGGGGCAAGCGCCGGATCATGGAGGTCTATCTCAACGTCGCCGAAACCGGGCTCGGTACCTATGGCGTCGAGGCGGGGGCGCAGCGCTATTTCAAGCATGGCGCGGCGAAACTGACCCCGACCGAAGCGGCGCGCATCGCGGCGATCCTACCGTTGCCCAAGAAGCGTGAGGCGATCAGCCCCTCGGGCTTCACGCGGCGATACGGCAACACGATCCGCGCGCGGATCGGGGTGGTCGGGCGCGATGGGCTGGATGGGTGCATTTATAAATAGCGGCGGGTTTGCGGTGGGGAGCTGCCCTAAGATCCTCCCCATCGCGAAGCGTTGGGGAGGGGGACCGCCGCGAAGCGGTGGTGGAGGGGTCGCGGCGCAGCGCTGACCTTTGACGTCGCCGACCCCTCCGTCAGCCCTGCGGGCTGCCAACTCCCCATCGCTTCGCGTGGGGAGGATCTGAACGGCAGCTTCCACCCGAAACCCGTCCCCTATTCCGACGCGTCGCGCGCCGCGTCGGCGACCAGCAGCCCGCCGATCACCAGCACCGCGACGACGCCGATCGCAATCCCGGCTTCGGTCGACAGATTGTTCCGCTGCTTACGCTCGACCGGACGCCCATTGAGCAGCAAGCTCTGCTGGCCGTCGAGCGCGATGCCGATCCGGCTCTCGAAACGCCGCGCCTCGCGATTCGACTGGCGGCTGCCGTCGATGTTGATCGTGTCGCGCGCCAGCCGCAGTTCGAGGCGTGGCGGCTCCGCTTTCCGTCCATTACCCAAGGGGAGCGTGAAGCCGATGCCGACAAGGCCCTCGGTCCGTCCGAGCCCGGTATCGCGAAAGCCCGCGGACTGGGCGAGCGCAGGCGTCGTCAGCGCCGCAGCGAGCAGCAGGGCAATCATCCTTCGCATATTGTCATCCCCCAAGTTCCCGATCATCTCATGTTAAAAATATATAACATGGAGTCAATAGAAATTGACATCGATCGCGATTGGGCCACCGCCGATTAGGCCGGTCTCCAGCTCTTCCGATCCTCGGCCTGCTTCAACACCTCGAACGCCGCCTGCCCCGCGGCGAAGCGTTTCGCGGCATCGGCATCGCCGGGCTTCACATCGGGATGGCATTCCTTGGCGAGCGCGCGCCACGCCTTCTTGGTCGCGTCGAAATCGGCGTCGGGGTCGAGCCCGAGCAGTTCGAGCGCGCGCATCTCGTCGGCGCTGCGGCTGCCGTCGCCCGATCCGCCCCACGCGTAATGCTGCGCCTTGGCATAGCTGCGCGCGCCGCGCGCTTCCTCGGCCGCGCGCGCCGCCGCGTCCTCGGCGCTGAGGCCTTCGAAATAATCCCAGCCGCGATTATATTCGGCAGCGTGGGTTTCGCAGAAATACCAGCGTTCGGGGCTGTTCGGCGATTTGGGCGCGGGGCAGTTGCCGGGCTCGGTGCAGCCGTGCCGGTCGCACAGCCGCACCTTCTGCGCCTCGCGCGACGATCCATAGGGGCGCCAGCGGGGAAAACCCCAGTCGTCGGATCTCTTGGCGCGGCTCATCTGCCCCATGTAGCGATTGGGGGCCGCAATGGCTAGCCGAGGCCCCGAAAAACCTAGTCCTCAGGTTTGTAGCCGAACGCCTTTTGCGCCAGCTTGACCGTCGCGGGGTCGAGCTCGGGCGGCGTCATCGGCACCGCGGCCTCGAGCGAGTCGGCGATGTGCGTCAGCGCGGCGATGCGCGCGGCCTTTTTGTTGTTGCCGTCGATCACCTTCCACGGCGCCCAGCGCGTGTTCGTCTGCTCGAACATGTCGTGCAGCGCGGCCAGATAATCCTTGCGCTTCGACCGGTTGCGATAATCCTCGGGCCCGGTCTTCCACCGTTTCCACGGGTCGTTCAGCCGGTCGGCGAAGCGCTCGTCCTGCTCGTCCTGCGTGATGTGGACGAACAGCTTGACGAGGTGCGTCGACGAGCCCGTCAGCTGCGCCTCGAACTCGTTGATCTCGTCATAACCCTTGCGCCATTCGCCCTCGCTCGCGAACCCCTCGACGCGCTCGACAAGGACGCGGCCGTACCAGCTGCGGTCGAAGATCGAGAGTTCGCGGTTGCCCGGCAGCCGCTTCCAGAAGCGCCACAGGAAATGGCGCGCCTTTTCCTCGTCGCTCGGCGCGCCGATCGGCCACACCTCGAAATAGCGCGGGTCGAGCGGCGCGGTGAGGCGGGTGATGATGCCGCCCTTGCCCGCGCCATCCCAGCCCTCGAACATGATGACGCTGCGCTGGCCGTGGGTGATGTGCGCGGCCTGGATGCGGCCGAGCCGCTCCTGCAGTTCGGCGAGGTCGCCCGAATAATCGCCGTCATATTTGGCGCCGGATTCGAAGTCGGAGAGCGATATGGTCATGCCGCGACCCTAGCCCAACGAACGCGCGATCACCAAGCGCGCGATGATCGCCTGTCGCCCTTTGGCACAGCGCGGCGCACCTTCCTTACCGCCCGGCGAGCAGTTGCTGGCGCGCGTCCCAGTCGGCGAGCGCGCGGCGGTGCCGATCGATGCGCGTCAGCCCCGCGCCGATGTCGCGGTTCTTCGACCCCAGCCGCTGCGCCTGGCCGTACCAGTCGATCGCCGCGGCGAAGTCGCGCCGCGCCTCGGCGCAGAGGCCGAGGTTGAAGGCGAGCGCTGCGGTCGGCTCTACGTCGCGGGCGATCGCCGCCCAGCTGTCGCAGGCGCCGGCCTGGTCGCTCTTGGTCTGGCGGATCGCATTTTTGAACGCCTCGGCGGCGGGTTTGGGCAGGCCCTTGCGATTCTCGTCGACGCGGACATTGTCCGAAAAGCTGCTCGGCGCGAGGTCGTAACGGATCGTGCGCACCTGCGACTGCACCGTCTGGTCGACGAAGCTCTCGACCGTGCGGTTCGCCTTGCGGTCGGGGCAATAGGTCTGTTCGTCGCGTGCATTCAACGGCCGGGTGTAGCGGATGCTCCCGTCGTCCATCGCGACCAGCCGGACATTGGTGCTGACTGTTGCCACGCGGCGGCGGCAGCGGAGGTCATATTCCTCTTCCTTCAGGCACTTGTTCTTGTCGGCGGGATCCTGTTCGACGCAGCGCTTGCGCTTTTCGGTATAGCCCGATTCCTCGACCCCGGTGCGCACATTGCCGGTCACCAGCGCGTCGGTCGGCACCCCCGATTCGGGCGCGACGACGCGAAAATAGGGCTGTCCGCCGAAGCGCACCCCGGTGAGTTCGCCCTCGAGCGCCTGCGACAGCGCACTGCCGTCCTCGCCCTCGAAGCGGTCGACCGCGATGCTGATCAGGTCGTTGACGTTTCCATTGCCCGCTGGGTAGGTCCCCGTCACGGTCAGCGTCTCGGCCGCCGCCGGCACCGCGCCGCAGATCAGCGCCGCGCCCAGCATCCATCGCAACTGGCTCATCTTGTCCCCCGATGCCCGTCGATCCCACCGGCTGGCTATCGCAGCCCGGCGGAGCTGTCAAAGCTCGGCAGCGATGAGGGTGGCGAGGCGCTGCGGCGCCTCCATCGGAATGAAGTGGCTGAGCTCGCCCCACTGCTCGTCGCGGACCGCACCGAGCGCGGCGCCCAGCGCGGGCCAGGTCGGGCTGACCGAGAAGTCGAGATTGCCCGCGCGTTCACCGGTCTTGGCGCGGATCACGCTGACCGGCGCCGCGATGCGGGCGAACCAGTCGTGCGGGCTGGTGCGGAGCGCGCTGAGATAGACCGAAGCCTCGACCGCCGGCGGGCAGGCAAGGTCCCACCCCTCGCCGTCGGCTGCGGGCAGCAGCCCATGACGGCAATAGTCCGCCAGAACCGCCGGGTCCCAATGCATATAGGGCGGCCGCTTGCCGAAATGCGCGAGCATCGCCTCCCACCCCTCCCAACGCGCGCGGCGGCGCGCGACGGGATGCTCGGCGGGATCGGGCAAGGGCTGCCCGGCGGCATCGGCATAGAAAGCCGGGTCCATGATCACCGGGTCGATCAGGATCAGGTGGCGGAACGCCGCAGGCCGCTCGGCGGCGAGCCGCGTCAGCAGATACCCGCCCATGCTGTGCCCGCAACCGACGAGCGGCGTGCCCGCAAAACGATCGACCAGCGGCAGCAGGAAATCGGCGGTCTTCGCCCAGTCGAACAGCGCCGCGGGCTTGGCGCTGCGGCCATGTCCCAGGCTGTCGGGTGCGACGACGTGCGTGCCCGCGGCCAGCGCCGCGACGACCTGGTCCCACAGGCGCGCGTGAAAGCCGGTCGCGTGGAGCAACAGCACCGACGGCCGCTCCGAGCGCCCGCCCCATTCGAACCAGCAGAGGTCGCCATCCGGCGTCGCAAGCCGGTGTTCGCGCGGCTCGCTCATGCGGTCAGCTCTTCGGCCCGTCCACGAGGCGGATGTGCAGTTCCTTGAGCTGCTTTTCGCTGACCGGCGCGGGCGCGCCCATCATCAGGTCCTCGGCCTTCTGCGTCATCGGGAAGACGATCACTTCGCGGATGTTCGGCTCGTCGGCGAGCAGCATCACGATGCGGTCGACACCCGGCGCCGAACCGCCGTGCGGCGGCGCGCCGAACTTGAAGGCGTTGATCATGCCTGCGAAATTGGTGTCGACGTCCGCCTGGCTGTAGCCCGCAATTTCGAACGCCTTGTACATGATGTCCGGGCGATGGTTCCGGATCGCGCCCGACGACAGTTCGACGCCGTTGCAGACGATGTCATATTGGTACGCGAGGATATCGAGCGGGTCCTTGTTCGTCAGCGCGTCCATCTCGCCCTGCGGCATCGAGAAGGGGTTGTGGCTGAAATCGATCTTGCCGGTGTCCTCGTCGGCCTCGAACATCGGGAAATCGACGATCCAGCAGAATTCGAAGCGGCTCTTGTCGATCAGGTCGAGCTGCTCGGCGACACGCGTGCGGGCAAGCCCCGCAAGCTTCGCGGCCTTCGCCTCGGCGCCCGCCGCGAAGAAGATGCCATCGTTCGGGCCGAGACCCATCGCGTCGGCGATCGCCTTCATGCCGTCCTGGCCATGGTTGTTGGCGATCGGGCCGCCGAACACGCCGTCCTTCTGCGTCGCATAGCCGAGGCCCGGAAAACCTTCCGATTGCGCCCAGCTGTTCATCTCGTCGAAGAACTTGCGGCTCTTCTCGTGCGTTTCGGGGGCGGCGACGGCGCGGACGACCTGGCCTTCCTCGACCATCGACGCGAAGCGGCCGAAGCCCGAACCCTTGAAGAAGGCGCCGACGTCGTGGACGAGCAGCGGGTTGCGGAGGTCGGGCTTGTCGCTGCCATATTTCAGCATCGATTCGCGGTACGGGATGCGCTGGAACGGCAGCGGCGACACGGTGCGCCCCTTGCCGTCGAAATCGGCGAATTCCTCGAACACGCCGTGCAGGACGGGTTCGATCGCAGCGAAGACATCGTCCTGCGTGACGAAGCTCATCTCGAAATCGAGCTGGTAGAATTCGCCGGGCGAACGGTCGGCGCGCGCGTCCTCGTCGCGGAAGCAGGGGGCGATCTGGAAATAGCGGTCGAAGCCCGCGACCATCAGCAGCTGCTTGAACATCTGCGGCGCCTGCGGCAGCGCATAGAATTTGCCCGGGTGGACACGGCTGGGCACCAGATAGTCGCGCGCGCCCTCGGGGCTGCTCGCGGTCAGGATCGGCGTCTGGAATTCGGTGAAGCCCTGGTCGATCATCCGGCGGCGCAGCGACGAAATCACGTTCGAGCGCAGCACGATATTCTTGTGCAGCCGCTCGCGGCGCAGGTCGAGGAAGCGGTTGGTGAGGCGGATTTCCTCGGGATATTCGGTCTCGCCGAACACCGGCAGCGGCAGGCGATCGGCCGCCGACTGGACGGTCACCGCGCTCGGGTAGATTTCGATCTCGCCGGTCGCGAGCTTCGGGTTGAGCGTCTCGGTCGAGCGCGCGGCAACCTTGCCGGTGAAGGTCAGGACCGACTCGGGGCCGACGCCATTGACCGGCGGGTAGAGCTCGGAGCCCGTCTCGACGACGATCTGGGTGATGCCATAATGGTCGCGCAGATCGACGAAGAGCACATTGGCATGCTCGCGCGTCCGGTGCACCCAGCCCGAGAGACGAACTTCCTCACCGACGTTGGCGGCGCGAAGATCGGCGCATGTATGGGTGCGATAGGCGTGCATTTTTTCGTCTTTCGAATGTCCGGGGAGGCGCGCGCGGAAACGCACCGATATGGCCGCGCCCAAGGCAGCACGGCGCGCCATTTGTCAAGACTTGTAGGCGATTCAGACCGTCAGGCCGAGCCCGTCGAGCACCGGGCTGCCGAAGAGCGCACGATGCGCGGGGTCGGGCAGCAGCCGGTCGCGCGCGGCGCGCCAGCGGGTCAGGTCGTCGCCATAGTCGCCCGCGATGCGTGCCGCGTCGAGGTGGCAGCTCTTCGCCCAATGGCGCGTAAACGCGACACCCTCGCGGTCGAGCAGGTCAACGACGCGCCTATAGGCATCGGCGGTGCGCTGGCTCCGCGGCCCATCGAAGTCGATCACCGCATTATGCGCGAAACGCGCGGGCGCGAGCAGCCCCTGCGCCCGCTCCATGAAGCGGATCGTCACCGCGGTCGAGCCGCCATATTTGGTATAGACCGCACAGATCAGCTCGAACACGCGTGCCAGTTCGCTCCGGTCGATCGTCACCGAGGCGTTGAACAGGTCCGCGAGCGGCCGGTGCGTGTCGAGCCCCTCGCCCCAGGTCCCGTACACCGGCGGATCGTCGACATCGGGGCCCGCGGCATAGCCCTGCTTCATCGCGAACTGGAGCAGCGCGCCGCGCGCCCAGGGATAATCATCGAGCAATTTGCCGAGAAGGCTCAGCGCGTCGTAACCCGCACCCATCTGGCCCGGCGTGGCGTGCGGATAGTCCTGGCGCCATTCCTCGCGATACAGGAAACGCAGCATCGCGGGCCGCTTGAGCGGCTTGAAGGGATTGACGATCATCTGCACGAAATCGGGCTCGCGATCGAGCGCATAGGCCGCCGAAAAACGCCGGAAATCGCCCACCGCGAGCCAGCCCAGCGCCGCGCAGTCGACTTTGCGCAGATTCTGGATCGGGCGGACGAGGAATTTGGGGACGCTGTCGACCACCAGCGCGGTGACGATGCCGAGCGCCCCGACCGGAAGCTGGACCGCCGCGAAGAGATCGTCGTCGCGCAGCGCCGCCGACCCGGTGGCGGCGATGAAGGCGTCGCTCATCAGCCCGGCCGCGGGTTCGACCCAATGAACGCCCGAGGGCGTGACGACCTGCACCGCGCGGATATGGTCCTGGATGCCCCCGCGCGTCACCATCGAGCCGTGCGTGCCCGTCGCCGCGGCGCCCGCGAAGGTCTGGCCGTTGCCCGCGCCGCTGGTCCAGAGCGAGCGCCCCTGCTCCTCGAGCTTGTCGGACACCTCATCGACGAGCGCCCCCGATTGGACGAGCATCAACCCCGCGGCATCGACGCCCGGCCGCACGTCGCCGGGGCCGATGCGGAAGCAGCGGTTGAAGCGGCGCGTGTGGAGCAGCCAGGCCTGCGAACAGATATTGATGTTCGAGGGCGACCAGCCGGCGCCGAGCGGGCGCACGCGCTTGCCCTCTCGCTGAGCGTCGGCCAGCCATTCGCGCACCGCGGCCGAGGCCGCTGCCAGTTCGTCGCGCCCGCGCGCCGCGTCGCCGCTGCGCAGCGCATAGCGCACCGCGCCCTCGCAGACGCCCGTGCCGTGATAATTGGTCCAGTCGGCCTCGGCGCCGAGCTTCACGATCGGCATCACGCATCTCCTAGCGGGTGGATGCCGGCATTGGCGCGCCAGGCGACCATCACCGGACGCACCGCGCCGAAACTGGCGATCGCGGTCAATATCTGCTTTCGGGTCGCGTAGACGCGCACGTCGCACAGCCCATGGTCGGATTCGGGCGTCACGAACGGCTGGTGCGACTCGGCTGCGAGGCCCCACCAGCGCATCGTCACCGTCATCCGCTCCTCGTCGAGCGGCCGCGGATTGGCGATCGACACGAAGATGTCGGCCTGCCCCGCCAGATATTGCCCGAAAAGCAGCGCGAATCCCAGCGCCGCCAGCCCCCAACCGACCCAATGCATGTCGATACCCCTTCGCGTTTCCGGCCGGTTTTCCGGCTCAACGACCCCGAAGAGCTTGGGCAATTTTTCCTGCCCGTCTGCATCAACTAGCTGTATAGGCGCGGCATGCAAGTCCATCCGCTCATCGAAACCAGCGCCGCGCTCGTCGAATTCTGTAACCTGATTAAGGACAGCGATTTCATCGCCGTCGATACCGAGTTCATGCGCGAGAACACTTTCTGGCCCGAACTCTGCCTGATCCAGGTCGCCGACAGCGAGCATGCCGCGGCGATCGACCCGATGGCGAAGGACATGGACCTGAAGCCGCTGCTCGACCTGCTCGTCGACAACGAGGAGATGCTGAAGGTCTTCCATGCCGGTGGGCAGGATGTCGAAATCATCTTCAACCTGACCGGCAAGACCCCGCACCCGATCTTCGACACGCAGATCGGCCAGATGGCGCTGGGCCAGGCCGAACAGGTCGGATATTCGAACCTGGTCGAGGCATGGGTCGGCATCCAGCTCGACAAGGGCGCACGCTTCACCGACTGGAGCCGCCGCCCGCTCGACAAGCGCCAGATCGACTATGCGATCGGCGACGTGACGCATCTCGCGAAGATTTTCCCGATGATGCTCAAAAAACTGGTCAAGACCGGGCGCGGCCACTGGCTCGACGAGGAAATGGAAAAGCTCGCCGATCCCGCCAATTACAATATCGATCCCGAGCAGGTTTGGCACCGCATCAAGATCCCGTCGCGCAAGCCCGACGTACTCGGCCGGCTGAAATCGCTCGCCGCATGGCGCGAGCGCGAGGCGCGGAGCAAGAACTTGCCGCGCGGGCGCATCGTCAAGGACGAGACGCTCGCCGATCTCGCCGCGCATCCGCCGAAGGACCAGGACGGTCTCGGCCGCGTGCGTGGACTGTCGGCAACATGGCGCTCGAACGACATCGGCAGCCGGCTGATGGACGCGCTCGCCAATGCCCAGCCGCTCGGCCGCGACGACATGCCCGACCGTGCACCGCGCGGGCCCGGGCTCGGCAAGGAGGGCGTGCTCGTTGCCGACCTCCTCAAACTGCTGCTCAAAATTCGCGCGCGCGAGCTCAATGTCGCGGCGCGGCTGATCGCGCGCAGCGACGATCTCGAGGCGCTGGCGGCGGGGCGGCGCGACGATATTCCGATGCTCCAGGGCTGGCGTAACGACGTGTTCGGCCATGCCGCACTCGACCTGGTCGAGGGGCGGATGGGCTTTGCGGTCGTCAACGGCAAGCTGGTGATGAGCGTCATCGACCCCGCCGCGGCGACGCCGATCGACGACGTCGCCTAAAGCAGCACGAGTTCGGGTTTCGCGTCGAGCGCCTGCGCGAGCGAGCGCAGGCGGCGGTCGACCGATTCGCCCGCCAGATGGTGCCAGCCGGCGTCGAGGCGGAGCACCAGCTTGCCATCCTCCTGCGCGATGCGGCTCGCCTTGAGCGGGGCCTCGACCCCGCCGGTCAGCCGCTGCGCGAGGCGGATCGCAAGCCCCCATTGCCGCGCGCGCGCCAGCCGCTCGCTGGACACCAGGCTGCCCATTGCGGGGAAATCGCCGTCTGCGCCGCCGAACCCCGCGTGCAGCGCGCGCGCGAGCAGGATGCGGCCGGGGATGTCGATGCCGCGCCAATTGCCGTGCAGGCCGATCTCGGTGCCGCGTTCGGCGCGGAAGTCGGGGTTCGCCGACCAGGCGACGTCGCTGAGCAGGCTCGCGGCGAGGCGGATGCGGCTGTCGGCCTGGTCCTCGCTGGCGAACAGCGGCGCGATCCAGTCGGCGAGCGCGGGGCCGTGCGGCGCGAAGCGCGCGAGGCGGCGGCCCTCGAACTCGGCGGCGACGATCAGCGGGTCCTGCGCGCGCGTGCCGGCATCGAGCGCCTGATAGAGCAATCCTTCGCGCAGCCCCGACGACGATACGGTCATCTCGGGCACGTCAATGATGTTGGCAAGCGCGGCGAGCAGCGCCGCGGCGTCGGGCAGCGAGGCGGCGCGGTTCGACGCCATGCCGGGGATCGACTTCAATTCCTCGAAGCTCAGCCGCCGCGTCGCGCGGGTCAGGCGGCGAAGCGCGGCGCGCGGCAGCGTGTGCTGGTCGAGCACCGCGAGCGGATCCTTGGTGAGTTCGAGGTCGAGGCGTGCGAGCGCGCGCCACGAACCGCCGACCAGATAGAGCGGCAGCCCGGCGCAATCGCCCGGCCAGCCCTTGGCGCGCAGCATCTTGCGAACCGCGCGCTCGAACGCCTGATCGCCCTCCTCGCGCAGCGCGGGAAGCCGCAACACGCCGAGCGGGAAGCTGTTGCGGCGGCCGACCTGACCATTGACGACTTCGGCGAGTTCTAGGCTGCCGCCGCCCAGATCGACCGCGATGCCGTGCGCGTCGGGGATCGCGGCGACCACGCCATATCCCGCCGCCTCGGCCTCTTCCTGCCCCGATAGCAGCCGGATTTCGAGCCCCGCTTCGGCGGCGCCGGCGATGAAGTCGGCGCCGTTGGGCGCGTCGCGCACTGCGGCAGTCGCGACGCATTGCAGGTCCTGGACCTCCATATGCTTTGCGAGCAGCGCATAGCGGCGCAGCGCATAGAGGCCGCGTTCGGCGTCTTCGGGGGCGATGCGGCCGTCGATCGCGAGGCCGCGGCCAAGGCCGGCGGCGACCTTTTCGTTGAAGATCACCGCGGGCGCGCGCGGCGGGCCTTCATAGACGACCAGGCGGACCGAGTTCGATCCGATATCGATGACGGCGGAGCGGTGAACCTTGGAAGCGGGGGTTCGGCGGAAGGGCAATGCTGTCAATCTTTCCGCATGTCGAGGATGAGCGTCGGGACGTCCTGGCGCTGGCTCAGCGTCGTGCCGCGGCCCGAGAGCGACGGGTTCGTCATAAAATAATGGTGCAAATTAAATGGCTTATCGTCCGGAACTACGCGCACGTAAGTGCCGTCTGGTTGCAGAACCCAGCTTTGTTCATTGTCGATCAGGTTCGCGACGAGCACCTGGTCCAATATCTGGTCGTGGACGGTCGGATTTTCGATCGGAATCATATATTCGACGCGGCGGTCGAAGTTGCGCGGCATCCAGTCGGCGCTGGAGATATAGAGTTTGGCGTTGCGATTGGGCAGCGCCGCGCCATTGGCAAAAGACCACACGCGGCTGTGTTCTAGGAAGCGGCCGACGACCGACTTGACGCGGATCGTCTCGGACAAGCCTGGCACGCCCGGACGCAGGCAGCAGATGCCGCGCACGACGAGCTCGACCGGCACCCCCGCGGCGCTCGCCTCGTAGAGCTTGTCGATGATGTCGGGGTCGACGAGGCTGTTCATCTTGGCCCAGACTCCCGAGGGCAGCCCGGCGCGCGCCGCCGCGGTCTCGGCATCGATCAATTCGCTCAGATGTTTCCGCATGTTGAGCGGCGACATGGTGATCATATCGAGCCGCTCGGGCTCGACATAGCCGGTGATGTAGTTGAACAATTGCGCGGCATCGCGTCCCGCACGCGGATCGGCGGTGAAGAAGCTCAAATCGGTATAGATACGCGCGGTGACCGGATGGTAGTTGCCGGTGCCGAAGTGGCAATAGGTCTTGTACCCCTGCCCTTCGCGGCGCACGACCATCGAAATCTTGGCGTGGGTCTTCCACTCGATGAAGCCGTAGACGACCTGCACCCCGGCGCGTTCGAGCTGGTTCGCCCAGAGCAGGTTCTGCTCCTCGTCAAAGCGGGCCTTGAGTTCGACCACCGCGGTCACCGACTTGCCCGCCTCGGCGGCCTCGATCAGCGCGCGGATCACCGGCGACTGGTCGCCCGCGCGGTAGAGCGTCTGCTTGATGGCGACGACGTCGGGATCGGCGGCCGCCTGGCGCAGGAAGGCGAGCACGACCTCGAAGCTTTCATAGGGGTGGTGGACGAGGATATCCTTGCTGCGGATCGCCGCAAAACAGTCGCCGCCATGCTCGCGGATCCGCTCGGGAAAACGCGCCGAGAAGGCGGGGAATTTGAGGTCGGGGCGGTCGACGTCGACCAGCGCCGAGAGCGCTGCCAGCCCGACGAACCCGTCGATCTTGGCGACGATCGCCTCATGCCCCTGGATATCGTCGCCGAGCACCGCGGCGAGTTCGCCGGGCATGTCGGCGGCGAGTTCGAGCAGGATGACGCGCCCGCGGCGGCGGCGGCGGATCGCGGTGCGGAACAGGCGCACAAGATCCTCGGCCTCTTCCTCGAGCTCGATGTCGCTGTCGCGGATGATGCGGAACACCCCGCGCGAGCGGATGCGATAGCCGGGGAACAAGGTGTCGCCGAACAATTCGATCAGATATTCGATCGGGACAAAGCACGATGGTTCGTCCGGCACCGGGACGAAGCGCGCCAGCGCCGACGGGATCATCACCAGTTCGCGGATATTCTCGCCGCCCGCCTTGCGCTCGAGGTCGAAGATGACGCCGAGTCCGCGGTTGGGGGTGAAGGGAAAGGGATGCGCCGGATCGAGCACCTGCGGGGTGAGGATCGGGAAGATCTGGTCGATGAAATATTGGCGGAGCGCGGTGCGCAGCTTGTCGGCGTCGGAGCCGGGCCCGTGGACGACGATCCCCTGTTCGCCGAGCAGCCGGTGCAGCCGCTGCCACTCGCTCTGCTGCTGGTCGACGAGGCGATTCACCTCGGCCTCGATCTCGGCGAGTTGCTGGCCGGGCGAGCGGCCGTCGGCGCTGGGATCGTCGATCCCCTGCAATTGCTGGCCCTTGAGGCCGGCGACGCGGACCATGAAGAATTCGTCGAGGTTGCTGCCCGAGATCGACAGGAAGCGGAGGCGTTCGAGCAGGGGATGCGCGGGGTTGCGCGCCTCCTCCATCACCCGCCGGTTGAAGGCGAGCCAGCTGAGTTCGCGGTTGAAGAAGCGTTCGGGGCCGAAATCGGAGGCCGCCGTGGCGGCATCATTGTCGGCGCGAAGAGGTCCACCGGCTATCGACATGTCGCTTCATCCTGCCTTTCGAGGAGATCGGGGTCGATCAGCCCTTGTGACAACAATGTTTCACGCGCGAGACGAACGCCGATCCCGCGCCCGCGTTCGAGCGAAGCTTCGTCGAGCGCGGCGACGATGCGGTGGATCATCGTATAGCTGCGCTCCATGCGCGGGACGATATAGGAGGCGACGCCGGGGGCGAGCGCGATGCCACGCTGCGCGAAAAGCGCCTCGATCAGATCGCGCGCGAGGCAGTCGTCGGGCGCGCCAATCGCCAGCACCGGCACCGCGGCGAGCCGCGAGCGGAGGTCGGGAAGCACAATTCCCCATTCGGCCGGCGGCGCGTCGGCGATGATCAGCAGCGGCGTGCCGCTGGCCTGCGCGGCGTTCCAGGCGTGGAAAATCTCTTCCTCGGAGACGCTGTCGTGCCCGTCGATCACGCGCCCGCCGGTGTCGCGCGCGAAAAGCCGGCCGATCAGGCTGCGCCCCGAGCCGCGCGGGCCGGTGAGCACCGCGGTGCGCACGGGCCAGGTGGCAACGTGGCGCAGGTAACGCACCGCATCAGCGTTGCTGGTGCCGACGATCAGCGGACCGTCGTTGCTGCCCCCCGCGCTCCAGTCGAGCGGGAGCGCGATCTGTCCGGTGCGCGCCATCAGCGGCTGATCCGCAGCGTGCTCCCGCCCGCCTGCACCTTGTAGCCGCGCGCTTCGAGCGCGGCCTTCAGTGCGGCGAGATCGCCGCGGAAGGTCACGCGCATCACCGACATGCCGCCGAGCGCGAGGCTGGAGGTCGCGGCCGACTGGACGCCTGCGATGGCGCCGATGTTGCGCTCGGTCGCCGACACCGATTCGACGTCGGGCGAACTATACTGGACGGTAAAGCTCTGCGCGCCCGCGACGGGCGCGGTCGACACGCTGGTGTCGATCTCGGTCGGCAGCGCGTCGGCGCTTTCGGTCACTTCGGGCAATTCCTCGATCTCGCCCGGCTTTTCGAGCACCAGATAGGTGTCGGTGCGCAGCACCCCGGCGGCGAGCGCGTCGGTGTAGAGGCGGTCCATACGCGCAACCGCCTTTTCCATCATGTCGGGCAGCGCCGCGGGGCTGGGGCCGGTCATGGTGAAGCCGCCGATCAGCTTGTTGTCGGGGCCGAAGCGCGCGGTGAAATGGCCGGTGATCGGCCCGCCGGGATAGCTGTATTCGACGCGCGCGATCGGCACGAGCACGTCGGCCGCGCCATATTGGTCGAGGATCACGCGCCACCAGACGCGGCCGCGGCGGCCGATCTGCCCCGAATTGAGTAGCAAAGTGTCGGCACCGGTGCCCGCAGTGCGGACATAGTCGATCGCGCTCTGCCCCGTATTATATTCGGCCCAGGCGCGCTGCCAGGCGCTGCGCTGTTCGAACACCTGTTGCATGCCGTCGATCGAATAGACGGGGATGACGAGCAAGGGCGGCGAACGCAAAGTGCGGCCGCTGACGCCGAGGATCTGCCCCGCGCGGACGCGGTCGAACTGGACGCCGAGCCTGGCGACATAGCGACGCGGGCCGATCTGCTCCTCCTCGACGACGATCGCGGTGACGATGCCGTCGAGCACCGAATCGCCGAGCGCCGGGCCGTCGGTGCCGTTAGTCGCGCGGTAGAGCTGCGCCCAGCCCTTGCGCTGCGCCTCGCGCCAGCCCTTGGTCCGCGCGTCGTCGGCATTGTCGCCGGTGACGTCGACAAGGATGCCGCTGGTCAGGAAGTCGCCGCTGCTGTTGATCGGGGTGATGCCGCGGTTGCCGCGGCCGATCTGTCCCTGCACCACCCCGACGACGAGCGCGAGCGCGAGCAGCGCTAGAAGCGCGGCAATCCGCCGGTCGCGGCCGAGAAGGCGGGCGAGGTCGAAGCGGGGGGCGAAACGGGAGGGCGCGGCCGAAATCATCACTTCTCTATGCTCTGCCCCGAACCCGCGTCGAGGACAAGGAAATCATGGCATTTGTCGGCTGGAACCGTTAGTCGCGCGTGCCATGGATTCCAAGCACAACCAACCCGTGGGCTATACCTATGCCCAGGCCGGGGTTTCGATCGACGCCGGCAATGCGCTGGTCCGTGCCATCGCCCCGCTCGCGCGTGCGACGCGCCGCCCCGGCGCCGACGCCGACCTCGGCGGTTTCGGCGGTTTCTTCGACCTCAAGGCGGCGGGGTTCAGCGATCCTTTGCTCGTCGCGGCGAACGACGGCGTGGGCACTAAGCTCAAGCTCGCGATCGAATCGGGCAAGCACGACGGGGTCGGCATCGACCTGGTCGCGATGTGCGTCAACGACCTGATCGTGCAGGGCGCCGAGCCCCTGTTCTTCCTCGACTATTACGCGACCGGCAAGCTCGACAACGACGTCGCCACCGCGGTCGTCGCGAGCATCGCCGAGGGCTGCAAGCAGGCGGGATGCGCGCTGATCGGCGGCGAGACGGCGGAAATGCCGGGCATGTACAGCGAGGGCGACTACGACCTCGCGGGTTTCTGCGTCGGCGCGGTCGAGCGCCACGAAGTGCTGACCGCCGACAAGGTCGCCGCGGGCGACGTCATCCTGGGCCTCGCCTCATCGGGCGTGCATTCGAACGGCTTCTCGCTCGTGCGCCGGCTCGCCGCGGACAAGGGGTGGAAGCTCGACCGCCCCGCGCTGTTCGACCAGGAAGTGCTGCTGATCGAGGCGCTGATGGCGCCGACGCGCATCTATGTGAAGAGCCTGCTGCCGCTGGTCAAAAGCGGCAAGGTCCACGCGCTGGCCCATATCACCGGCGGCGGATTGCTCGAGAATATTCCGCGGATTTTGCCTGCCGATTTGCATGCGTTCGTCGATGCCGATGCGTGGGAGCAGCCGCGGCTGATGGCATTCCTGCAGGCGCAGGGGCATATCGAGCCCGAGGAAATGGCGCGCACCTTCAACTGCGGGATCGGCATGGCGGTGGTCGTGGCCGAGGCCGACGTCGCCGAGGTGACCGCAGCGCTGGAAGCGGCGGGCGAGACGGTGTTCCGGATCGGGCATATCGGCGACGGGCCGAAGGGTTGCACGGTCAGCGGCGGGGCCGAGACGTGGAGCGCGTTGGCCGCATGGAGCGCCACGCATAATGGCTAAGGCGCGCGTCGCCGTCCTGATCTCGGGTGCCGGGACCAATATGGCGGCGCTGCTCTATGCCGCGAAGGCCGCGGACTGCCCCTATGAACTGGTGCTGGTCGCGAGCAACGATCCCGACGCGCCGGGGCTTGGCATCGCCGCGGCCGAGGGCGTTGCGACCTGGAGCCGGTCGCACAAGGGCCTGGGCCGCGACGCCTTCGATGCGCTGGTCGACGTGCAATTACGCAAGGTGGATGCCGAGTTCGTCGCGCTCGCGGGCTATATGCGCATATTAAGCGACGATTTTGTCGCTAGGTGGACGGGCAGGATGGTCAATATCCATCCGAGCCTGCTGCCGCTCTACAAGGGGCTGGATACGCACCAGCAGGCGATCGACGCGGGCGACACATTCGGCGGGTGCAGCGTGCATATCGTGACCGCCGGGGTCGACGACGGCCCGGTGCTGGCGCAGACGCGCGTGGCGATCGTGCCCGGCGATACGGTCGAGAGCCTCGCGGCGCGGGTGCGCTTTGCCGAGCATCAGCTCTATCCCGCCACCCTTGCCGCCTTCGTCTCACGCGAGCGCTCGCCCGATTATCTCCGCGGCCAAGTGCGCGAACTTGCGCTGGCGCTGCCCGAGGCCGACGAGGTGACCTCGCACGGCATGCCCTGCTTCGGGATCATTAAGGGCAAGAAATTCGCCTATTTCACCGAGGATCATCACGGCGACGGCAAGATCGCGCTGCTCGTCAAGATCAGCGGCGCCGACGAGCAGGCGGCCTTGATCGAGATGGACGAGGCGCGCTATTACCGCCCCGCCTATTTCGGCGACGGCTGGGTCGGCATCCGCCTCGACCTCGGCGATACCGACTGGGACGCGATCGGCGAATGGCTGCGCAAGAGCTGGCTCGCGGTGGCGCCGAAGAAGCTGGCCGGCCTGATGGGGGTCGCGGAGGAGTTTTGACGATGCGGTTTCTCGCGGCGCTGCTGGTCCTCACCCTAAGCGGCTGCGGCATCGCCGTTTCCGACAAGCCGATGCTGGCGGCCGCCGACACCGCGGGGGCGCCGCAATTTGCGGACGGTGTATGGCTGATGCCCGAATTCGACGAGGAGGCGGACTGCGCGGTCGATGCCGCCAAGCCGGTGTCAAGCTGGCCCGACTGCGCGACCTGGGCGCTGCACAAGGACGGCCAGTGGTTCGCGCGCGACGGCGATAGCGGGATCGCGACCAAGCCCGTGCCGCGCGAGGCCGTGGTGGTGTCGAACGGCGACATCGCGATTGTCCAGCTCGAATCCGAACCCGGCGAGGACGGCACGGTCGATCCGACGCCCTTTACCTTCGTTGCGTTCGACAACAAACCCGCCACGACGGCGCCGTTGCGCGCGATCGGTTTCTGGATGGTGATGTGCGGAAAATATGAACCCGTCCAGGGCGCCGCCGAGGATGAGGCGGACGAACTGGTGCGCTTTCCGGGCTTCGACGAGAAGTGCCGGCCCGAATCGGTGCAGGTGCTGCGCGATGCCGCCGCGGCGAGCCGCCCCGCCGCCGACTTCCCATTGCCGCAATTCGGCTGGGCGCGCGCCGCGCTCGACTAGGCCTCAGTCGATGCTCTTGATCTCGCGCCCCGAATGCGAGCGGATCAGCGACAGCGCATCGTCGAGCGAGCGCGTCTTGCCGATGTCGGACTTGGCGTTGAGCAGCAGCTTCACCTTCACCCGGCGCACATAGAAGGTGCCGTCATATTCGCCGATCTCGTAGAGATTGCCGCCCTGCACCGCGACCGATCTTGTCCTGCCCATGATCGCCTCCCCATCCGGTCAGAATAACCGCGGCGCGAACCAAAGAAAAGGGCCGCCGGATCACTCCGGCGGCCCTTTTCTGTTTCGCTATCCCGAAGGGATCAGCCGACGATTTCTTCGGGCTTGAAGAAATAGGCGATCTCGATCGCCGCATTTTCGTCGCTGTCCGAGCCGTGGACGGTGTTCGCTTCGATGCTCTCGGCCAGTTCCTTGCGGATCGTGCCGGGTTCGGCGTTCGCGGGGTTGGTTGCGCCCATGATGTCGCGGTTGCGCTGCATCGCGTTTTCACCCTCGAGAACCTGGACGACGACCGGGCCGCTGATCATGAATTCGACGAGCTCGCCGAAGAAGGGGCGTTCCTTGTGGACCGCATAGAAGCCCTCGGCCTGTTCGCGGCTCATGTGGATGCGCTTCGAGGCGACGACGCGCAGGCCGGCGTCTTCCAGCATCTTGGTGACGGCGCCCGTGATGTTACGTCGCGTCGCGTCGGGCTTGATGATCGAAAAGGTGCGGGTGACCGCCATGGGAAAGCTCCTGCGTGGATGTTCTTATGATGCGCGCGCCTCTAGCCGCGCTTTCGCTGCATCGCAAGGCAAGCTTATGGCCCTTCGCTCCAGCGGCCATTTTCGTCCTGTTTCCAGAAGCGGTTGTCGACGTCGTCGCGCGCCGCGAGCGCGCGCCAGAGCGCGCGGGCGTCGTCGATGCGGCTGTTGTCGAAGAAGAGGAAGGTGCGTTCGAAGCCCAGCGCTTCCTCGCGCCATTCGCCGTCGGCGAGCGCGAGATGCGTCGCGCGATTGGGCGGCGCGGCGGCGAGCGTGCCCGCGATGAGGATCGGCTCGATCTCCTCGTCGGGCGAGCCCGCGGCGCCGTGCGGCAGGAAGCTCGCCGGCTGGAGCGTCCACAGCGCCTCATCGATCGCCTGCCGCTGCATCGCGGGGCCCGCCACGACGAGCAGCCGGTCGCCGTTGGCGAGGATACGCGTCGCGACCGCGGGCAGCACGCGCTCGACCGGGTCGCGGGTCAGGCGGTAGAAATCGACGCGGGGCATCCCTTGCCCGCCCTATCCCTCGAAATTATCCGCGACGAAGCGGTCGAGCAGGCGCACGCCGTAGCCGGTGGCTCCCTTGGCATAGACCGGGCCGTCCTTGTCGTGCCAGGCCATGCCCGCGATATCGAGATGCGCCCATTTGACGCCCTCGTCGACGAAGCGCTTGATGAACTGCGCCGCGGTGATCGAGCCGCCCTCGCGCGGGCCGACATTCTTCATGTCGGCGATCGGGCTGTCGATCAGCTTGTCGTAGGCCGCCGACAGCGGGAAGCGCCACAATTTGTTGTTCGATGCCTCGCCCGCGGCGATCAGCTGGTCGGCGAGGCCGTCGTCATTGGCGAAGATGCCGGCATATTCGTGGCCGAGCGAGATCACCATCGCGCCGGTCAGCGTGGCGAGATCGACGATAACCGAGGGTTCGTAGACCTTTTGCGTCCAGGTCACCGCGTCGCAGAGCACGAGGCGGCCCTCGGCGTCGGTGTTGAGCACCTCGACCGTCTGGCCCGACATGGTGGTGACGATGTCGCCGGGGCGCATTGCATTGCCGTCGGGCATGTTTTCGACGAGTCCGACGATGCCGACGACATTCGCCTTGGCCTTGCGCCCGGCGATCGCCTTCATCGCGCCCGCGACCGCGCCCGCGCCGCCCATGTCCCATTTCATCATGTCCATGCCCGCGGCGGGCTTGATGCTGATGCCGCCGGTGTCGAAGGTCACGCCCTTGCCGACGAAGGCGATCGGCTTGGTGCCCGGCTCGCCGCCGTTCCAGCGCATCGCGAGCAGCCGCGGCGGGCGCGTCGAGCCCTGCGCGACGCCGAGCAAAGCGCCCATACCGAGCGCCTTCATCTGGCGCTCGTCGAGCACCTCGAGTTCGACGCCGAGGTCGGCGAGATGCTGGCAGCGCTCGACGAAGCTTTCGGGGTAGAGGATGTTCGGCGGCTCGGCGACGAGCGTCTGGGTGAAGGCCACACCCTCGGCGATCGCCTGCGCCTCGGCCCAGCCCGCAGGCGTGCCGTGCGGCGAGGCGACGATCACCGTCTGAAGGCTGGGCTTCGCATTGTCGGCGAGCCGCGTGCGATAGGTATCGAGGCGCCAGTTCCGCAACAGCGCGCCGGTCGCGAAAGCGAGCACATCCTGCGCATCGCTGTCGCCCGCGCTCGCGAAATCGACGTGCACCGTCGTCACGCCGCTGGTCTGGAGCTTCGCGGTCAGCGCGGCGCCGCCGCGTTCGAGATCCTGGACCGAGCCTTCGCCGATGCCGACGAGCAGCAGCCGCTTCGCCTTGTCGCCGTCGATCGCCGCGGTTTCGGCGACCGCGCCCGCCGCGCCGTCGAAGCGTGCCTGCGTCGCGGCGGCGCCGAGCAGCGCGCCGAGCGCAGCGGCCCCGCCCTTGCGGACGGGGAAAGCGACGACGTCGGCAGACGCATCGATTTGCGCGACAAACTGAATGTTCATGCCTTAACTTTCTTATGCGGTGATTGATTGGAACGTGGCGGACCGATAGGGGTTTCGCTTGCGAGTTGCAAAAACAAAGCGGGCGGTCCAAGCGGGCCGAAGGCTCAAATATATGGGACAAAGGCGGTAAATGAAGGGGACTTTGTTCCAAGGGGGCAACCGGCCGCTGTGGCTCGCGTCCGCCAGCGTGCTGGCGCTATTCGCCGTGCCCGCCGCCGCGCAGACCGACGCCGAACCATCGGTCGTGTCGGCGCCGCAAGGCGAGCCCGATCTCCAGACGCCCGATATCGCCGCGCCACCCGGCGGGGCGCCCGCCGTCGCCGGCGCCGATCAGGTCGGCTTTGCCGCCGACAATCTGAATTACGACAGTGATACCGAGATCGTCGTTGCCGACGGCAATGTGCAGATGAATCGCGAGGCGATCCAGATGCGCGCGAACAAGGTGACCTGGAACCGCAAGACCGGCGAAGTCGTTGCCGAGGGCGACGTCGCCATCACCAATCCCGAGGGCGACACGGCCTATGGCGACCGCATCGTCCTGACCGACAGCCTGCGCGACGGGATCGTCGAGGATATGCTGGTGGTCCTCGACAATGGCTCGCGCCTGGCGGCAGTAAAAGGCACGCGCTTCGACAACGGCAATATCGAACTCGAAAATGCCGCTTACACGCCCTGCCCCGTGGTCGATGACGAAGGCTGTCCCAAGAACCCCAGCTGGCAGGTCCGCGCCGTTCGCGTGACCTATGACAAGCTGAAGAACAAGGTCCGCTACAAAGGCGCCCGGGTCGAGATTTTCGGCCTGCCGCTGATCCCCTTGCCCGGACTCAGCCATTCGATCGGCGGGGAGGCGACCAGCGGGCTGCTGGTTCCCGAAATCAGGCTCGACCGATCGAACGGCTTCGAGATCGCTCTGCCTTATTACCTGCGGATCGCGCCCGACCGTGACGCAACGATCACGCCGCACCTCTATACCGGCGCCGCGCCGATGATCGAGGGTGAGTTCCGCGCCCTTACCGATATCGGCTCGTTCCGGGTAAACGGTTATGGAACCTACAGTTCGGCCGTCCCCCTCACCGGCCCGTCGGTTAGCGGCAACAACAAATTCCGGGGCTATCTGGAGAGCGCGGGCAAGTTCCAGCTGAGCCCGCGCTGGAGCATCACCTACTCGGGGCGCATCGCGAGCGACCGAACCTTCCTGCGCCGCTACGATATTACGCGCGACGACCGGCTGCGCTCGACCTTCGAGGTCGAGCGGATCGGCAACCAGAGCTATCTGTCGATCGCCGGCTGGGCGACGCAGACGCTGCGTGCGGGCGACAAGCAAGGGCAGCAGCCGATCGCGCTGCCGATCCTCGACTATCGCCAACGGCTGACCGACCCCGTGTTCGGCGGCCAGTTCGAGCTGCAGGTCAACACGCTGGCCATCGGCCGCACCGCGGGGCAGGACACCCAGCGCGCCTTTGCGGGCGTGCGCTGGGACCTTCGCCGCCTGACCTCGCTGGGGCAGGAAGTAACCTTCACCGCGATGGTGCGCGGCGACGTCTATCACAGCGACGAGAATTTGCTCACCGCCATCCCCGGCTACCGCGGCAAGTCGGGCTGGGAAGGCCGCGGCATCGCGGCCGCGGCGGTCGATATGCGCTGGCCGTTCGTTGGCGAATTCATGGGCGGCACGCAGACGCTGACCCCGCGCGTGCAGTTGGTCGCGACGCCGCAGATCAAGAATCTCGCCATCCCGAACGAGGACAGCCGCGCCTTCGATCTCGAGGACAGCAATCTCTTCGCGATCAATCGCTTCTCCGGCTACGACCGCTTCGAGGACGGCGCGCGCATCACCTATGGCGCCGAATGGAATTACAGCCGGCCCGGCTTCAACATCAACAGCATCGTCGGGCAGAGCTATCGCCTGTCGGACAAGCCCAGCCTGTTCCCCGACGGCACCGGCCTGACCGACCGCACATCCGACGTCGTCGGGCGCACCACCGTCGCGTACAAGGATTTCCTGCGGCTGACGCACCGCTTCCGCCTCGACAAGGACAACCTCGCGGTGCGGCGCAACGAGTTCGACGCGACGATCGGCAGCCGTGCGACCTATGCCGTGCTCGGCTATTCGCGGCTCAACCGCGACATCGCGCTGCTCGGCGAAGATTTGCAGGACCGCGAGGAAGTGCGCGTCGGCGGCCGCGTCGCGGTGGCGAAGAGCTGGTCGATCTTCGGCTCGGCGATCGTCGACCTGACCAGCAAGGCCGACGATCCGCTGAGTCTGGCCGACGGGTTCGAGCCGATCCGCCACCGGCTGGGGGTCGCGTACGACGACGACTGCCTGTCGATCGCACTGACCTGGCGCCGCGACTATATCGACACCGGCGACGCGCGGCGCGGCAACAGCTTCTCGTTCCGCGTGGCGTTCCGCAATCTGGGCTTCTGACGAACCCCATCCCGCTCAGCTTGCGTTCAGCGTCGGATCGCCAGTATAGCGGCCGTAATGATGTGCAGAGGCGCGTTTGCGCTGGACCATGGGGCGTCTCCGCTGATACGGAGCGAGCCGGAACCTTCTTTATAGGGTAAAAATGACCAAATTCTCGACCTTGATCGGCTTCGCCGCCGTCGCTGCCATCGGCGTGACCCCGGTGCTGGCGCAGACCGTTTCCGACGACGACGTGCCGACCACCGCGCTCAACATTCCGGGCAATGTCCAAGTCTATGGCGATGCCAAGGCGAACGTCTATCGCCCCTCGGCGACCGTGAACGGCGAGATCATCACGGCGACCGATATCGAACAGCGCATGGGGCTGATCCGCGTCGCCAACGGCAACGCCGAACTGCCGCCCGAGCAGATTCAGGCGCTGCGCCAGCAGGTGTTCAGCAACCTGATCGACGAGAAGTTGCAGATCCAGGAAGCGCGTGCGGCCGAGATCGAGATCGACGAAAATGTCATCAACGACCAGTTCGCGCGACTCGCCGCCCGCTACAAGCAGACCCCCGACCAGTTCACCGCCTATCTCGCGTCGAAAGGCTCGTCGGCCGCAGCGGTGAAGCAGCAGATTCGCGGCGAATATGCGTGGGACCGCCTGCTCGCGCGCAACGTCCAGTCGACCACCAACGTGTCGAAGGACGAGGTCGATGCGATCTACAAGCGGACGATGGAAGCCAAGGGGCAGGACGAATTCCACCTTGCCGAAATCTATCTGACCGCGACCCCCGAAACGATCCAGTCGGTCGCCGAAAACGGCCAGAAGATCGTCCAGGCGCTGCAGGCCGGCGGCAGCTTCGCCGCCTATGCGCGCCAGTTTTCCGAAGCCTCGACCGCAGTCGTCGGGGGCGACCTCGGCTGGGTGAAGGCCGGGCAGTTGCCCGACAGCATGGCCGATGCCGCGCGCCAGATGCAACCCGGCCAGCTGGTCGGGCCGGTCGAGGTTCCGGGCGGCGTGTCGATCATGCTGATGGTCGACCGACGCCAGGTACTGACCGCCGACCCGCGCGACGCGGTGCTCAGCCTGAAGCAGATTTCGCTCGATTTCCCCGCGGGCACTAGCGAGGCCAAGGCGTCCGAACTTGCCGGCCAGTTCGCCGAGGCGACGCGCGGCATCGCCGGTTGCGGCGCCGCCGACGGCGTTGCGCAGACCCTGGGCGCGACGGTCGTGTCGCGCGACGGCATCCAGATGCGTCAGTTGCCGCCGCCGCTGCAGGCGACGCTCATCAGCCTGCAGGTCGGCCAGACCACCCAGCCCTTCGGCGCTGCGAACGAGGGTGTCAGCGTCCTCGTGCTGTGCGGCCGCGACCTGCCCAACACGGCCTCCGAGCCCAATCTCGAGGAAATCGAGAACCGCCTGCTTGAGGAAAAGGTGCAGAAGCGCGCCCAGCGCTATCTGCGCGACCTGCGCCGGGACGCGGTCATCGACTTCAGCTGATGTCTAGTGACAGCAAGCGACGCCCGATCGCGGTCACCTTGGGTGACCCGGCCGGCGTCGGGCCCGAAGTCGCCGCGCGCACCTGGGCGGCGCGGCACGAGCACGACCTGCCCCCCTTCGTGGCGATCGGCGACATCGCGTCGATCGCTGCGGTGTGGGACGGTCCCACGGCGCGCATCGGCGACATCGCCGAGGCCGAGCGGCTGTTCGACGGCGCCCTGCCCGTCTGGCATCTGGAGGATAGCGGCCCGGTCGTTCCGGGATCGCCGACCAAGGCCGGCGCGACCTGTGCGCTTCACGCGCTCGAAACCGGCATCGGCCTGACCCGCGGCCAGGCCACGGGCGCGCTCGTCACGGGGCCGGTGTCGAAGGCCCAGCTCTATGGCGTCGGCTATACGCATCCGGGGCAAACCGAATTCATCGCCGAGCGCTGCGGCGTCACCGCGACCAATGCGGTGATGATGCTCGCGGGGCCGAAGCTGCGCGTCGTGCCGCTCACCGTCCATGTGCCGCTCGCCGAGGTGCCCGAGCGGCTGACCAGCGAGCTGATCGTCGCCAAGGGCCGCATCGTCGCGCGCGCGCTGAAGCGCGATTTCGGGATCGAAACGCCGCTGCTCGCGGTCGCGGGTCTGAACCCCCACGCCGGCGAGAGCGGCGAGATGGGCGACGAGGAACTCCGCATCATCCGCCCCGCGGTCGAACAATTGCTCGCCGACGGCATCGCCATCGAAGGCCCGCTCGCCGCCGACAGCCTGTTCGCACCGCATGTGCGCGCACGTTACGACGCGTTGCTCTGCTGCTATCACGACCAGGCGCTGGCGCCGTTCAAGGCGCTGCATTTCGACGATGGGGTCAACCTCACGCTCGGGCTGCCGATCGTACGCACCTCGGCCGATCATGGCACCGCGTTCAACATCGCGGGCACCGGCGTCGCCGATCCGGGGCCGACGATCGCCGCGATCCGCATGGCGGCGGAGCTTGCGGCGATGCGCGACCGCAGCTGCGCCCCCGCCGCGTGACGAACCCGGTCCTGCCGCCGCTGCGCGAAACCGTGCGCGCGCATGGGCTGCAGGCGAGCAAGGCGCTGGGCCAGAATTTCCTGTTCGACGAGCAGCTTCTGGACCGCATCGCGGCGCTGCCCGGCGATCTGGAGGGCGCGACGGTGTTCGAGGTCGGGCCGGGGCCCGGCGGACTGACGCGCGCTTTGCTCCGCGCCGGGGCGAAGGTGATCGCGGTCGAGCGCGACGACCGCTGCCTGCCGCTGCTCGGCGAACTGAGCCAAGCCTTCGACGGGCGGCTGACGGTGATCGCCGACGATGCGATGGCGATCGACGCCGACGCGCTCGCGGGCGGGCCCTATCATATCGTCGCCAACCTGCCCTATAATGTCGGCACCGCGCTGTTCACGCGCTGGCTGGAGCCGGCGGAATGGCCGCCACGGTGGCTATCGCTGACCCTGATGTTCCAGCTGGAAGTCGCCGAGCGCATCGTCGCGAAGGTCGATACCTCGGCCTACGGCCGGCTCGCGGTGCTCGCGCAGTGGCGTTCGAACGCGAGGATCGCGATGAAGGTCCACCGCTCGGCCTTCACCCCGCCACCCAAGGTGATGTCGGCGATCGTCCATGTGACGCCCGCCGCGCAGCCCGAGGGGGTGAACCCGCGGATCCTGTCGAAACTGACCGAGCACGGCTTCGGCCAGCGGCGCAAGATGCTGCGGCAGAGCTTGAAGGGCATGCCGGGCGCGATCGACGCGCTCGACGTTTGCGGGATCGCGCCGACGCGGCGCGCGGAGACGGTCAGCGTGGCGGAATGGGTCGAGTTGGCGCGGGTGCTGAGCCGCTAGGTCAATTCTGGCTGGTCGTCACCACGGTCTTCGGGACCAGCGCTTCCGCCGCGACGACCTTCTTTTCGGCACTCGTATTGATCGTCTTTTCGAGCGCGGCGACCTGGGGGCATTTTTCGGCGCAGACGCGCTTCGCCTCGGCGAGCTTTTCGCGCGCGAGTTCGAGCGCGCCCTTGTCGGCGAGCGCCTCACCCTGGCCGGTCAGCGCAATAATGTCATTGGGTTCGAGGATCAACGCCTCGCGATAAAGGCCGATCGCCTTGCCCGGCAGGCCCTGCGCGCGCGCGACCTGCGCCAGCGCGACGATCGCGCTGCGGTTGCGCGGGTCGGCGGCGAGCGCGGCCTCATAGGCGTCGATTGCGCCGTCGAGATCGCCCGCGCCCTGTGCCTTCACGCCCGCCTGCTGGAGCGCGATCGAGACCGGCAATATGTCGTTGTCGGCGCGCTGCGCATCGGAGGCCGTGGGCAGGCTGGCAAGGACAAGACCGGCACCAAGGGCCAGGAAACTGACGCGCATCGCATTCTCCCATCGCTTCATCACCCGCGAGGCTAACACGGTGCGGTCAATCGGGCGAGGAAAAATCCGTCGCAGCGGTCATGCGCCGGGGTGAGCAGAAAACCGCCGCCCGCGGCGCGCCCGATACCCGCCGGAAGCACATCGGCATCGGCCGTCCAGCCGGGATGACGGGTTAGAAATTCGTCCACCTGGGCGCGCCCCTCGCGTGCGATGATCGAGCACACGGCATAGAGCAATTTGCCCCCCGGCGCCACCAGATCGGCGCCGAGATCGATCAGCTTCGCCTGGTCGGCGGCATGGCGGTCGAGCCGAGCGGGGTTGAGACGCCAGCGCAATTCGGGGCTGCGCCGCCAGGTGCCGCTGCCCGAACAGGGCGCATCGACGATGACGCGGTCGGCCTTGGCCATATGGGCGGCGAGCATGGCGGGTTCCTGCCCAGGGTTGAGCAACAGCGTCTCGATGCGCGTCGCGCCGGCACGGTTGGCGCGCGGCAGCAGTTGCTGGATCCGCGCGCGGTTGGTGTCGCAGGCGAGGATGGCGGCCTCGTCATTGGTCGCCGAGGCTATAGCAAGGGTTTTGCCGCCGGCGCCCGCGCACAGGTCGACGACGGTCTGGCCGGCTTCGGCACCGAGCGCGACCGCCGCCAGCTGGCTCGCGGCGTCCTGGACCTCGAACTGCCCCTCGGCATAGGCCGAATGCTGCACGGCGGCGGTTTCGCCGGGCAGGCGCCAGCCGTCGGCGAGACCGTCGATCGCTTCGCCGTCGGGGAAGATCGATGCGAGTTCGTCGCGGCTCGAGCGCAGGCGGTTGGCGCGCAGGTCGAGCGGGGCGCGGGCGAGCATCGCCGCCTGCTCGGCCTTCCCGACCAACGGATCGAACAGCCTGACCAGCGCCTTCGACGCCAATCCGGTTTCGGCGCGCGGTTCGTCGGCGCTGATGACGGCGGGCCCATACGCCGCGCCATCGAACAGCGCCGCCAGTTCCGCGTCGGCATCGGCGAGAACGAGCATGGCGGCACGGCCCGACGGCGGCACCGAGCGGACGCCGCGGATCGCATCATAGACATGATTGCGGATCGCGCGGCGGTCTTTCGACCCGGCGTAGCGGCGCGCGCGCATCGCGTCGGCAAAGATCGCATCGGCGGGCGGGCCGCCGTCGCGTGCGGCGATGGCGATGGCGTCGAGGATTTCGATGGCGGTCTGGACGCGGGCGGCGGGGGTCATGCGATGAAGCCCCTCCCGCAGGCGGGAGGGGTTTGGGGTAGGCTAGCGGCGTGGCGTCTGCCCACCCCGCTGCGACTAGGGAGCAAGCTCCCAAGTCTCGCTGCCCCTCCCGCTTGCGGGAGGGGGTGATCAGCGCATGGGCGCATCACTTGCCTCAGCCCACCGGATAATTCGGCGCCTCGCGCGTGATCGCGACGTCGTGGACATGGCTTTCGCGCAGCCCGGCGTTGGTGATCCGCACGAATTTCGCGCGCTCGCGCAAATCCTTCAGCGTGCGGCTGCCGGTATAGCCCATCGCCGCCTTCACGCCGCCGACGAGCTGGTGGATCACGTCCTTGGCCGGGCCCTTGAAGGGCACCTGGCCCTCGATGCCCTCGGGGACCAGCTTCATCTGGTCCTTGATGTCCTGCTGGAAATAGCGGTCGGCCGAGCCGCGCGCCATCGCGCCGACGCTGCCCATGCCGCGATAGCTTTTGTACGTCCGTCCCTGGAACAGGAAGGTTTCGCCCGGCGCCTCGGCGGTGCCCGCGAGGAGCGAGCCGACCATGACGCTCGACGCGCCCGCCGCCAGCGCCTTGGCGATGTCGCCCGAGGTGCGCAGGCCGCCGTCGGCGATCACCGGCACGCCGAGCTTCTGCGCCGCTTCGACGCTGTCGAGGATCGCGGTGAGCTGCGGCACGCCGACGCCCGCGACGACGCGCGTGGTGCAGATCGAACCCGGGCCGATGCCGACCTTGACGCCGTCGGCGCCCGCGTCGATCAACGCCTTGGTCGCGTCGCCGGTGGCGACATTGCCCGCGAGCACCTGGACGCGGTTCGAGAGCTTCTTGATCCGTGCGACAGTCTCGCCCACGCCCTTGCTGTGGCCGTGCGCGGTGTCGACGACGATCAGGTCGCATTCGGCCTCGAGCAAAGCCTCGGCGCGCTCGATGCCGCTGTCGCCGGTGTTGGTCGCGGCGGCGACGCGCAGGCGCCCGGTGCCGTCCTTGGTCGCGTCAGGGAAATTGACGGCCTTTTCCATGTCCTTGACGGTGATCAGGCCGATGCAGCGATAATCGTCATCGACGACGAGCAATTTCTCGATGCGGCGCTGGTGGAGCAATTTGCGCGCCTCGTCCTGCCCGACGCCGGGGCGCACCGTCGCGAGATTCTCCGCGGTCATCAGTTCGCGCACCGGCTGGCCGGGATTGTCGGCGAAGCGGACGTCGCGGTGGGTGAGGATGCCGACGAGCTTGCCGCCGGTCTCGACCACCGGAATGCCCGAGATGCGGTGCTGGTCCATCAGCGCAGTCGCATAGGAGAGCGGCGCGTCGGGGGTGATGGTGATCGGGTTGACGATCATCCCGCTTTCAAAGCGCTTGACCTGGCGCACCGCGGCGGCCTGTTCCTCGATGGTGAGGTTGCGGTGGAGCACGCCGATGCCGCCGATCTGCGCCATCAGGATCGCCATGTCGGCCTCGGTCACCGTGTCCATCGCCGACGACAGGATCGGGATGTTGAGCGTGATGTCGCTGGTCAGCTGGGTCTGCAGATTGGCGTCGGAGGGCAGGATGTCCGACGCGCCGGGCACCAGCAGCACGTCGTCGAAGGTCAGGCCGGTGATGATTTCCATGGGTGCCACTTTCTGCTCTTGGCGGCGCCTGGCTCCCTCGAAAGGTGCGGCACACGCGATTCGTTTGGTGGCGGCCCATGTAACCAGTCGGCGCCGCGCGCGCCAGTGGGCGGGGCGCGATTATTTCGCGGCGGCGAATGCGGCCGCAGAACAGCAGATAGTATACTAACTGAGGGTTGCAGAGCGCCCGCGTTCGGTGCATCGCCGCCGCGACGAACGGGATGATCGAATGAGCGATTTGAGGCAGGCGCTGGCCGCTGCGCAGGATTATCGGACCGCGGCGCAGGCGGCGCTCGCGGCGCGGCTGGAGACGGCGCCGATCGACGCCGAACAGCGCGCGGCGCATGGTTTTGCGTGGGTGGCGACGACGGTGGCGGCGCTCGAAGCGACGCTCGGCTGGGTCGAGGCGGGCGAGAAGCCGCGGGTCGATGCGCTGGTGACCCAGCTCGCCTTTGCCGAGGGTATCGGCCAACTCGTGGGCGGGCTGCCCATGGGGCAAAATGAGATCTTCCGTCCCGCCGATCTGGGGCTGGCGCAGGCCGCGGCGAAGCTTGCGGCGGACTGCGCCGAGCTGCTCGACGCCGACTACGCGGCGGGGCGCGCTGAGCTGACCGCGCTGCTCGCTGCCGGGCAATGGCCGAGCGAGACGCTGCACGATGCCGATCTCGACGCGATCCGGGAGCAATATCGCCGCTTCACCGATGCCGAGATTTTGCCGCACGCGCATGGCTGGCACCTCGCCAATGCGCTGATCCCCGATGCGATGGTCGCGGCGATGGCCGAACTCGGCACCTTCGGCGTCTGCATTCCCGAGGAATTTGGCGGGCTCGGCCTTGGCAAGCTGGTGATGTGCATCGTCACCGAGGAATTGTCGCGCGGCTGGATCGGCACCGGGTCGCTCGGCACAAGGTCGGAGATCGCGGGCGAGCTGATCGTGCTGGGCGGTACCGACGCGCAGAAGGCCGAATGGCTGCCACGGATCGCCAGCGGCGAGGTGCTGCCCACCGCGGTGTTCACCGAGCCCGACGTCGGATCGGACTTGGGCGCGCTCCAGACCCGCGCACGGCCCGAGGGCGATCATTGGGTGATCGACGGGGCGAAGAACTGGATCACCCACGCCGCGCGCTCCGACCTGATGACGTTGCTCGCGCGCACCTTGCCCGAGGCGAAGGGCTATGCCGGGCTGTCGATGCTGCTCGTGCCCAAGCCGCGCGGCAGCGAGGAGGCGCCCTTCCCCGCCACCGGCATGAGCGGCAGCGAGATCGAGGTGCTGGGTTACCGCGGCATGCGCGAATATGCGCTGCAGTTCGATGCCATGCAGGCGCCCGCCGACGCGCTGCTCGGCGGCGAGGAGGGGCAAGGCTTCAAGCAGTTGATGCGCACCTTCGAGGGCGCGCGCATCCAGACCGCGGCGCGCGCGGTCGGGGTCGCGCGACGCGCGCTCGAACTGGCGCTCGATTACGCCGTGACACGCAAGCAATTCGGCAAGGCGATCCTCAATTTCCCACGCGTGTCGGACAAGATCGCGATGAGCCTCGTCGATTTCGTCACGGCGCGCGAATTGAGCTACGCCGCCGCGCGCGCCAAGGACGGCGGCAAGCGCTGCGATATCGAGGCGGGCATGGCGAAATTGCTCGGCGCGCGCGCGGCCTGGTCGAACGCCGACGCAAGCCTGCAGATCCACGGCGGCAACGGCTATGCGATGGAATATGAGATCAGCCGGGTTTTGTGCGACGCGCGCATCCTCAACATCTTCGAAGGCGCCGCGGAGATACAGGCGCAGGTGATCGCGCGCGGGCTGGTAGGGGGCCGCAACTGATGGCCGAGGGCAGCGAGCCGCGCCCCGCCCCGGTGTCGCCGCTCGCGCCGTTTCAATTTCCCGCCTTCCGCGCGATCTGGATCGCCAATCTCGCCTCGAACATGGGGTCGATGATCCAGTCGGTCGGCGCCGCCTGGCTGATGACCGAGCTGACGCAGTCGCACCTCTTGATTGCACTGGTCAATGCGGGGGCGACGATCCCGATCCTGATGCTCGGCGTGTTCGCGGGCGCGATCGCCGACAATTATGACCGGCGCAGGGTGATGCTGTGGTCGCAGATCGGGATGCTTACCGCCTCGGCGGCGCTCGCCGTCGTCACCTGGGCTGGCGCGATCGGCCCCCTGTCCTTGCTCTTCTTCACGCTCGCGGTCGGCTGCGGCACCGCGGTCAATTCGCCCGCCTGGCAGGCGTCGGTGCGCCAGCAGGTCGGGCATGCGCATCTGCCGCAGGCGATCGCGCTCAACAGCATCGCCTTCAACCTCGCGCGCAGCGTCGGGCCGGCGCTGGGAGGCCTGCTGATCTCGCTGACCGGACCCGCGCCGGCCTTCGCCCTCAACACGCTCAGCTATCTGGTGCTCATCGTCGTGCTGCTGCGGTGGAAGCCCGAGACCGAGCCGCCGAAACGCAGCCCGATGCTCGCCGCCATCGCGACCGGCATCCGCTTCTGCGCGCAGTCGAACCCGGTGCGCCGCGTACTGATGCGCGGCTTTTCCTTTGGCTTCGGCGCCGCGGCGTTCCAGGCGCTACTCCCTTCGCTCGTCCGCGACCAGTTGAAGGGCGGCGAGCTCGATTACGGGCTCTGCCTCGGCGCCTTCGGGCTGGGGTCAATTATATGCGCGTTATGGGTCGGCGCGGCGCGGCGTCGCTGGGGCAGCGAGACGGTCGTCAGCGTCGCAACATTGGGCTTTGCCGCGGCGCTGGTCCCCGTCGCGCTGACCGATCAGGTGCTCGCGGTGCTCGCGGCGGCCTTCGTCGCCGGCATGGCGTGGGTCGGCACGCTCACGTCGCTCAACGTCGCGATGCAGCTCCGCTCGCCCGACGCGATCCTCGGGCGTTGCCTGTCGATCTACCAGGCGGTGACCTTCGGCGCGCTGGCGCTCGGCGCGTGGATTTTCGGGATGATCGCCGACCTGTCGACGCTGACCGCAGCCGTGCTGACCGGCGCCGGCTGGCTGGCGCTGTCGGTGCCGATCCTCCACGCCGTCGCGCCGATGCCCGGCCGCGACGAAGGCCGCATTGCACCCTAGCTGCACGCCTCCGCGCTCGGCGGCGGCGCGTCGTAATGCGCGTCCCACCAGGTCCGCCAGCGCGTTTCGAGTTCGGCGAAAGCGGCTTCGGACAGGCCGTAGGTGGTCAGGATCAGCGCGCCGCGGCCGTGCGGAGCGGTGTCCTTGACCGACTTGTCGGTGGCGATCAGCAAGCCATTGCCCCACTGCGGCACGGTGAGCCCGAGCTGCCACGGGGTGCGGTGCCAAGCCTGCCCCTCGACCACCTCGCCGGTCGGCAGATCGGCGACGAAGGCGGCGCCGTCGGGCACGTCGCGCAGGCCCGTGAGGCCCAGCGCCGCGATCGGCCCCGAACCGCCTTCCTTGGCATTGCCCTCCAGATAGAGCGTGCGGCGCGGCGCGAGATCGTTCTGCTCGATCGCGAGGCGGAGCTGCTGGACGAAGCTGATCCAGCCCTCGACCATATCCTCGTAGATGCCGTCCCAGCTCGATCCCGCGGGCGAGGCGCGCACGACGCGCAGGATACAGGTTTCGGCGCCGGTCGGCTCGACCTCGAAGCGGTCGGGCACGCCCTCGAACCACAGGATGCCGGCCTCCTCGTCGGGCCTGGTATATTGGAAGAAGATATAGTCGACCTCTTCCTCGAGGCTCGGCGCGTCCCAGCCGAACCAGTGCATGAGCTTGTCGGGGTCGCGCAGCGCGTCCCACACTTCCGCGGCGGGCGCGGCAATCGTCATTTCAACCAATATGCGATCGACGGTCGGCTGATCGGCGGGTTCGCTCATTTTGGGCTCTCCCTCAATTCACGGTGGTTTTGGTACGAGTGCCGGCGGCGGGGTGGCCGGCGACGGTGACGCGGTAGCTTCGCCCCTCCACTGCAGGCGCGAAGTCGGCGGCGATAATCGCGAGCGCGTCGGACAGGCGCGCGGCGAAGACCTCGATGTCGGCGGGGCGCGCGAAGGCGACGTCGGCCTCGAGGGTGAAGGTGAGCAGGCGGCTGCCCTCGTCGGCTGCCGCCTCGCGCATCCGTGACACGTCGCGCACAATGCCTGCGGCGGTGCGCACCAGATGGTCGGCGGCGAAGCGGTCCTGCTTGTCGACCGTCTCGAGGTCGGCGGGAGCGAGGATCATCGGGTCGATCAGCAGCGCGTCGCTCCGCGCTTCGAAAAGCGTCTCGGTAAAACCGCGGCGCTGCCGCGTCTCGACCGCCGCAATCAACCCCGCCTTTTCGAGCAGACGGAGGTGATAGCCGATCTTCTGCCGCGGCATGGCGAGGGCCTCGGCGAGGCCCGCGGCGGACGTTGGCGTGCGCAAGCGGCCGAGCAATTCGCGGCGCATCGGCGACAGCGCCACGCGGGCGGTCGATGCGTCGTCGAGAAGGGCCAGCGAGTCGCTCATGGGGACTGGCTATAATAGACAAATTATTTTGTCAATTATGAAACCCGGCGAAGTTTAGCGGCGGTGGCTGCGGCTTTGGGGTGGGACATCCTTGCTCGTCATCCCCGCGAAAGCCGGGACCCAGAGCGTGCATAGTCTCACCCTACCCTAGGTTCCTGCTTTCGCGGGGATGACAAGGTAAGGGAACAGCCGCCGCCCGCGATCCGACGTTCAGCAGCATGGTGAAGACGCCGCATGATAGTCGGCGCCCCAGCGGCGGTGGCCGGCGGTGTCGATGTGGAAGCGGGTGATGGCGTAGATGCCGAGGCCGACGTCGAAGCGCGCGCCGGTGCGGGCGTGTAGGGGGCAGAGTTTGGCGATGAGGTCGGCACGGGAGAGCGGGCGGACGGGGGTGAGGTCGAGCGCGGCGAAGCGGAGGTGGCGGCTGGCCTTGGCGCCCTTGAAACAGGCGTTGGCGATGGGGTCGCGGTAGCCCGAGACGATACGGACGGGGCCGATCACCGGGACGACTTCGTCGCGGATATAGCGCAAGGTGGGGACCATCGCGGGCCAGAGCTTGCGCGGGGGGACGGCAAGCGGCGCCGAGGCGCCAGGCGGCGAAGAGGTCGGCGTCCCGTTGCGGTGCGATGCCCGCGATCGGGACGAGCGCGCGGGTTAGCAGCAGCCAGATCGCGGCGCCCGCGAGCCCGAACAGCAGCGCGGCGGCCATCGCGCGCTTCACAGCATCGCGACCAGTCGTTCGACCTCGACCGCGGCCTGGCGCGCGGCACGCACGAGATTGGCCTGGAAGTCGCCGCCGCTGGCGTCGTTGGCGTCGTCGGTGACCGCCTTGATCGCGGCCCAGGGCTTGGCGAGGCGCGCGGCGACCTGTGCGACGGCGCCGACCTCCATGTCGACGAGCGTCGCGCCGAGATTCGCCTTCAGGTCGGCGGCGGCGGCGGGGCAGGCGACGAAGCTGTCGCCGCTGGCGATGCGCGCGTGGGGGAGGCCGAGGCCGGGATCGGGCATCGCCGCGAAATGCGCTTCGCCCGCTTCGCCCATCGGCCAGTCGCCCGCGCGGTAGCGGCGGAAGAGGCCGGGTTCGTTCGCGCCATAATCATGCTGCACCGCCTCGGCGAGCCAATAGGCGCGGCCCGGCTCGGCGCCGAGCGCGCCGCAGGTCCCGCTCATCAGCAGGATGTCGGCATCGGTCGCGAACAGGCCCGCGGCGAGCGCGGCGTTGACCTTGCCGAGGCCGCAGGTGGCGATGTTGATGGCGTGGTTATGGGCCACGAGGCGGCGCACGGGGAAGGCGCCGTGGATCGCGGTGCTGGTGCCCGCGAACAACGCGTCAGCTTCTTCGGAGAGGGCGGCGAGGATGAGAATCGCGGTCATGGCTTCTGTCTAAGCCCCCGTCCGTTCGTGTCGAGCGAAGTCGAGACACGCTCGCGCGGCGCCGGACGTCCCTCGACTTCGCTCGGGACGAACGGCAACCCTTAATCCTTCCTGTGCGAAGCCATGGGGAGGTGGAAGCCCGAAGGGCTGACGGAGGGGTAATGGCGCGACGTTGCTGGCCCCTCCACCACCGCTTCGCGGCGGTCCCCCTCCCCATGGCTTCGCCACGGGGAAGATCATTGGCTTGCCAACGCCGCGCCGCCCCGCCATCGCTGCCCCATGCTTTCGCGCATCTTTCCCGACCGTTTCGTTCCTTTGCTCCTCGCGACGATCCTGCTCGCCAGCCTGCTGCCGGTGCGCGGGGCGATGGTGCCCGTCGCGCAGGGCGTTTCGACCGCGGCGGTGGTGTTCCTGTTTTTCCTCAACGGCGTGCGGCTGCCGCGCGACGAGGTGCTGCACGGCATCCGCAACTGGAAGCTCCAGGGCGGCGCGCTGGCTTTCTGTTTCGGGGCGATGGCGCTGCTGGGGCTCGGCGCGCAGGCGGCGACTGCGGCGTTCCTGCCCGCGACGCTGGCGCTGGGGTTCCTGTTCCTCGGCATCCTGCCCTCCACCGTGCAGTCGGCGACCGCGGCGAGCGGGCTTGCCGGGGGCAATGTCGCGGCGAGCGTCGTCGCGGCGGCGCTGCTCAACCTGACCGGGGTCGTCGCCTCGCCTTTGCTGTTCGCGGGGCTGGCGGGGAGCGCGGGCGAGATTCATGGCGAGGCGGTGCTGCGCATCGTCGCGATATTGCTGCTGCCCTTTGTCGCGGGGCAGCTGGTGCAGCGCTGGCTGCGGCCTTGGGTGCTGGCGCACAAGGAACTGGCGACCTTCATGGATCGCAGCGCGATCGCGATCGCGGTCTATGTCGCCTTTTCGGCCGCGGTGGTCGCAGGGATCTGGCAATTGCTCGACGCGCGCGAGATCGGGATCGTGTGCGGCGTCGTGGCGGTGCTGCTGGCGCTGGCGTTCGGCGGGGCGTGGGGGTTGGGCGCGCTGCTGAAGCTGGCGCGGGCGGACCGGATCACTTTGCTCTTTGCCGGCGCGCAGAAGAGCATCGCGGTCGGCGCGCCGCTCGCCTCAACGCTGTTTCCGCCCGCGGTCGCGGGCATGGTGCTGGTCCCGATCCTCGTCTATCATATGGCGCAGCTGATCCTGTCGGCCTGGCTCGCGCCCGGGCTGCGCAAGATCGACGAGGTGTGATGCTTGAATAACACAGTTCGCCATGCCATATAGGCGGGCGGCAAAGGGGTGGAAGGAAGACGAATGAGCGAACTGACCGCAACCGCGACGGCGACCGACGAGCTGAAACTGACGCCGCCCGAGCCGATGCCCCCCGTGACGCCCGAGAAGGCCGCCGGCCTGGTGCCGCTGTCGAGCGAGCAGCGCACCAAGCTCGACGAGCGCGTCGACAGCTTCATCGACGACCTGGTCGCGCAGGACGAGAATAGCCCTGCCTTCGGCCAGAAGATCGACCAGATCACCAATATGGGCCGTAAGGAGATGCTGGAGGCGGCGAACCAGTCGAACCGCTTTCTCGACCGCCCGATCAAGGCGATGGACCGCGACACCGACATCGGCCAGAATCTGATCGAGCTCAGGAACACCGTAGAGCGGCTCGACCCGTCGGCGAACGGCAAGCTGCTCGACAAGCGCGGCTTCCTCGACAAGATCTTCGGCAGCAAGATCACCAATTATTTCGCGCAATATCGCAGCGCGCAGACGCATATCGGCGGTATCCTGACCGCGCTGTCCAACGGCAAGGACGAGCTGCTGATGGACAATGCGGCGATCGACGTCGAGCGCCGCAAGCTGTGGGAGGCGATGGGCAAGCTCGAGCAGATGATCCACATCGCCGGCAAGCTCGACGAGCGGCTCGAGGCGAAGGCGGCCGAGCTCGACGGCACCAACCCCGCCAAGGCGAAGGTGATCCGCGAGAATGCGCTCTTCTATGCGCGCCAGCGGACGCAGGACCTGCTGACCCAGATGGCGGTGACGGTGCAGGGCTATCTCGCGCTCGACCTGGTCAAGAAGAACAATGTCGAGCTGGTGAAGGGCGTCGACCGCGCGAGCACGACCACCGTCGGCGCGCTCAAGACCGCGATCACCGTCGCGCAGGCGATGACCAACCAGAAGCTGGTGCTCGAACAGATCACCGCGCTCAATACGACGACCGCGAACATCATCGACGGCACGTCGCAGATGCTGAAGGACAATACCGCGCGCATCCACGAGCAGGCGGCGTCGAGCACGATCCCGATGGAGACGCTGCAGCGCGCCTTCCAGAATATCTATGACACGATGGACGCGATCGACACCTTCAAGCTGAAGGCGCTCGACACGATGAAGACCACGGTCACCACGCTGGAGGGCGAGGTCGCCAAGTCGAAGGGCTATATCGCGCGCGCCGAGGGCGCGAGCCAGGCGCAGGCGAGCGTCGGCGGCGCCGCGAGCCCGCTCGCGGCGCTAGAGGGATAAGTGGCGACGATGAGCATGAGCGAAGTCGACAAGGTCCGGCTGTCGGCCGCCTCCGCGATCGAGCGATCGCGCGAGCGGCGGCGGCCGATCGGCACCAAGAGCGTCGCGCTGCGCCGCCAGCATCTCTACAAGAAGCTGGGCCGGATGCTGATCGCGGCGGGCGTGGTGCTGATCGGCGCGGCGCTGTTCGGTGCGCTGATCCAACCGCTGGGTTTCACCGGGCTGCTGGCGCTGGTCGTGCTGCTGATCGGGGTCGCGGTGCTGTTCGGGCGGTCGCCCTTTCCCGAACCGCAGCAGGCCGACCTGCCCAAGGCGGATTTGAAGCAGCTCGCGGGCCGCACCGAAATCTGGCTCGAGGCGCAGCGCCCTGCCCTGCCCGCCCCCGCGCGCCAGCTGATCGACGGGATCGGGGTGCAGCTCGACCTGCTCGCGCCGCAGCTCCAGACGCTCGACGCGTCGAGCCCCGCGGCGGCGAATATCCGCAAGCTGGTCGGCGAGGATTTGCCCGAGCTGGTCGCAGGCTATCAACGCATCCCGGCGGGGCTGCGCACCGAAGCCCATGCCGGGCGCACCCCCGACGAGACCTTGCTCGGCGGGCTGAAGACGCTGGAAAGCGAGATCGGGCAGGCCGCGCGCAGCCTGGCGGCGGGCGAGCTCGACAAGCTGGCGACGCGCGAGCGTTACCTGCAGCTCAAATATCAGGGCATCGACGACGAGGACGGCGCGCCCGCCTGATCCCGCCCGCTAAGCCTCGCTCGCCGCGGGCAGGCGCGCGAGTGTGGCGAGCAATTGCGCCTGGCTGGTCGCGCCGGTCTTGCGGAACACGCCTTTCAAAAGAAAGCGCACCGCGTTGAGGCTGATCGCGCGCTCGGCGGCATAATCGTTGAGCGACTGGCCGGCGTCGAGCGCGACCGCGAGCCGCGCCTCGGCCGGGGTGAGCCCGAACCATTGCGCGATGCGGTCGACCGCGACCACCGGGGTCTCGCCCGGCGCGCTGCCCAGCGTCACGATCAGCGACGCGCCGAGCGCGACGCCGCCGATCTGCGGCACCGACTGGCGCGTGATCCGCGCCGCGAGCACGGGGCATTCCTTGCCCCCCTTTCCCAACGTCTGGAAAGCGAGCCCCGCGGGGTTAGGGTTGCGCAGCAGGTCGAGCAGGAGCTTCTGGCTGGCGGCATGGGTGAAGGCAAAGCGGCCGCCCTCGAGCCGGACGAAACCCGCGCGCTCATATTGCTCCGCGCGGCTGTTGGCGGCGAGGATGTTGAGCTGGTCGTCGAGGCTGAAGATCGCGAAGGGCGCGACGTCGGCGGCGGCGCGCGCGGCGCCCGCGGCGAGTTCGAGCGTTGCCACCCGGTCGCTGATCCGCATCGCGCGCTGGATATGCGGGGCGAGCGTGCGCATGCCGCGCTTCAGTTTCTCGATGTCGCGGTCGCCGGGGCCGGGGATCATCAGCCCCAGATGCTCGCCCCCGCGCCGGTCGAGCAGCACGCCGACGAGCCGGTCGATGCCCCAGGGCGCGAGGAAATTGCGCGAAAATTCGGTCTCGGCAAAGGCCTCGCGGGTCATGATGTCGTTGCTGTCGACGACGCTGCCGCTGGCATAGCGCATCATCTTGCGCGACCATTCGTGGCGGCCGGCATAGACCGCGGCGTAGATCTCCTGCACCCCGGCGGCGAGCCCCGTCGCGGCGACGAAGCGCGCGGCGGGCGGGTTGCCGCTTTCCCACAGCAGGAAGGCGGCGTCCCAGCCGAGCGGGCAGAGCGTGTTGGTAATATGCGCGAGCGTGTCGTTCCAATGTTCGGGGTGCAGCACCGAATCATAGATTTCGCCGATCAGCCCATTGAGGACTTCCCATTCGGCCACCGCATTGTGACCGGGTGGAAAGGGCGAAAGCACTTCGTTCGGCATCGATATCCCCGGCAGGAAGATCGGTGGGAGGGAGCGGCGGAAAAACGCGCCTGATCAATATGTAATCGCGGGCGACAAAAAACTTCGCCTGCTACCCATATGGGTAGCGCGGGCCGCGGTCAAATCGGTCATTTCATGGGGGCGACCCAAGGACAGGATGGCCCCGCCGGGACCATCCTGTTCGTTTGAAGCCCGCCGGGAAACCGGCGGGCTTCCTTTTGGGCGGATCAGGCGCTGCGCAGCCTTTGCGTGCCGCCGAACCACAGCAGCAGCACGAGCAGCAGCGGCGGCGCGAAGCCCCATTGCGCGGGGCCGGCGAGCGGCGCGAGCAACGGCGTGCCCGAGAGGAGCCACAGCCCCGCGAGCAAAGCCGCGACGGCGAGCGCCTCGAAGGCGAAGCTGGACCAGAAGCGCGATCGCGCGCGGGCGTAGGCCGCCTGCGCGTCGATCGCCCGGTCGACCTGCACCGCGAAGGCGCGGTCGCCGGCGCGCGTCGGCGGCGCCAGCATCGCGCTCAGCATCGCGTCCATCGCGCTGTCGTCGGGTCCGGTCATGCCGCGGCTCCTTCCTCGATCAGTCTCTGCGCCTTGGCGCGGCCGCGCAAGACCAAAGATTTGAGCGTGCCGAGCGGCACGCCCATGATCTCGGCGGCCTCGCCGTGCGACCAGCCATGGCCGAAGCAGAGGGTGAGGGCGGCGCGTTCATTTGCCGACAGTCCAGCAAGGAGGCGGTCGGCGTCGATCGCGGCGTCGATCGCGCCGTGCGGGTTGCTGCTGGTGACGGCATCCTCGTCCTGCGCGGCCAGACCTTCGCGGCGTTTCGCGGTGCGGCGCTGGTCGAGGAAGAGGCGCCAGCCGATCCCCATGACCCAGGCGGCATAGCTTCCCTGCCCGCGATAATCGCCCGCGCGGCGCCAGGCGCGCACGAAGGCCTCCTGCGCCAGGTCGTCGCCGTCGGCCTCGCTGCCCGCGGCGCGCGCAAGGAAGGCGCGCAGACGCCCCTCGTGCCGAAGCACGAGGAGCTGGAAAGCGGCGCGATCTCCCCCGGCAACGCGCTGGTTGAGGGCAAAATCCTCATCGGCCACGCTTTCATCCGAGGTCCGCAGCGCGGTCCTCGGCGGCGGCCGCGCGCGCGAGGCGGCGGCGGACCAGCAGCGCGATGCCGACGAAGGCGGGGAAGAGCGCGGCGCCGCCGGCCTCGCGGATCGTCTGTCCGTCGCCCTGGATCAGCCCGAAACCCGCCATGGCGAGGCCGATCGCGAGCAGCACGAGCCCGTTGCGGTCCTCGTTGCTGGCGGTGTTCGCGGTGCTGCTGCTGGCCTTCCACGGGCCGAGATGTTCATAGGGCTTGTTGAGCTTTTCGATCAGCGGGGCGACCGCGTCCGATTTCGCCTCGAGCGCGCGGCGGATCGAGCGGTGCATCATCCACGCGTGGATCAGCCGCGAGACGAGGAAAAAGCCGACGACGAACAGCGCCACCATCGTGATGTTTTCCATCAGACGGAAGAAGCTGTCGCTGACCGCAACGAATTCGGTGGTCGGCGGCGGCGCCGGCAGATAGGCCGCGATATCGCGCGGGTCGATATAGGCGGCGACGTCGGCGGGGCTGATCACCTGTGCAGGCATCGCCTGCGCGGGCACGGTGACCGGGACGGCGACCGCGGCGGCGGGCGCGGCGGCCGGCGGGGCGGCGGCAGTGGCGGCGGCCTGCGTTGCGGCCAAAATCTGGAACATAGTTTACCCTCCCTGCATGCCCCGGGGGCATGGTGAAACCACAGGCGGCGGCCGCGGGCAAGGCCGGTCTGGCGGGGCGCCCCGGGGAGAGCGGCTGCCCGCCGACGGCCCGCATCGAGGCCGCCGCAAGGACCGGCGGTATGGGCCGGTCAGGGAGTAGACGGTGCGGGGATGAGGTTTGGATGCGGGGCGCAAATTTTTTTAGAAGCCCCTCCCCTTCAGGGGTGGGGTTGGGGTGGGGGTCCGCAGCGTAGCGTAACGCCGCTGGCCCCCACCCGCTGCGACTAGGCAGCAAGCTGCCAAGTCTCGTTGCCCTCCCCTGAAGGGGAGGGCTTTTTCAGCTATCCCACCGCCCGCCCAGCGCGCGGAACAGGTCGACCTGCGCGTCGGCGATGCGGGCGTCGGCCAGCGCCAGCGCGCCCTCGGCTTCGGCGAAGGTGCGCTCGGCGTCGAGCGCGGCGAGGCCGTCGATCGCGCCTTCGCGCTGCTGGGCGCGGGTGATGCGGACCGCGACCTGCGCTTCGTCGCGCGCCGATTGCAGCGCGGTGCGCCGGTCGAGCATGTGGGCGTAGCCCGAGAGCGCAGTCTCGGTCTCCTCGAGCGCGCGGAGCACGGTGCCGTCGAAGGTCGCGAGCGCGGCCTGGGTATCGGCCTCGGCCCCCTCGATGCGCGCGCGCGTCGCTTCCTGGTTGAGGAAGTTCCAGCTGATCAGCGGGCCGAGCAGCCAGCGCAGCGGGCCGCCGCCGAACAGGTCGCCGAGGCCGCTGCTGGTCTGACCGACCGAGGCGCCGAGCGTGACCTTCGGATAGAGGTCGGCGGTCGCGACACCGATGCGCGCGGTCGCGGCGGCGAGGCGGCGCTCGGCGGCGGCGACGTCGGGGCGGCGTGCGAGAAGGGCGGCGCCGTCGCCGACCGGGATCGGCTGGTCGAGGCGCAAGGTCGTGGTGCGCGCGGCGGCGATCGGCGGCAGGTCGGCGGGGGTGCGCCCGGTGAGCGTCGCGAGGCGGAAGAGCGCGGCGTCGCGCTCGGCGGCGATCGCGGGGATGTCGGCGGCACGCTGGTTGCGCAAAGCCGCGACGCGCGCGGTGTCGAGGCGGGTGGTCAGCCCGACCTCGGCGCGGCGCGCGGTGAGCTTCACCGACTGGTCGAGCAGCGCGACGATCTTCTCGGCGACCGCGAGCCGTTCGGCCGACGAAGCCGCATCGGCATAGGCGCGCGCGGTTTCGGCGACGATCGTCACGCGCACCGCATCGGCATCGGCCTCGGCGGCGGCGAGGTCGCCGCGCGCGGCCTCGACCCCGCGGCCGACGCGGCCGAAGAGGTCGACCTCGTAACCGACGGTGAGCCCGGCATCGACCTGCCACCCCTCGCGGTCGGCGCCCGCGGGCACCTGCCCTTCGCTGACGCGGCCGTAGTTGGCGCCGGCGCTGAGGTTGGTGCTCGGTAGCCGGTCGCCGCGGACTTCGCGCAGGGCGGCGCGCGCCTTGGCGATGCGCGCCACCGCGACGCGGACGTCGGTGTTGGCGGCGAGCGCGTCGGCGACGAGCCCGTCGAGCACCGGGTCGTCATAGAGCCGCCACCAATTGGCGTCGGCGGGCGCGGCGGTGGTGACCCCGGCTTTCGTCGAGAGGAAGGGGCCGGACGCCGTCACGGGGGAGGAGGGTGTGGCGAAGTCCGGCCCGACCGCGCACGCTGCGAGCGTGAACGCGGACACGGTGGCGATGAGAAAATTGCGCATGGGCTTTCTCCTTATTCGGCGGGCTGCAGCACGGGATCGGCGGCGCTACCGCGGCCGCGGCGAGCGGCGAGGCGGTCGCCGAGCGTGCGGCAGACGACATAGAAGCTGGGCGTGTAGACGAGCCCGAAGAAGGTGACCCCGATCATTCCGTAGAAGACCGCGGTGCCGAGCGCCTGGCGCAGCTCGTAGCCCGGGCCCGAAGCCCAGACGAGCGGCGCGACGCCGAGGATGAAGGCGAAGCTGGTCATCAGGATCGGGCGAAGCCGCGCCCGTGCCGCCGCCACCGCCGCCTCGACGATGCTCGCGCCGCGTTCCTCGGCCTGCTTGGCGAATTCGACGATCAGGATCGCATTTTTCGCGGCGAGCGCGATGAGCACGATGAGGCCGATCTGGGTCAGGATATTGTTATCGAGACCCCTGACGTTCACCCCCGCCATCGCGGCGAGCAGGGTCATCGGCACGATCAGGATGATCGCGAGCGGCAGCGTCAGGCTTTCGAACTGCGCGGCGAGGACGAGGAAGACGAACACCACCGACAGCGCGAAGATCAGCGCGGCGACATTGCCCGCCGCCTTCTGCTGGAAGGCGAGGTCGGTCCATTCGGCCGCGAAGCCCGCGGGCAGATCCTCGGCAACCTTGTCCATCACCGAAATAGCCTGGCCGGTCGAATAGCCCGGCGCGGTCTCGCCATCGACCTCGACCGCGGGGAAGAGGTTGTAGCGGGTGACGCGATAGGGGCCGGTCCGGTCGCTGAAGGTCGCGACCGCGCCGAGTGGCACCATCTCGCCACTGTTCGAGCGCGTCTTCAGCTGCGCGATGTCCGCCGGATCGTCGCGCGCCGCTGCATCGGCCTGCGCGGTGACGCGGAAGGTGCGCCCGAGCAGGTTGAAGTCGTTGACATAGGCCGAGCCGAGATAGACCTGCAGCGCCTCGAACACGCGCGCCGGCGGCACCCCGAGCATGTCGGACTTGGCGCGGTCGATGTCGGCATATACGCGCGGCGTCGCGGTGTTGTAGAGGGTGAAGACGTTGGCGAGCTGGCGCTGCTGGTGCGCGGCGCCGATCAGCTGGCCGCCCGCCTGTTCGAGCGCCTGATAACCGGCGTCGCTGCGGTCCTGCACGATCATGCGGTAACCGCCGCCGTTGCCGATGCCCTGGATGACCGGCGGCGGGATGACGAAGACGAAGGCGTCGTTCACGTCGGCGAGCGCCGCGCGCATGTCATTCTCGATATTCGCCTCGGTGCGGTCGGTGCCCGCGCGCTCGGCGAAGGGCTTGAAGGTGACATAGGCGGCGCCGGCGTTCGACGCCTGGGTGCCCGAGGCGCCGTCGAAGCCCGCGAACATCACCGCCGCCTCGGTGCCGGGCACCTCGAGCAGCTTCTTCACCACCTTCTTGAGCACCGCGTCGGTCTGCTGGATCGAGCTGCCCGGGGGGAGCTGGACCGCGGCGAGCGCATAGCCCTGGTCCTGCGCGGGGACGAAGCCCGCGGGGGTGGCCCAGAAGATCGCGGCGGTCGCGGCGATCAGCCCGCCATAGGTAGCGAGCGCCTTGCGCGGCGCGGCGACGATGCGCCGCGCCGTATCGGCGTACCAGTCGCTCAGCCGGTCGAAGCTGCGGTTGAACTTGTCGCCCGCCTGCCAGGCGTAGCGGCGCCATCCCGACGCGGGCGCCTCGATGGCGCGCGGGCGGAGGAGCATCGCGGCGAGCGCGGGCGACAGGGTGAGCGAGAGGATGAGCGAGATCACGGTGGCGGTGGCGATCGTCACCGCAAACTGACGGTAGAATTCGCCGGTGATGCCGGTGAGGAAGGTCGTCGGCACGAACACCGCGCAGAGCACGAGCACGATCGCGACGAGCGCGCCCGACACCTCGTCCATCGAGGTGTGCGCGGCTTCGCGTGGGGACAGGCCGTGCTCCATATTGCGCTCGACATTCTCGACCACAACGATCGCGTCGTCGACGACGATGCCGATCGCGAGCACCAGCCCGAACATCGACAGCGTGTTGAGCGAGTAACCGAGCGCGGCGAGCACCGCGAAGGTGCCGATCAGCGACACGGGAATGGCGATGATCGGGATGATCGCGGCGCGCCAGCTCTGCAGGAAGACGAGGATCACGAGGACGACGAGCAGCATCGCCTCGATCAGGGTCGCCTGCACCGCCGCCATCGATTCGCTGATGAATTCGGTCGGGTTCCAGATGATCTTGTATTCGAGGCCCTTGGGGAAGCTCTTCGACGCCTCGGCGAGCTGCGCCTTGATCCCCTCGGCGGCGGCGAGCGCGTTGGTGCCCGGGCGCTGGGTGATACCCATGATGATCGAATCCTGGCCCGAGAGATAGGCGTTGACGCCATAATCCTCGGCCCCCAGTTCGACGCGCGCGACGTCGCTCAGCCGCGTGATCGCGCCGTCGGGCGCGGTGCGCACGATGATGTTCGCGAATTCGCCCGCGGTCTTGAAACGGCCCTGCGTTTCGACGCTGAGCTGGTGCGCGGCGCCGGTGTCGAAGGGCGGCTGGCCGACGGTACCGGCGGCGACCTGGACATTCTGTTCGCGCAGCGCGGTGACGATGTCGCCCGCGGTGAGATTGAGCGCGGCAGCGCGGCCGGGGTCGATCCACACGCGCATCGCATAGTCGCGCGCGCCGAAGACCTGGACGTCGCCGATGCCGTCGACGCGGGTCAAGCGGTCCTTGAGCTGGGTCAGCGCATAGTTGGAGACATAGCTGCGATCGAGCGAGCCGTCGGGCGAGAGGACGTTGACCGCCATCAGCCACGAGGGCGAGGTCTTGCGCACGACGACGCCCTGCCGCCGCACTTCCTCGGGCAGGCTTGGTTCGGCAAGCGCGACGCGGTTCTGCACGAGCACCTGCGCGGTATCGAGGTCGGTGCCGAGCTTGAAGGTGACGGTGATCGTCACCCGCCCGTCGCCGGTCGATTGCGACGACTGGTAGAGCATATTGTCGACGCCGTTGATCTGCTGCTCGATCGGCGCGGCGACGGTGTCGGCGACGGTCTCGGCCGAGGCGCCGGGGTAATTGGCGCTGACCGTCACCGTCGGCGGGACCACCGCGGGGAATTGCGACACCGGCAGCCCGAAATAGGCGAAGGCGCCGACGATCGTGATGATGATCGCGATCACGCCCGCGAAGATCGGGCGGCGAATGAAGAAATGGCTGAGACGCATGGCGAGCCTCCTCGGCCCGGGTGGGGGCCGGCAAGATGGTTTGATCGGAGTGGGCGAGGCCGCGCCGGAGAGGACTCCGGCGCGGGTCGCGGATTAGGGCGTGAGCGTCGCCTGCGACGCGGCGGGCGGCTGGCTCGCCCCCACCGGCGCGGCGGGCGCGGCCTTGGGCTGGATGGTCGTTGGCTTGGCGGTCACCTTGGCGCCCGGCTGGGCGAACTGGATGCCCTGGACGACCACTCGGTCGCCGGCTTTCAGCCCCGAGCGGATGACGCGGAGACCGGCGACGAGCGGACCGGTCTCGACCGGGCGCGCGGCGACCGTGCCGTCCTTGCCGACGACGAACAGCTGCTTGCGCGCCTGGTCGGTGCGCACCGCGGCGTCGGGGACGAGCAGCGCCGACACCGTGCCGCCCTGCGCGAGGCGCATATTGCCGAACATGCCGGGGGTCAGGAAATTGCCGGGATTGTCGATCACCGCGCGGACGCGCAGCGTGCCCGAATTGGCGTTGATCGCATTGTCGGAGAAATCGACGCGGCCCTTCCAGCGATAGTCGCTTTCGTCCTGCAGGCGGATCTCGACCTGCTGCGCCGCGGCGCCGCCGGCCTGGCGCTCGCGCTGCGCCTTCAGGAACAAGGCCTCCGAGCTGTCGAAGTTGAAATAGATCGGGTCGAGCGCGTTGATCGTCGTCAGCAGGCTGCCGCCTGCCCCCTCGCCCGCCGCGACGAGGTTGCCCGAGTCGACGCGGCGGTCGGAGATGCGGCCGCCGATCGGCGCGCGCACCTGGGTGAATTCGACGTCGAGCGAGCGCGAGCGGACGCGGGCGTCGGCCGCCGCGAGCGCCGCCGAGGCGGCGCGGACGCGGGCATTGAGCTGGTCGAGGTCGCTCTGCGACACCGCTTCGTCGGCGATCAGCCGGTTGGCGCGCGCGAGGTTGACGCGCGCGAGTTCGAGGTCGCTGCGCGCGCTCGCGGCGTCGGCGCGCGCCTCGGCGAGCGCGGCGTTGAACGGACGCGCGTCGATCGTGAAGAGCAATTGCCCCTTGCGGACGATCTGGCCGTCGGTGAAATGCACGCCGACGAGCTGGCCCGAGACGCGCGGGCGCACCTCGACCGCGCGGCTCGCCTCGAAGCGGCCGACATAATCGTCCCATTCGGTGATCTCGCGCACCAGCGGCGCGGCGACGGTGACGACCGGCAGCGGCGGCGCGGCGACCGCGGCATTGTCGCGCGTCGAGAGCACATAGCCGCCCGCGACGACGAGCGCGATCGGCAGGCCGATCAGCGCCCGGCGACGCCAGCGGCTCGGGGTCTTGGCAGGCGTGGCGGTTCCGGGGGCGAGTTCGACTTCCCGCGCTTTCGCGCGGTCGAAGGGGGAGAGCATGTTCATGGGTCTTACTTTCGGAAGAGGCGGCTGCTGAGCACTTCGGCGACGCGGCGGCCGAGCAGGTCATAATGGTCGGTGGTAAAGCCGGCGGCGAGGAAATCGCCGATCTGGCCCGAGGTCACGGCATAGCCATGGTGCCAGGTCAGCACCGCCATGCGGCGCAGCGCTTCGAGCCGCGGGTCGGCGAGGCGGCGGTTGTAGCTGTCGCCGAAGATCGCGCCGAGCAGCTTGCCGACGCGGCCGGGTTCGCGGAGCGATGATGGCCGGTCGTGACGCGCGAGCATTACGACCGACCATTCGAGCGCCGAAAAGCCAGCGGGTTTGGCTTTCGGCGCCGCGGGGGCCGCCACGGGGGCAAGGGCGGCGACCCGGGAGAGCGAGGCCCGAGAAGGGATGGGCGCGAAGTCGAGCGCTTCGTTGACGGCAAGATAGGCCATGGCGGTTCCTCCTTGGATGGGGGTGCCGGGCACAAGGGGGCTCAGGCCCCGGGACGCTTGCGCCCGGCGAGGGGAGATTCTGGATGAGCGAAAGGGTTCGTCCGCCGCATGAAAACGGGGTCCGTCGCCTGTCGCGAAAATTTGCAGTATTTTGCCCGGGTGGTCCCTAGGCGGTTCTACATGTCCGTATGCGCATCGGCGTTCCCTTCGCGTCCTCGCAGCCGGTCGAACCGTCCAGCCACCTTCTGTACTGTTCGGTATATATAACCTGCATCAGCGCCGGTCAATAGTTATATACCGCCCGGTACGAAATATTTTTAATCGGGCGTTCAGCTCAGCTTTCAGGGGCTGGGCCACAATGTCATGCTGGTGTCGACCAGCCGCTCGAGCTCCGCATGAGTGGCCCCGGCCCCGGCCTGGACGGTGATGCCCTGGAGCAAGGCGTAGAGCACGCTGGTCAGCCCCTCGGCATCGACATGCGCGGGGATGTCGCCCTCGGCCTTGGCGCGCTCGAAGCGCTCGACGAGCAGGCGCTGCGACGAGGCGCGGCGGCGCACGACGTCGGCCTTGATCGACTCGGCCTCGGGGCTGCACGCGAGCGACGAGATCAGCCCCATGCACCCCTTGGGGTCGCTGGTGCCGCCATGGATTTCAATCGCCCCGCGCAGATAATATTCGGCGACCTTGCGCGCGGTCGGCTGTTCGAGCGCGGCGCGGCCATATTCGAGCTTTTCCCGCTCGTACAAGTCCAACGCCTTGTGGAACAAGGCTTCCTTGTTGCCGAAGGCGGCGTAGAGGCTGGGTTTGGTGATGCCCATCGCCTCGGTCAGGTCGGTCATCGACGCGCCGTCATAGCCCTTTGCCCAGAAGACGTGCAGCGCCTCGGCGAGCGCCTGGTCGACGCAGAATTCGCGCGGGCGGCCCTTGGGGGCCGCGGCTGGGGCGGAGATGACATCCTGTTCCATAACGGTCGGTATATAATAGACCGCCCAGAAAAGTCCAGAGGGTGGCTACAGCCCCTCGCCGCCCGTCCAATGCGCATTGACCAGCCGCCGCGCGAGGGCGCTGACCTGGGTGCGGATGTCGGGGACCGCGACGACCTCCCACAGGTCGCCGCGCGTCATCGGCCCGATCGCGAGGATATGTTCGGCGGGGCGCCCCTCGCGGTTCATCACATGGCCGTCGCGGTCAATGTCGAGCCCGAGGCGCAGCGCGTCGGGGCGGATCAGCCCCTGTTTGAGCAGGCGGCGGACGAGCGGGTCGGTCGCGCGGAGCAGGTCGCCCTGCGGCCCGGTGCAGTTGACGATCCGCGCGACGTCGAGCCGCTGCGACCGCGCCTCGCCGCGCGGGCGCCAGTGGACCGCGACGCTGTCGGGCTCGCTGACGACATCGTCGATCTTGCCCGCGCGAAAGACGAGCTGACGGCTGCGGATCAGGCCGTCGATGCGGTCGGCAACCTCCGGCGCGAGGCGGTGGCGGTGAACGTCCCAGAAGGGGCGCAGGTGGCGCAGGAAGCGCGCACGCTTGTCGGCATCGGCCGAGGCCCACATCATCTGGGTGATCGGGCGCACCGAATCGACCGCGAGCCGCCAGTCGCCCGCCTTCGCTTCCTCGCGCGCCCAACGCACCAGTTCGGACAGCTCGGGCGCGGGCTTGGCCAGCACCGGGCGCACCGGCGCGAGCCCGTCGACATGGCGGTGCGGGCGGAGGCCGCGGCGCGACATTGCCACGATCTTGCCGTCGAAGCCGTTCGCAGTCAGGCGCAGGATGACGTCGATCGCGGTGAGCCCGGTGCCGACGACGAGCACCGTCTGATGTTTCCGCAGCCCCTCGGCGAGCGGGCTGACCCAAGGGTCGCCGACATAGCGCCAGGGGGTCAGCCCCGCCCCGGCGATCGCGGGATGGTCGTGCGGCGGCAGATTGCCGATCGCGAGCACCGCCTTGTCCGCCTCGACCAGCCCGCCGTTGACGAGCCCGAGCGTGACCTTGCCGCCGCGCTCCTCGATATCGAGCACCTCGTCGTCGATCAGTTGCAGGCGGCGGCCATATTTCTCCATCGCCTGTGCCAGCGTTTCGCGCAGATATTGGCCATAGGTCGCGCGGCTGACGAACGCCTTGTCGCAGCCAAGCCCGCGCGCGGCGAGCCAGTCGCAGAAATGGCCGGGGCGATCGGGAAAGGCGCTCATGTTTCCGGCGCGGACGTTGAGCAAATGGCCCTGGTCGAAGCTGCTGTACGCGACCCCGGCGCCCATGCGTCGCCGGTCGCGCTCGATCAGCAAGACCTCGACATCCTCCTGTTCGAGCAGGTTGATCGCGAGCAAGGTGCCCGAAAAGCCCGCGCCGACGATGGCGACGCGCGTGGCGGTGCGAAAGCGCGGGCGCGGACCCTGCAACATGGTGCCGTCGAACTTCACCGCGTCACCACATCGCCCGACACGGTCACCCGTTCGAGCGCGCGATATTCGGGCCAATAGTCGCCGACGGCATAATGCTGGGTCGAGCGATTGTCCCAGATGCCGATCGCATTGGGGGTCCAGCGGAAACGCACTTGATATTCGGGCACCTTGATCCGGTCGAACAGCAGGCGGAGCAGGCTGTCGCTCTCCTCTTCCGGGATATCGACGATGCGGCTGGTGAAGGTGTAGTTGACGTAGAGGATCTTCTCGCCCGTTTCGGGGTGGGTGCGGACCACGGGGTGGCGCACCGGCCGGAAGTCGCGCGCGAGCTGGGCGCGTTTCTCTTCCGACACGCGGCCGCCGAAGCTGCGCACGATATCATGCTCGGCCTCGAGCCCCTCGATGCGATCCTTCACCGGCTGCGGCAGCCCCGCATAAGCCGCGGCGGTGTCGGCCCACATCGTGTCGCCGCCGAGCGGCGGCAGCACGCGCGCGCGCAGGATCGAGGCGATCGACGGCCTCTGCCGGAAGGTCACGTCGGTGTGCCACTTGTTATACGCCTGGAACGGCGCGAGCGTCTCGGCGGTCAGCTGCACCCCCTCGACCCCCTCGATGCGCAATATCTCGGGATAGCCTTCGACATGCGGGATCACGGGATGGCCCTCGAGCTCGCCGAACAGCTCACCCAAGCGGAAATGGCTTTCGTGGCTGATGTCCTGATCGCGAAAGAAGATCACCTTGAAGCGCAACCAGGCCGCGCGCAGCAGCTCGGCCTCGGCATCGGTCAGCGCGCGGTCGAGATCGAGCCCCGAAATCTCGGCACCCAGCGTCGGGGTCGAGGGCGAAATGGCGATGCCCAGCGTGCGGGCCTGTTCGAAGATATCGGGGGTCTGGGGCTGGGTGGCCATGGTGCGATCCTCTCTTGCCGAATGACGGATGGATCGGTCGAATCGTAACGTCCCGACATGCGCCACTAATAACTCAACCATATTAATTGACAAGAGTTCCGCGACAACTCGCACGAAAGGCACGACCGGTCGCAAACGGAGGGGGCCGTGGGAAGGTCGCAATGTCAGGAAATGGATGCCCCGTGAGGATTCGAACCTCAATAGACGGAATCAGAATCCGTAGTCTTACCATTAGACGACGGGGCAATGAGGCGGGCGCATTATGATTCCCCGGGCGCGCTGTCAAGGCTGCTGCGGCGCGGCGGTCGCTTCCCCTTGCCCTGCCGGTTTTCGCCGCTAGCATCGCCGCCATAACAGACAGGGGGCCGCGCCCCGCGCGGACATCCCGAAGGAGTGGGCTGAATGCGTCATGTCGCGATCGTCGGGTCGGGTCCCGCGGGCTATTACACCGCCGAAACATTGCAAAAGGCCGAGGATATCGCCGTCGACGTCATCGACCGCCTGCCCGTCCCCTATGGCCTGATCCGCACCGGCGTCGCCCCCGACCACCAGTCGATCAAGGCGGTGTCGCGCCGCTATGAGGGCGTCGCGCTCACCGATAACGTCCGCTTCGTCGGCCATGTCTCGGTCGGCACCGACGTGACGATCGACGAGCTGGTCGAGCTGTACGACGCGGTCGTGCTCGCGACGGGCGCGCCCAACGACCGGCCGCTCGCGATTCCCGGCGCCGACCGCGCAGGGGTGATCGGCAGCGCCGCCTTCGTCGGCTGGTACAACGGCCATCCCGATTTCGCGCGGCTGGGTCCGCCGCTCGACAGCGCGGGCGTGGTGGTGATCGGCAACGGCAATGTCGCGCTCGACGTCGCGCGCATCCTGGCGAAGACCCCCGCCGAGTTCGCGGGCAGCGACATCGTCGCGCACGCGCGCGACGCGCTGGCACAAAGCGCGGTGCGCGAGATCCACATCCTCGGTCGCCGCGGCCCGCACCAAATCGCGATGACGCCCAAGGAGCTCGGCGAACTTGGCCATCTCGAGCGCGCGAGCCCGCGCGTCGACCCCGCCGACCTGCCCGACGCGGGCGACGATGCGATGCTCGAACCGGGCATGCGCAAGTCGGTGACGCACCTCCGCAGCTTTGCCGCCAATCCCGTCGCCAAGCCGGTGACGATCGATTTCGACTTCTTCGCGATGCCCATCGCGATCGAGGGCGACGGGCGGGTCCAGCGCGTGATCGTCGAGCGCACCACGCTCGACAGCGAGCTCAGGAGCCACGGTACGGGCGAGACCTATGCGGTCGATGCCGGGCTGGTGATCAGCTGCATCGGATACCAGACCCCACCGATCCCGGGCGTGCCCTACGAGCATGGCCGCGGGCGTTTCGCGAGCGACGAGGGGCGCATCCTGCCCGGGCTATACGCGGTCGGCTGGGCGCGGCGCGGGCCGTCGGGGACGATCGGCACCAACAAGCCCGATGGCGCGCGCATCGCCGAGATGCTGCTCGCCGATATCGGACGCGGCGCCGGCAAGGCGGGGCGCGCGGGGCTCGACAGCCTGCTCGCGACCCGGGGCATCGTGCCCGTGACTTTCCGCGACTGGCGCAAGATCGAGGCGGCCGAAGTCGCCGCCGCGCTCGACGGCAACCCGCGCGAGAAATTCACCAGCATCGAGGCGATGCTCGCGGCGATCGGGCGCTAGGTCCGGAGAAGGACGACATGACCGGCAACAGCGGCGGACCGCATTATTCGCCTTTTGCGCGCGGCGGCGGGCTGATCTTCGTGTCGGGGCAGTTGCCGTTGCGCCCCGGCCGCGATACGTCGCTGGCGGCAGCGTCGTTCCGGGAGCAGGCCGAGCAGACGTTGCAAAATCTGAAGGCCGTGCTCGACCAGGCGGGCGCCGGGCTCGATCAGGTGGTCAAGACGACCGTCTATCTCAGCGACATCGCCGACTGGGACGATCTCGATACGGTCTATGGCGCCTTCTTCGGCGCGGCGCGGCCGGCGCGGAGCGTGGTGCCCACGGGGCCGCTCCATTTCGGTTTCCGGATCGAGATCGAAGCCATCGCGCGGGCAAGCGCCGACGGTTGAGCGGTCAGGCGAAGCCGCCGAGCCCGTCGATTTTGCGTTCGATGCGGTCGAGGCGCGCGGCGAGATCGCCCTCCCCGCGCCGCGCACCGGGCAGGTCGAGCACCGGCATCACATAAATGGCGACGCGGCGCCGGATCTCGGCGGAATCGTCATAATCCTCGCCGCCGAGCACGAGCATCTGGTGGAGCAGCCATTCGGTCAGCCGGTCGAGGTCGTCGGGCGGCGTCCACGCGCCCGACGCCATCGCGCCGCCCAGCATCTGGGCGACCACCGCCCCGGTGATCGACCGGTGCGCGGCGAGGAAGATCGAGAAATCGTCGTGGAGCAGCCCGTCCTTCGCGACCTTGTGGATCCAGGGTGTGTTGCAGATGCTCTCGACCCCGCCCGCGATCACCTGTTCCAGCCGGTCCTCGATCGGCCCCAGCCCGACCGCAATCTGCGCGCAGCGCTCCAGATAGGGGCCCGACATATGCTGGAGCAGCGCGAGCATCAGCCCGTCGCGATTGCCGAACCAGCGATAGAGCGTCGCGCGCGACACCCCCGATTCGCGCACCACATGATCGATCGTGGTGTCGTGAAAGCCAACGCGCGTGACGACTTCGATCGTCGCGTCGAGCACCGCCGACTTCGCCGCATCCTGCCCCGCGGGCCGCGCAATTGAGCCGATTGTCGCGATCTTCGCCTCCTTCATGAGACGATGCGGCTAACATATCGCACCCTTTGAGGCAAATGCTTGCGCTTGTCTCACTTAGTGTGATAAGTGGGCGACATTGTCTCGTGGATTACAGACCGGCACAAGCCGGTGGCGCGGGGCGGAGGGAGAGAGAAATGAAAGCACGCCGACTGTCCTGGCTGCTGGCGGGTGCCAGCCTGACGATCACCACCGGAGCGCTGGCGCAGGAGGCCCCTGCCCCCGCCGAGACCGAAGCGGCGCAGGGCGGTATCGAGGACATCGTCGTCACCGCGCGCCGCACCAGCGAGGCCGCGCAGACCATCCCCGTGGCGATCACCGCTTTCGGTTCGCAGCAACTCAGCGACGCCAATGTCGAGGGCATCGCCGACATCGCGAAGCAGACCCCGAATTTCTTTGTCCAGACCTCCAGCGCCGACCCCACCGGCGTGCTGCTCACTATCCGCGGCCAGTCGCAGCAGGATTCGATCCTGACGATCGAATCCCCCATCGGCGTCTATGTTGACGGCGTGAACTATATCCGTTCGTCGAACCTCGAGACCGCGCTGTTCGACACCGAGCGCGTCGAGGTGCTGCGCGGGCCGCAGGGCACGTTGTTCGGCAAGAACACCACCGGCGGCGCGATCAACATCACCACGCGCCAGCCCGATTTGAGCGGCTTCGGCGGTTATGTCCAGGCGAGCGGCGCGACACACGACCGCTACGACGTCGGCGCGGTGCTCAACCTGCCGCTGATGACCGACAAGCTGGGCGTGCGGCTGATGGGCCGCTGGCTCGACAATGGTTCGCTCGGGGTCAACGGGCTCGGCGACGGGATCGGGGGGCGCGAGCAGATCGCCTTTCGCGCCAACACATTGTTCGAGACCGAGAACGTCAACTGGGCGATCTCGGCCGATTACACCCGCACCAAGGGCGATGCGCCGGTCAGTAAGCTCGCCTTCGTCAGCCCCTTCCCCAGCCCCGCGCCGGGCACCCCCAACCCCGCCCCCGCGCTGATCGACATCGCGATCAGCCAAGGCATCCTCAACCCCGCGCTGCTCGCCGATCCCGTCGCCAACGGCGCGGCGATCGGCGCCGCACTGGCGCAGGCACAGGCGCTGTTCGCCAGCCTGATCGACCGGCGCGGCTTTTACGACAATGACGCGACGGGCCTGCAAGGCACCTATGCGCGCACCTATGGCGTCAGCTCGAACCTGGCGGTCGAGTTGACGCCAACCTTGTCCTTCCGCTCGATCTCGGCGGCGCGCTGGCTGAAGCGCTCGCTCGACGTCGACCTCGACTCATCGCCCTACACGCTGCTCGAAGCGAGCCTCGCGAGCCGTGCGAAGAACCTCAGCCAGGAATTCCAGTTCGCGGGCGACGGGACGCGACTCGACTGGATCGTCGGCGCCTATTTCAACGAGGAAACCGGCCGCGACACCTCGCGCGCCACCGCGCTCGGCACCATCAACCCGGCGAACCCCAATTTCACCGACGGTTTCGTCAAGAACAGCAGCTGGGCGGTGTTCGGCCAGTTCAACTATGACCTGACGGACACGCTCCGCTTCACCGGCGGCCTGCGCTGGACCGAGGAGAGCAAGGAACTGCGCTCGTTCAACCGCTCGACCCCCGGCGGTGCGGTGTGCAACATCCCGCCCGCGCTGCGGCTCGGCGGCACGTGCCAGGCGCGTTTCAAGGACGGCTTCTCCGACTACTCCTATCTCGCGAGCGTCGACTGGACGCCGCGCACCGGCCTGCTCTTCTATGCCCGCACCGCGCGCAGCTTCAAGGGTGGCGGCCAGAACCTGCGCGGCACCGGCACCGCCGACAGCTTCGCGGCCTTCGCCCCCGAAACCGTCACCGACTATGAAGTCGGCACCAAGCTCGACCTGCTGGATCGGCGGCTGCGCATCAATGCCGCGATCTTCCAGGCCAATTACAAGGACATCCAGCGCACCATCGTCCAGGCGGCGCCCGGCGGCGCGATCGTCAGTCTGGTCACCAACGCCGCGCGCGCGCGCATCCGCGGCGGCGAACTCGAAGTCACTGCGATCCCGCTCGAGGGGCTGACCTTGTCGGGCAGCGTCGGCGTGAACGACGCCAAATATCTCGACTTCACCGACGTCACAGGCGACCGCTCGGGCGAGCCCTTCCAGTTCCCCAAATACAGCTATCGCCTCGGCGCGACTTACGCCGCGCCGCTCGATTTCGGCAGCCTGCGGCTCAGCATCGACTGGACGTGGCGCAGCAAGACGCAGTTGGTGGGCTCGGCGATCTACCGCGACAGCCTGAACCAGCCCGCCTACGGCCTGCTCGGCGCGCGCGCGGCGCTGACCATCGACAGCATCGGCAGCGAGATCGCGGTCTTCGCGACCAACCTCACGGGCAAGCGCTATGCGGTGTCGGCGGTGCAGTTCGACAACAGCCTGGGGTTCAACACGATCTACGCCGGCGAGCCGCGGGTCATCGGGCTGCAGCTGACCACGCGCTTCGGGGTCGAGTGAGCCCGAAAAAGCCGGGTCCGAGACAAATTAACAGTGTCAACTCGGTTTGCAGGATCGCCTCCGGGGCGGCTCTGCGGACGATTTCGGGTAATTTCGCCAATAGTCGGCACAGCCGCTTCCCTCAACCGCCCCATCTGCTAACGCCCTTCGCGACGCGGGCGCCTCCTCCGTCCGCAACCGGGGAAGATTGTGCGCGTCCGCGATTTCCTGCTTCTTGTTGCCGTGTGCCTGATCTGGGCCTTCAACAATGTGCTGAGCAAGATCATCGTCAGCAACTGGGCGATTCCGCCGCTCTTCTATGTCACCATGCGCTTCGCGGTGGTCGCGGTGGTGATGCTGCCCTGGCTGCTGCCGATGCCGCGCCCGGCGTGGCGCATCGTCGCGATCGCGCTCTGCCTCGGCGGCGGCAGTTTTGCGTTGCTTTTCATGGGGCTGCAAACCACCTCGCCCTCCGCCGCGGCGATCGTGCTGCAACTCGGCGTGCCCTTCACGATGCTGCTGTCGGTGCTGATGCTCGGCGAGCGCATCCACTGGCGACGCGGCATCGGCATCGCGCTGACGCTGATCGGCGTGCTGATCGTGACGTGGCGGCCGGGCTTTGCGCTGTCGCACGGATTGTGGCTGGTCGCGGCTTCGGCCTTTGCGGGTGCGGCCGGTGCGGTGCTGATGAAGCAGGTCGACGACGTCACTCCGTTCCGCTTCCAGGCGTGGGTCGGTTTTGTCTCGGTGGTCGCGCTCGGCCTCGCCTCGGCGACGGTCGAGACGGGGCAATGGACGGCCGCGGCGGCGGCAGGCTGGCCCTTTGCGGCCGCCGTCCTGTTCACCGCGCTGGTCGTCTCGGTCGGCGCGCATTCGGTCTATTACCACCTGATCCAGCGCTACGAGGCCAATCTGCTCGCGCCGCTGACGCTGATGACGCCGCTCGGGACGATCGGGCTCGGCGTGCTGATCACGCACGATCCGTTCGACCTGCGCATGGGCATCGGCGGCGCGCTGGCGATGATCGGCGTGCTGATCGTCGCGCTGCGGCGGAAGCCGGCGACCGAATTGCTGGTGGAGCGCGAGGTGCGGTAGCGTCGGCTTGGGGGTGGGGAGCGGCCGTTTAGCCCTCTCCCCTTGAGGGGAGAGGATAGCGCAGCTTGCTCCGTCAGGAGCTAGCGAAGCTTGGAGAGGGGTGCTTGGACGCTGGCGGTCGGAAACCCCTCTCAACTCCGGCTAGGCAGCAAGCTGCCAAGCCTGCGTATCTCTCCCCTCAAGGGGAGAGAGCATAACCCTGCGAACGTCAGCTAACGCCCGAAAGCGGTCTTACGCTGCCATCCGCAGCCGGTTCCGCCCCTCGCGCTTGGCGACGTACAGCGCCTCGTCGGCGCGCTGGAGCAGTTCCTCGACCCCCGCCTCGTCGGCATAGACCGCGACGCCGATGCTGACCGTCGCGGGCGGGACATTATCGGTCGAGCGGCCGCCGCCCTCGATCGCCTGGCGGATGCGTTCGGCGACCAGTTCGGCGGCCTGCGCGCTCGATCGCTGCAGGATGCACACGAACTCCTCGCCGCCGAAGCGCCCGACCATATCCTCTTCGCGCAGCACCGCCTTGGCGCGGTGCCCGACGCGGCGGATCACCTCGTCGCCGACGCTGTGCCCGTGGACGTCGTTGATGCGTTTGAAATGGTCGATGTCGAAGATCGCGACCGCCAGCGGCGCGCCATTCTCGCGCGCGCCGACCAAGGCGCGTTCGAGGAAGGCGAGCGTGTGGCGGCGGTTGGGCAGCCCGGTCAGCGCGTCGGTGTTCGCGGCCGCCTCGGCGACGCTCCGCGCATCCTCCAGCATCCGCGCATTTTCGACGGTTTCGGTGACATCCTGGATCGTGCCGAAGATTCCCACCGGCTTGCCGCTGCGGCTTAACTCGATCGAGCCGTGCGACGAAATGTCGCGCACCTCGTCGTCGGGGCGGATGATCCGACCCTGAAATTCGAACGGCGCGCCGGTGAGGGCGGCCTGCTCGAGGACCTTGCGCATGCGCGTCGCATCTTCGGGCATATAGAGGTCGAGGCTGCTCTGCACCGTCATCACGGTGCCCGGCTCGATCCCGTGGATGCGATAGGCCTGGTCCGACCATTGGATCGTCCAGCGGATGAGGTCGACGCGCCAGTGGCCGACGAGTGCCGCCGCCTCGGCCTGGAGCAGCCAGCGGTTGCTCTGCTCGAGCCGTTTGGCGAGCCGCTGGCGCCCGACGAGGAGCGCGGCGAGCGGCAGCGCGGTGCCGAGCAGGGTCAGCAGATAAAATTGCAGGAAGAGCACGATTGTCGTCGGCGACTTGTCCATATGCGCGATCGGGCCGAGCCCCTGGCTGGTCATCAGCGAAGCGATGATCGTGACGATGAACACGCTGCCCGCCGCGCCGAACGGACCGAGGCGATACGAGGCCGCGACCACCGCGACGCAGGGAATGAAGGTCACCGGATATTCGGCCTGCGAGAAGCAGATCGCCGTCACCCCCGCCGCGATCGTCATCATCACGACCGATTCGACGATCGTCGACCGGTTCGTGTGGCGCAGCAGGCCCGATTCAGCCAGGCGCGCGAGCATCACCACCGGCGGGGTGACGATCAGCATGCCGAGCGCGACGGTGGTCAGCCACGAGCGGAAGAATTCGAAATCGCCGCCGGTCAGCAAGGTCGCGAGCCCGGCGCTGGCAAAGCTCCCCGCGATCGCGCCGACGCAGAAATTGCCGACCGAGCGCGTCGCCATGAACGACAACACGCCCTTTTCGCGGCTGTTGATCAGCCACAGCGCGACCGCGCCCTCGGCGGTATTCGCGGTGGTGAAGGCCGCGGACAGCAGTGCGGGTGCACCGCTCAGCATGTTCGCGGCGGTGCTGGCGACGATCATTCCGGCGAACGAGGCCAAGCGCGCGCGCGGCGCCATCAGCAGCAAAAGCGCAAGGAAATAGCCGCTGGGCGGCCACACCGCGGCGATATTGTCGGCGCCTTTGGTCGCGTACAGGGACAGGCTGGCGAGCAGGAAATAGCCCAGCGCCGTCAAAAGTGACCAGAACAGCGTCTCGACCGTGGGGGGTAGCGACCGCTTCATGTCCGCAATTCTCGCGCGAAATGGCAAATAAAGCGCTAAGATTTCCCGGCTTGCGGCGAACCGACCGCTCGCGCCAGATCAACGGGCGCGGTCAGGCGAGCCCGCCGAAGGTCAGCCCGACGACCTTCTCAACCATCGCCTCGTCCCAGTCGATCCGCCGGTCGAGCACCAGCATCGCAAGCCCGTGGACCAGCGCCCACGCGTGCAGCGCGGCCACATCGGGATCTTTCACGCCTGGCAGCGCCTCGCCGACCCCGGCGCGCAGCAGATTGTATGCGACCTCGCCGCCGTCGCTCTCTTCCTTGCGCTCGACCATCTGGCGCGTAAAACTCAGGCGGAACAACGCTGACTCGTCGTGTGCGAAGCGGACATAGGTCAGGCCGGTGGCCTTGAACCCCGCGACCCCGCCGCCCGCCTTCAGCCAAGCCTGCGCCTGCAGCGCGCCGAGCCGACGCAGCCCTTCGTCGGCGAGCGCGTCGAGCAGCGCCTCCTTGTCGGGAAAATGGCGGTAAAGTGCGGTTGCGCTGACCCCGACGTCGCGCGCCAGCGCGCGCAGGCCCAGTTCGGCACCGTCGCCCTTCGCCAGCCGTTCGAGCCCCGCAGCGATCACCGCCGCGCGCAGGTCACCATGATGATAGGCGCCCGCCGCCTTCGCGCCGTCGCTTTTTATGTTGACACTGTTATCTTTGTTCGCCATCATGTTGTCACTGTAAACATACCGAGTCGGTCGCGCAACCCCGAAAGGGCGCGGCCTTTGTTCCAACCTCTCCCCCCGCTTAAGGAGCAATCATATGGCCAGCAACGTAGAAAGCCTGATCCGCGGCGCCGTCGTCAAGGGCATCGGCAAGGTCGCCGACTTCAACCGCAAGCGCCTCCCCCGCCCCACCGACGCGCACCCCTTCCTGACCGGCATCCACAAGCCGATGACCGAGGAGGTCACGCTCGAGGAACTGCGCGTCGACGGCGAAATCCCCGCCGCGCTGACCGGTCGCTATCTGCGCAACGGCCCCAACCCCGCGATCGCGCCGGATCCCGCCAGCTATCACTGGTTCACCGGCGCCGGTATGGTGCACGGCATCCGCATCGAGGGCGGCAAGGCCGTCTGGTACCGCAACCGCTGGGTGCGCGGCAGCGAGGCGTGCGAAGCCTTGGGAGAGGAACTGCCCCCCGGTCCGCGCCACATCACCAACGACGCGCCGAACACCAATGTCGTCGGCCTGGCGGGCCGCACCTTCGCGATCGTCGAGGCGGGCGGCAAACCCGTCGAACTCGGCTATGAACTGGACACCATCGCGCACAACCCGTTCGACGGCACGCTGCTAGGCGGCTACACCGCACACCCGCATCACGACCCCGTCACCGACGAGATGCACGCGATCACCTACCGCGGCGACGAGCCGAACAAGGTGTGGCACGTCGTGCTCGACCAGGACGCGCAGGTTACCCGCGAACTCGCGATTCCGGTCAGAGACGGCCCCTCGATCCACGACTGCGCGATCACCGAAAATTATGTGCTGGTCCTCGACCTGCCCGTGACCTTCTCGATGAAGATGCTGCTGTCGGGCTATCGCTTCCCCTACGCGTGGAACGAGGCGCATCAGGCGCGCGTCGGCCTCCTCCCCAGGAAAGGCAGCGCCGAGGAGATCATCTGGGTGCCGGTCGAGCCCTGCTATGTCTTCCACCCCGCCAACGCCTATGAAACCGAAGACGGCAAGGTGATCGTCGACGTCGTCGCGCACGAAACGATGTTCGCGAGTTCCAAGCGCGGCCCCGACAGCGAGAAATCGCGCATGGAGCGCTGGACGATCGACCCGGCCGCCGGCACCACGACGCGCACCGTCATCCACGATCATGCGCAGGAATTCCCGCGCTACGATGAGCGGCTGACGACCAAGCCGTATCGCTATGTTTACAGTGTTGCCATTCCCGACGGCACGTCGACCGAATGGGCGCTGGCCGAGACGAAGCTGTTCCGCCACGACTTGAATGCCGGGACCACCGACGTCCATGATTTCGGCCCCGGCCGCCATCCCGGCGAGTTCGTCTTCGTGCCGCGCAGCGCGGCGGGCGCTGAGGATGACGGCTGGCTGATCGGCCTCGTTGTCGACATGAACGACGAGACCACCGACCTCGTCATCCTGAATGCCGACGATTTTACCGGCAAGCCGCAGGCGGTGGTCCACCTGCCGCACCGCGTCCCGCCGGGCTTCCACGGCAACTGGGTCGCCGACTGACGCCCAAACCGGAACCGGCGTCACCCCGTTGACGCCGGTCCCTTTTTTCCCGCCATGAGAGTCGCCATAAAGGAGATTCCGCATGACCCGTTTCGCCCGCCTCGCAGCCGTCGCTGCCGGCCTCACCCTTGCTTGCAAGTCCGCTTGCCGCACAGGATAAATCCAAGACGATCGAAGGCACGCTGACCCTGTTCGAGGGCCAGAAGTTCGACGGGGATTACTACCGTCTAGAGAAGGACGAGCCTTCGCTGCAGCACGCCTTTCTGGTCGGCAGCATCGCCGTCTATCCCGGCGAAGTCTGGGACCTGTGCGACAAGCCCAAGTTAAAGGGCAATTGCCTGACCATCTCAGCCAACGAGACCGGCATCGGCAAGGCGATGATCAGGTTGGCCCGCGTGAAGCCCAAGCAGTAAATCCGCGGCCGGCCGCTGCGGCGGCTGGCGCCTCTCCATGATCGCCTCGGTCGCGCGCAGCGACCTTTCGTTGTCGACATCGACCGCGGTCGCCCCGTCGCGCACGAGCAAGGGCGCCACATCGACCTTCAGGTGCCGCGAGATGCGGCGGAAGATATGGTGGATCGGCCCGAGGCCGAAGCGAAAGCGCAGCAGGTTGATGAGGCCGAAGGCCTGCATCACGCGCACCGGTTTCTTGACGAACTGCCCGCCGCCGCGGAACACCTCCGCGGCCTTCAGCGCGCCGCGATGGCCGATCCAGTAGCTGTTGCAGTTCGACACCGCGACGTCCGAAAATTCGTAGAAGCGCCGCTGCCCCTCGGGATGCGCGGCGAGTACATCCTCGCGCCGCGCGAGCGCCACCCCGGCCTCGACGCCCAGCCGCGCGGCCTCGGCGCCGATCTCGGCAATAGTGTCGGGAGACAAGAGGCAATTGTCGGCGGTGGTGATCAGCAGCGGAAAAGCCGCCTGCTCGGCGACCGCGAGCACCGAATCGGCAAGATTGTCGGCGGCGCCGACAAAAACCAGCCGGTCGCCCAGGCGATCGACAATGATATCGCCGAGATCGTCGGCGAGCCCGTCATGATGGCTCGACACGAAGATCGTCGCGGCGTCGCTTTGCGCGGCGCTGGCGAGGACATGCGCGATCATCGGCCGCCCCGCGACGGGCACCAGGCATTTGTCGGCGACGCCATGCGCCTCGGCGAGCGCATCCACCGCGCCCGGCCGGCGCCCGGCGAGAATCAGGATCGAACCCAATTTTACGGACGTATCGGTCATGCCGCGTCCCTCCGCGCCGCCGCGGGAGCCAGCTGGCGCAGCATCGATTCGGCGACGATCGTTTCGATCAGATCGGACTGGCTGAATCCCGCGGCGACCGCGGCGCGGCCGAAGACCTTTTCGGACCAGAGGTTGCAGTTGAGATTGACTTCGAGCAGCCGCACCTCGCCGGTCGCAAAATCGACGCGGAACTCGAAACGACCGAAGTCGAACGGACGGAAGATTTCGGCCATCTGCACCGTCAGCGCGGCGATCCGTTCGGCGATCTCGGGCGCGTCGAGCAGTTTGAGGCTGTATTTGGCGCTGCGGTCGATCAGGTCGCGCTTTTCCTGATAGGTGCGCAAATGCGTCGGGTCGGCCTGTTCGAAGATCATCATCGGCAGCATCGCGGGGGCGCCGTCCAGCGTGATCACCGGCACCTCGACATCGCTGCCTGCAATGAAGGGCTCGACGATCGCGTCATGGTCGAGCGCGTGGATTTCGGCCACCGCCTGCGCCAGTTCGACGCGGTCGTGCGCGTCGCGGATGCCCCACGATGCCGAGCTGTTGTTGGGCTTGATCACCCAGCGCGCCGCAGGCGGGCAGCGCGACACATCGATCGGCGCGCCGCGGCGGAACAAAGCCCAGGGCGCGGTCGGTACGCCGCGCGCCGCGGCCTCGAGCTTGGTGAGATGCTTGTCGTCGGACAGCCCGCGCACGATCGGCGAGGCGCCCACATAGGGCAGGCGCAGCCGGTTGCAGAGCAGGGGCAGCAGCATTTCGCTATTAAAGAAGCCGCCGCGGTTGAGCAGCGGAAAGACGAAATCGGCGTCGGGCCGGTCGAACAGCGCGGTGTAGCTGTCGGCGACGACGAGCGGCAGGCCGAGGCCTTCGAGGATTTCGCGGATCTCGCGGTGATAGAGCGCGTGATTGCCGTCGTCGGGGTGGAGGCCGCCGGTCCAGCGCGCATGTTTGGCGATGAACAGCAGCCTCTGGTCGCGGAGGGCGTCGGTCAGCCGGGTCGGCTCGAGATGGGTCGTTCGCATAAGTCGCTTCGACCACAGTGAGGTTGCACCGCGATGACCTTTCGGTGACGGCGCTGACACCAAAGCGCAAGATCAGTGTCATCTTGGGGGCCTAGATGCGGGGTCCTGCCCCACCCCCGCACAGGACCGCATGCGCATGTTGCTCAACGTCATCGCCGCCGACGAACCCCGCCTTTCGCCGGGCAAGCGCTATGCCGCGCGACTGGCGAGCGCGCTGACCAGCGGCGGCGACGCGCGCATCCGGCCCGACGCGGCGGGGCGCAACCAATATTATGCCAGCGTGCGGCCCTCCGACGCGCTCGCCTATGGCTCGTCGACGATCAGCAGCATTTCGGAGCATGCCTTTCAGACCTTGCTCGACCGCTGGCATCATGGGCTCGACCGGCCGGTTCCGTCGGACGATTATGCCGAGGGGCTCGCAATCCTGCGGCACAAGCTGGTCGAGGCGCACGGCCACGCCGACACGAAGGTGATCTTCGCGGCGTCGGGCACCGACCTCGAATATGCGGGGCTCGCCGCGGCGTGGGACGGGCGGCCGATCACCGCGGTCCTGCTCGGACGCGACGAAGTCGGCAGCGGCTGCGTCCACAGCGCCGCGGGGCGCTTCTTCGCCGACGAGACCGCGACCGGCGCACGCGTCGCCCTGCAAGCGGCGATCGACCCGGCCTTTGCCGGCACCGAGCTGGTCGATGTCGCGGTGCGCGACGCCACGGGTACGCCGCGCGCCTCTGCCGCGGTCGCCGACGAACTTTCCGCGCATGTCGAACGGGCGGCCGCGAGCGGCCGCAAGGCGGTCGTGCATGTCGTCCACGGATCGAAATCGGGACTGACGCTTCCCGCGCTGGCCGACGTCGAGCAGCTCGTCGCGGCGCATGGCGAGGCGATGACGATCGTCGTCGACGCGTGCCAGCTGCGCATCGCCCCCGCTATCGTGCGCCGCTACCTCGCGCTCGGCTGCGTCGTGCTGCTGACCGGGTCGAAATTCGCGGGCGGGCCGCCGTTCAGCGGCTTCGCGCTCGTTTCGGCGGCGGTCGCGGCACGCGCGCGCCCACTGCCCGACGGCTTTCGCCGCATCGCGACGCGCGCCGAATGGCCGGCCGACTGGCCGGGCGCCGAAAGGCTGCCCGCGCTCGGCAATTTCGGACTGCTGCTGCGGCTGCAGGCGGCAATGATCGAGATCGAGCGCTTCGCCGCGCTGCCCGCCGACCGCGTCACCGACGTCACCGCACGCTTCAGCCATCATGTCATGCGCGTCGTGAAGCGGCTCGAACTGGTCGAGGTGCCGGGTGCCGGCGCGACGTCATGCCTCGCGACCGAAACCTTGCGCACGCTCGACCTGTCGGCGCGCTGGCCGGTGTGCGATTTCGCCGCCGCGCGCGCGATGCACCGCCGCATCGCCGAACAGTCGCGCCAGTGGCTGGGGCACGAAATCCGCTTGGGTCAGCCGGTGCGCACGCATCTCCTCCCCAATGGCGAAGCCGCCGGGACGCTGCGCCTGTCGCTGTCGATGCCGCTGATTTCGGAGCTGGCGCTGCTGGCCGATCGCGCGCTCGACGAGCGACTCGACCGCGACATGTCGCTGGTGGGCGCCGCCATCTCGGCGGCCGCCGCGCAGACGCTGGGAACGCCGCACGCGACCCCGCTCGGCTGAACGCGAAGGCGACCGCGGGACGCGACAAAGCGCGCCCGATTCTTCGTCACGCCGATGCGGCGCCACGGTTCGCCGTGAAAATGGGACCTTTCGGGCAGCGCTTTCGCGGGCGCGCTCGTTGCTTGGTTACTATGACGAAGAAACCGACCCTCTCCCGCCCCGCCGCAAGCGCGATTGCCGCGTTTCTGGCCCTCTCCACCCCCGCCGCGCTGGCGCAGACCGCGCCCGTGGCAGAACCCGCGCCGCCGACCGTGATGGCCCCACCCGTCGCGCCGACGGTGCCGACGACGACCAGCCCGGTCGCCGCCCCGGCTCCGGCCCCCGCGCCGGTGATCCGCGTTCCGCTGGACCTTCCCGCCGCGCCGGTCGCGCAGTCCGAGCCGCGCCCCGCCGCCAAGGCTGCGGCACGTCCCGCGCCAAAGGCCGCGCCGCGTGTTGCCGCTGCCGAACGCACCGCACCCGCCGCTCCGGCTCCCGTTGAGGCGGCGCCTGTCGCCGCGACCGCCGCAGCCGCGAGTGCACTCCCGGCCGCCGAAGTCGCGCCCGTCGCTCCCGTCGTCGATCCGGCACCCACCGCGGTCACGACCGAAGCTGCCGCTCCCAGCGACGGCTTCCCCTGGGAGATCGTCGGCGGTGCCGCCGCGCTGCTGCTCGCAGGCGGTGTCGGCCTGACCTTTGCCCGTCGTCGTCGCCACGCGGTTGCCGCCGATGCGTGGGAATTCCGCAAGACCGCTGCCGAGACCGAATGGGTGCCGACTGCGCCTGCCGCAGCCCCGGTCGTGGCGCGCGAAGCCGAGCCGATGGTCAACCCCGAGCCGATCCCCGCCCCGGCCCCCGTCGAGGAGCCAGTGCGCCGCACGACGCCAAGCTTTGCCGCCGCGCCGAGCGGCAGCATGGGGCGGCACGAGGCGATGGCGCTGGTCGGTCCGACCGCCGACAATCCCTTTGCGACGCTGTCGAAGCGCCTGAAGCGCGCGCGCTTCCTCGATCGCAAGGAACGCGTCGCCTACGAAGCCACGCTCGCCGGCGAGCAGCCGGTGGCGAGCGAGCCCGCTCGCCAGCCCGTCAGCGCTTGGGAAATCGCCCAGCGCCCGGCGCCCGCCGTCCCCGCGCAGCAGGATGTGCGCCGCCCCGAACCGGTACAGCGCGGCCTGTCGCACGGCTTCCGCCGTCCGGATTTCGCCCGCAAATAAACGGGCTGGCCTTCGGGCATGAAAAAGGGCGGTGCCTCGCGGCACCGCCCTTTTTTTGCGTCGGATCCCGCCGGCGGACCGGCGAGAACCCCTGAACCGATTACTTCAGTTCGACGGTCGCGCCGGCTGCTTCGAGACGCTTCTTGAGCTCCTCGGCTTCGGCCTTGTTGACGCCTTCCTTGATCGCCTTCGGCGCGCTCTCGACGAGCGCCTTGGCTTCGCCGAGGCCCAGGCCGGTGATCGCGCGGACTTCCTTGATCGCGTTGATCTTGTTGCCGCCGTCACCGGTCAGGATGACGTCGAATTCGGTCTGCTCTTCGGCAGCCGGACCGGCAGCGGCAGCGGCCGGAGCGGCAGCAACAGCAGCGGCGGCCGAAACGCCCCACTTTTCTTCGAGCATCTTCGACAGGTCAGCCGCTTCGAGGACGGTCAGGGTCGACAGTTCTTCAACGATCTTTGCAAGATCAGCCATGTTCATTCTCCATCAGAACCGGGATATCCCGGCAGTAGTTTCAAGGGTTCAGTTCAAAATCACGCTGCTTCTTTGGCGGCATATGCGCCAAAGACCCGCGCCAACTGGCCCGCCGGGGCTGCGGCAATCTGCGCAACATTGGTGGCCGGAGCCTGCACCAGACCGATGATCTTGGCGCGCAGCTCGTCGAGCGAGGGAAGCGAAGCCAGCGCCTTCACGCCATCAACGTCGAGGACCACGTCGCCCATGCCGCCACCAACGATTTCAAGCTTGTCGTTGGTCTTGGCAAACTCCACCGCGATCTTGGCCGCCGCGACCGGATCGGTCGAGGTTGCAAGCGCGGTGGGACCGGTCAGCAGGTCGCCGATACCGGTGTAGGACGTGCCATCGAGCGCGATTTTGGCAAGACGGTTCTTCGTGACGCGAAAGTCGGCCCCTGCGTCGCGCATCTGCTGGCGCAGCACCGTCGACTGAGCGACGGTCATGCCGAGGTTGCGGACGACCACAACAGCAGCAGCTGATCCCAGCGTAGCGTTCAGCGAGGATACGGCTTCGGCCTTTTCCGTACGATCCATGCCTATACTCCACTCTGTGCCCGGAACCGTACGCGCCGGAACGCATACGCCGCCGGGCGGCTAAAACACGCACAGGCCGGGGCGAGCCAAGGCTCGCCTGCCGGTACGCAACGATGTCCGATGGGGTCGGTCAAGCCGCTGGCGCCTGACATGCAGGCGGGCGACCGATAAAGACTTTTCCCCGTCTCGGCTGGAAATTAAGAAGGGCATATTCCCTTCACCAACTGTCTCGGACGGAATTGCCGCGGCCCCGAGAAAATTCGGATCCTTGGCAATGCGGGGTCGCCAATAGCGGCGGGACCGGCGAAGTCAAGCCGCAATCGGCGGAAAAACGCCGAAAATTGTGCCGCGACGGCATGACTTCACAGGCAGAACGGTCCTGACAGGGTGCGACGAATCTGTTAGGTTGCGAATATTGGATGCGTTCCCCCCTTGCATCGACCGGCATTTGAGGAGGGATTCTTGCCATTTTCGAATTTGTTCGGCGGTCGCCGTGCTGCGGCGCGGCTGGCGGACGATCTCGACGCGTTGCAGCAGATGCGCCTGAAACATGGCGACAACACGCGCCCCGAACTGGAACGGCGCGCGGGCGACCGCGGCCTCAACGCGCGCGACCGGCGGCATTGGCAGCGGCTGCTGACGCTCGCCGAGGAAGACGGCCTTTAGGCACACTTCGGGCGGGCCGCGCGGCCTCCGATGCACCGATCGCGCTTTTTCGCTCAGCCTCTTGCGCATTTCTCATTAAGATATATCTTAGAGCTATCAAGAACCACTCTAAGGAACGATAAGATGCATTTTTACGGACATATGAGCGGGCACGGCTGCGGCAAGCGCCACGGCATGCATCGCGGCGGACGCGGTCATGGTTTCGGCGGCGGCCGGTTCGGGCGCGGGCCTGGCCGCGGCCACCGCGACGACGACGAGGGCCGCGGATCGCGGCGGCGGATGTTCGACAGCGGCGAGCTGCGGCTCGTGCTGCTCAAGCTGATCGCCGACGAGCCGCGCCACGGCTATGATCTGATTCGCCGGATCGAGGAGCTGACCGGCGGCGCCTATGCGCCGAGCCCCGGCGTCATCTATCCCACCCTCACCCTGCTGGGCGACATGGGGCAGATCGCGGCGCAGCACAGCGACGGCGCGAAGAAGCTGTTCGCGATCACCGCCGAGGGCCAGGCCGAGCTCGACGCGAATGCCGAACTCGCCGAGGCGCTGATCGCGCGGCTGTTGGCGGTCGGCGACGAACGCCAGCGCACCGACAGCGCGTCGGTGCGCCGCGCGATGGGCAATTTGCGCGCCGTGCTGGTCAATCGCTTGGGCGACCGCGACCTCGATGAGACGCAATTGCACGAGATCGTCGCGCTGATCGACGAGGCGGCGCAGAAGATCGAGCGGCTGGCATGAGCCCTGCCCCATTTGGCGCGATCGCCCGCGTCCCGACCACGCACGCCAGCAAATATCTCCAGCAGCTGTGCAAGCATTGGCAGCATAATCTGAAGGTCGAGTTCACCCCCGAGCACGGCACCGTGACCTTTCCCAAGGACGCGCGCGGCGCGACCTGGGCGGGTGACGCGCTGGTGACCTTCGATGCCGGCGCCGCGGCGCTGACGGTGCGGATCGAGGCCAGCAGCGCGGAGCATGTCGAGGCGATGAAGGGCGTCGTCGCGCGCCACCTCGACCGCTTTGCGTTCCGCGAGGCGCCGCTCGGCTTCGATTGGTCGGCGGGCTAAGTTTCCAAACCCGTTCGTGCTGAGCTTGTCGAAGCACCGCTCTTCTCTTTGACGCCTCAAGAAAGAGCGGCCCTTCGACAAGCTCAGGGCGAACGGTGTTTATGGCCTCGCCGCCGCTCCCCGACGACGTATTATCGTTTCTCGATATTATCGATTGACGATATGGAAATCCGCGGCTATATCGTTCTTCGATAACAACCCTATCGGAGAACGACATGCCTGAAGACCATAAAACGCTGCTCGGCGTCACCCGCGCGCTGTTGTGGCTGATGCTCGCGCTGATCGCCGCGGCCTTCCTGGTCGTCATCGGCTCGGCCGGCGCGCTCGCGGTCATGTGGCCCGAGATCGCGGTCGAGGCGAAGAACAGCCAGGTCTTCCTCGACGCCGCGAACATCCGACCGCAACTCTTCGCGCTGCTCGCTGTCCTCGCCGCAGTGCTAGCGGTGGCGGTCTACATCATCCGCAAGCTGCAGGCGCTGGTCGCCAGCGCGGCGAGCGATCCCTTCATCCCCGCCAACGCCGCGCGGCTGCGCCATATCGGCTGGGCGCTGGTCGCAGTGCAGTTGCTCGCACTGCCGCTCGGATCGATCGCGCGGAGCATCGCGGTGTCGACGAGCCAGTTCGCCGACATGGGCGGTATCAACCTGCAGAGCATCCTCGCGATCCTGCTCGCCTTCGTCCTCGCCGCGGTATTCGAGCGCGGCACCGCGATGCGCGACGAGCTCGAGGGGACGGTGTGATGGCGATCGTGGTAAAACTCGACGACCTGCTTCACGCGAAGCGGATGACGCTGACCGACCTCTCCGACCGCATCGGCATCACGCTGGCGAACCTCTCGATCCTCAAGACGGGCAAGGCCAAGGCGATGCGCTTTTCGACGCTCGAGGCGATCTGCACCGAACTCGAATGCCAGCCCGGCGACTTGCTGGCCTTCGAAGCCGACAGCTGAACACAGCGCGGCGCCCGACTGGCCCCGCTGCCGCTTCTCCCCGGGGCGGCAGCGGGGCTTTTGCTTTTCGGGAACGCGATGTTGCTGCGAGCGTTCGATGCGCAGTGGCGGTTTCGGCCGCTCTCTGCATGAAAGGAAAATCCGTGTCCGATGCCCAGGGGCTGCTTTGCCCGACCTGCCGCGTAAATCTGACGATGTCCGAACGGCAGGGAATCGAGATCGACTATTGCCCGCAGTGCCGCGGCGTCTGGCTCGACCGCGGCGAACTCGACAAGATCATCGAGCGCAGCGAGGGCGCCAGCGCCCCGGCACCGGCCCCGCGTCCGCAGGCGGCTCCGCCGCCGCCTCAGCCGCAATATCGCGAGCAGGACTATCGCGGCGGCGAACGCGGCTATGACGACCGCACTTACGGCAAGCCGCACAAGAAGAAATACAAGAGCTTCCTGAGCGAGCTGTTCGACTGATCAGCCGGCGACCGCGTTCCGCCGCGCATAGAGGAAATAGACCGCGAGCCCGGCGACGTTCCAGATGCCGAACCAGATCTGCGTCTGCGCGGGCAGGCTGACGAAGAGATAGATACAGCCGAGCACCGCGATGCCGCCGACCACCCACGGCAGCGGCGTGCGGAAGGTGCGCAGGGCGTCGGGCGCGCGGCGGCGCATGATCAGCATGCATATCGACACCGCGGTGAAGGCCGCGAGCGTCCCTGCGTTTGCCAACGCCGCCAGCTCGTCGAGCGGGATGAAGCCTGCGAGCACCGCCACGACGAGCGCGGTGAAGATGGTGATGCGCACCGGGGTACCGCGCGGCGACAATGCGGCGAGCGACTTCGGCAGCAGCCCGTCGCGCGCCATGGTGAAAAAGATGCGGCTCTGGCCATAAAAGAAGGCGAGGATGACGGTCGGCAGCGCGATCACCGCCGACACGCCGAGATAATAGGCCGCCGTGGGGCTGCCGAGATCGCGCAGGATCAGCGCGAGCGGCTCGGGGCTGTTGGCGAATTTGCTGTACGAAATCGCACCGACCGCGGCGACCGCGACCGCGATGTAGATGAGCACGCAGACGAACATCGATCCGACGATCCCGATCTTGAGGTCGCGGTCGGGATCCTTCGCTTCCTCGGCCGCGGTGGCGATCGCGTCGAAGCCATAGAAGGCGAAGAAGATGATCGCCGCCGCGGCCATCACCCCGCGCTCGACCCTGTCGGGGCCGATATGCTTGGCGAAGCCATAGGGGCTGAAGGGCTCGAGATTGGCGGCGTCGAAGGCGGGCAGCGCGACCGCGACGAACACGCCAAGCGCGATGATCTTGACGATCACCAGGATCGCGTTGACCGTCGCGCTCTCGCGCGTGCCGAACAGCAGCATGCCCGCGACGATGGCGATGATCGCGATCGCCGGCAGGTTGACAATGCCGCCAAGCTCAGGACCCTGCATCAGCGCCATCGGGACGCCGAGCGACGCCTCGAGCAAGGGCGCGGCATAGCCCGACCAGCCGACCGCGACCGCGCTGACCACCAGCGAATATTCGAGGATCAGGCTCCAGCCGACGATCCACGCGATGAGCTCGCCGATGACGACGTAGCTGTAGGTGTACGCGCTGCCCGAGGCGGGGATCATCGTCGCCATCTCGGCATAGGCGAGCGCGGCGCAGGCGCAGATCAGCCCCGCGACCGCGAAGGACAGAATCACCGCGGGCCCCGCCTTGTCGGCGCCGACGCCGATCAGCGTCAGGATGCCGGTGCCGACGATCGCCCCGACCCCGAGCGCCACGAGATGCGGCCAGCCCAGCGTGCGCGCGAGCGCCTGTCCTTCCTGCTTCTCCAGAACGATGGTTTTACGGCGCAGCAGGCTGTCGGTCATTCGGGCTCCCCTGTTTTGGTTGCTTGTGAAACGGGATGGGGGAGAAGGCAAGCGGGACGGTCGCGGAGGCGGGAATGGGGGTGGTTTCCAGACCATACTCTATTTCCGTTCGTGTCGAGCGAAGTCGAGACACCCCGAAAGCACGCGCTCCCGATGGGTGTCTCGACTTCGCTCGACACGAACGGGATTTGTAGGCCGGCTTGACTGCCCTCGCCCCGAAACCCGCCCTTCCCTACAGCAACCCCTCGATCGCCTCGGCCAGCTTCGCATCCCTTTCCGACAAACCATCGGCGTCGTGCGTCGTCAGCAATATGTCCACCCGGTTGTAAACGTTCGACCATTCGGGATGATGGTCCATCTTTTCGGCGATGATCGCGACGCTCGCCATGAAGCCAAAGGCCTGCGCGAAATCGTCGAATTTGAAGCGGCGGGTGATCGCGTCGCGCTGGGGCTCGTGCGTCCAGTCGGGGAAGCGGACGAGCAGCGCGGCGCGTTCTTCGTCGTCGAGTTTCCGGACCATCGCTTCGTCTCCCCGCTGGTAATGGCGCGACACTCCCCATAAGGAAGGGCGCGATGAGCGACAAGAGCAGCCTCGCCGCCGGTTGGACCGGCACCGCCCCCGACGCCGACGCGCTGTTCGCGCTGGCCGAGGCGGCGTTCGAGACGATGCCCGAGATTTTCAAGCCGCACCTCAACGGCGTTGTGATCGCGATCGAGGAATTCGCCGAGGACGAGGTGCTGAAGTCGCTCGACATCGAGCATCCCTATGACCTCACCGGCCTCTACGAAGGGCGCCCGCTGACCGAGCGCAGCATCGACGCGAGCGGCGGCATGCCCGACCGCGTGACCCTCTATCGCATCCCGATCCTGGTCGAATGGATCGAGGGCAGCGAGCGGCTCGACTGGCTGGTGCGCCATGTGCTGATCCACGAATTCGGCCATCATTTCGGCCTCTCCGACGACGATATGCACGCGCTGGAAGATATGGTGTGAGCGTGCTGCTGCGGCTGGACCAGGTGGCGTGCATCCGCGGCGACCGGTTGCTGTTCGAGGGGCTGTCGCTCGCGCTGGCCCCCGGCGAGGCGCTGTGGCTGCGCGGCCCCAACGGCGCGGGCAAGTCGAGCCTGATCCGGCTGGTCGCGGGGCTGCTGCGGCCCGCGGCGGGGACGGTCGAGCGCTTCGGGCGCGCCGCGCTGATCGACGAGGCGGCGGCGCTCGACGCCGAACTGCCGCTGCGCCGCGCGCTCGATTTCTGGGCGCGGGTGGACACGGTCGACGGGCATACGGTCGACCGCGCGATGGCGGCGATGGCGCTGCACCCGCTCGCCGAAGTGCCGGTGGCGATGCTGTCGACCGGGCAGCGCAAGCGCGCCGCGATGGTGCGCGTGATCGCAAGCGGGGCGCCGATCTGGCTGCTCGACGAGCCCGCCAACGGGATGGACGATGCGGCGCAGGCGCGGCTGGTCGCGGCGATTGCTGTCCATCGGGCGAACGGCGGCGCCGTGCTGCTCGCGTCGCATTTCGCGCTGGGCGTGCCCGACCTCGCCGAGCTCGACATGGGCGCGCTCGCGTGATCGCGCGCCTTCCAAAACCCGTTTGCCCTGAGCTTGTCGAAGGGCCGTTCTTTCTTTCAACGTTGGAAAGAAGGGCGGTGCTTCGACAAGCTCAGCACGAACGGATTTGGGTCCGTAGAGATACGGATATGCGGCGATGACGATGCTGATCGCCCTCTTCTGGCGCGACCTCCGCCGTGCATGGGGCAGCGGCGCGCTGTGGCTGCCGGTGCTGTTCTTCCTGCTGGTGGCGACCGCCTTCCCCTTCGCGGTCGGCCCCGATGCGCCGTTGCTGCAGCGCGCCGGCGGCGGGATGGTGTGGGTCGCGGCGCTGCTCGCGGCGCTGTTGCCGATCGACCGGCTGGTGCGGCCGGACCGCGACGCGGGCGTGCTCGACCAGCTCGCAGTGCGCGGGGTCGCCGACGAGGTGATCGCCGCGGTGAAGATCGGCGCGCATGCGATCGGTTTCGGGCTGCCGCTGCTGATCGCGCTCTTTCCGGCGGCGGCGTTGCTGGCACAGGACAGCGCGCGCGTGGAATTGCTCGCCACGGGCATTGCGATCGCGGTCCCCGCCCTCGCCTCGCTCGCCGTGCTGAGCGCCACGCTGACCGTGGGATTAAAGGGCGGGAGCGCGATCGGCGGGCTGCTCGTGCTACCGCTCGCGGTGCCGCTGCTGATATTCGGCGCGGGGATGCTCGACCCGTCGGGGCGCGGCGCGGTGAAGCTGCTCGGCGCGGTGAGCCTGCTGCTGACCGTGATCGGGCCGTTTGCCGCGGGGGCGGCGCTGCGGGGCTTACGCGAATGACGCGCCAGTCGCTCGCGCATATCGCGCTGGTGGTGCGCGATTATGACGAGGCGATCGGCTTCTACGTCGGCGTCCTGGGCTTCACGCTCGTCGCCGACGACTATCAGCCCGCGCAGGACAAGCGCTGGGTGCTCGTCGCACCGCCGGGCAATCCCGAGGGCGGCGCAACCATCCTCCTCGCGCGCGCTGCGAATGCGGAGCAGGCCGCGTTCATCGGCAACCAGTCGGGCGGACGCGTCTTCCTCTTCCTGCAAACCGACGACTTCCGCCGCGATTACCAGCGCCTGCTCGACAAGGGCGTACGGATCGAGCGCGAACCGCTGGAGGCCGATTACGGCACGGTCGCGGTCTTCCTCGACCTCTATGGCAACAAATGGGACCTGATCGAGTTTCGCGGGGCGGAATGACGGCTAACGACCGGTTGCGGACGTATGCTAGCGACGATTTCCGAAGCGACGGATTAGATGAACGGCGGAGCGTGAGACAAAGTATGCACACGCAAGGATGCTCAAAATTACCAATCCCAAAAAGCCGTTCGTAGCTATTTCGCTTTCCGAGATTGTCGAGTGCGACTGTGTCGCGATGACTATCAAAACAGCGAAAGCCACAGATGATATTACGGTGCCGATGTGTGCGTGCCTAGCTTTCATCGTTGCACGATAACAGGTGGCAGAGGCACCGCAACACCGGAGTGGGATGTCAGCTAACCACCCCAAAGCCGCCCATAAAAAAGGGCCGGGATCTCCCCCGGCCCTTCCCTAAATCATGATGCCTGAAATCAGGCGCCGGTGACGTCGGCAGTGTCGACCTTGACGCCCGGGCCCATCGACGACGACAGCGCGATCTTGCGGACGTATTTGCCCTTCGCGCCGGCCGGCTTGGCCTTGACGATCGCGTCGACGAAGGCGTCGAAGTTCTGGCGGAGCTTTTCCTCGCCGAACGACAGCTTGCCGAGGCCGGCGTGGATGATGCCGACCTTTTCGACGCGGAACTCGATCTGACCGCCCTTGGCGGCCTTCACGGCTTCGGCGACGTTCGGGGTGACGGTGCCCAGCTTCGGGTTCGGCATCAGGCCCTTCGGACCCAGCGTCTTGCCGAGGCGGCCGACGATGCCCATCATGTCCGGCGTCGCGATGACGCGGCCATAGTCGAGGTTGCCCGCGAGCATGTCTTCCATCAGGTCTTCGGCACCGACCTTGTCGGCACCGGCGGCCAGCGCCTTATCGGCATTGTCGCCGCGCGCGAACACGGCAACCTTGACGTCCTTGCCGGTGCCGGCGGGGAGCGTCACGACGCCGCGGACCATCTGGTCGGCGTGGCGCGGATCGACACCCAGGTTCATCGCGATTTCGAGCGTTTCGTCGAACTTGGCCGAGGCCAGCTCGCGCACGGTTTTCAGCGCTTCGTCGACGGTGTGCAGCTTCAGCGCATCAACCTTGCCCTCGAGCGCCTTCTGCTTCTTGGTCAGCTTTGCCATCGGATCAGCCCTCCGTCACTTCGAGGCCCATCGAGCGCGCGCTGCCCTCGATGATCTTCGTTGCCTGTTCCAGATCGTTCGCGTTGAGATCCTTCATCTTGATCTCGGCGATTTCGGTCAGCTTCGAGCGGGCGATCTTGCCGCCGCTGATCTTGCCGGGCTCCTTCGAACCCGACTTGAGGTTCGCGGCCTTCTTGATCAGGTAGGTCGCGGGGGGCGTCTTCGTGACGAAAGAGAAGCTCTTGTCGGCGAACACGGTGATGATGGTCGGGGTCGGGGTGCCCTTTTCCATGGAATCGGTCGCAGCGTTGAACGCCTTGCAGAATTCCATGATGTTCACGCCGCGCTGACCGAGCGCCGGCCCGAGCGGCGGCGACGGGTTGGCGGTGCCGGCGGGCACCTGCAGCTTGATATAGCCGCTGATCTTCTTGGCCATGATGGCCTCCTTTCTTTCTGTCGCCCCGGACCTGGGTTCAGGGCTCAAAATTAGCGGTCAAGCAGAGGGTTATCAGCCCTCCTCCCGCGCGGAATCACGCCCGTATCTGACGCGAAGCGGGGCGGTTAGCTGCAAATGCACGCGAAAGCAAGGCTTCTCAGCCCTGCGGTGCCAGCCGCAGCAGCCCTTCCTGCACCGCCGAGGCGATCAGCGTGCCGTCCTGGCGATAGATCGAGCCGCGGTTGATGCCGCGGCTGCCGCCGGTCCAGTCGCTGTCCATGACATAAACGAACCATTGGTCGACGCGCACATCGTCGTGGAACCACATCGCATGGTCGAGGCTGGTCGAGAACAGCCCGGGGGTCATGAAGTTGAGCCCGTGCGGCAGCATCGCCGACGATAGCAGCCCCATGTCCGACGCGAAGGCAAGGAAGCCGCGGTGGACGAGCGGATCGTCGCCGATCGGCGCCGCGATGCGGAACCATTGATAATGCTGCGTCGCCTTCGCCGAGGCGGGCGGGCGGTGGTTGCGCAGCTCGAACGGACGGCGCCGCGCCATATGGAAAAAGGCATCTTCCGACACATTGGGGTCGGCGGCGATCGTTTCGAGGAAATCGCGGCATTCCTCGGGCGGCAAGAGGTCGGGCATCGGAACCTGATGCGCGAGGCCCGGCGTCGGCAGCTGGAACGAGGCGGTGAGGTTGAAGATTACCTTGCTGTCCTGGCGCACGACGACGCGGCGGTTGGCGAAGCTGCGCCCGTCGAAGTCGCGATGGACGCGGAAATGCAACGGCTTGGTTTCGTCGCCGCCGCGCAGGAAATAGGCGTGGAGCGAATGGACCTGCTTGTCGGCATCGACGGTATGTGCGGCGGCGACCATCGCCTGCGCGATCACCTGGCCGCCGAAAATGCGCTCGCGCGCCGTTGTAGCGAGCGCGGGGAAGAGAAATTCGTCGGGCTCGCCCGCGGGCTCGAGGTCGAACAGCCGCGCGACCGCGGCAACCACCGGGCCGGCGTCGACGCTGGCGTTGATTTCGCGCGCACGCTCGATGCGGGCCTGAATCTGCTCGGGAGAGAGGGTTGTCACGATACTGCCCCCATTGCCCTCCCCCTCGATGGGGGAGGCAGCGAGACTTGGCGGCTTGCCGCCTAGTCGCAGCGGTGGGGGTGGGCTTTCGTCCTGAAGCGGCCGGCGCAAGGACGCACCGTCACCCCCATCCAACTTCGCCTAGCCGCCTGTGGCGGCAAGGCTGCGTATCCTTCCCCCATCGAGGGGGAAGGGAGGAGCGGCCGAGGCCGCCTTATTTCATCCGCTCGACCTGCTCGAAATCGAGCTCGACCGGGGTCGCGCGGCCGAAGATCGAGACGCTGACCTTGACGCGCGCCTTTTCGAAATCGAGTTCCTCGACCAGCCCGTTGAAGCTGGCGAAAGGACCGTCGAGCACCTTGACCTGGTCGCCGATTTCGTAATCGACGCGGATTTCCTGCTTCGGACGGGCCGCAGCCTCTTCCTTGCTGTTCAGGATGCGCGCGGCCTCGGCCTCGCTGATCGCCTGCGGCTTGCCCATCGAGCCCAGGAAACCCGTGACCTTCGGGGTGTTCTTGACGAGGTGATAGACGTCGTCGGTCATCGTCAGCTTGGCGAGGACGTAACCGGGGAAGAATTTCCGCTCGGCCTGGACCTTCTTGCCGCGCTTGACCTCGGTCACCGTCTCGACCGGCACTTCGACCGATTCGACGAGCTGCGACAGGCCCATGCGTTCGGCCTCGGCGATCACCGAGTCGCGGACCTTGTTCTCGAAACCCGAATAGGCGTGAATGATGTACCAGCGCGCCATGTCTGTCCTGTTCCTGTTAGTTTGCGCGGCTTAGCGCGCGAGCGACGTCAGCCAGGTGACGACCGCGTTGAAGACCGAATCGACGCCGAGGAAGAAGAAGGCGAGGATCGTGGTCATGATGAGCACCAGGATCGTCGTCTGCACCGTTTCGCGGCCCGTGGGCCACACGATCTTGCGCGCTTCATCCTTCACCTGATTGATGAATTGGCCCGGGCTCGTCTTCGCCATGATGCTGCTGTCCTCGTAAGCGTCCAATATCCGGCCAGATGGGTTGCCGCCCCCCGCGCGTCAACCGCGCGTTGGGCAATAGTCCGCCCACCCTTGCCGAGCATGCCGGCCAAAGGCGGAAGGAAAACGGCGCATCTGTCCGAATGGAGCGGCCTTTACCGGTGCCTTGGCGCGATTGCAAGTCATAGGCTGGCCGCGCGGTGCGGCATGTGCCGGCGCATCAAGAGGAGCAGGCCGATCATCACGGTCCAACTCGCAACGGGTTGCAGCACGAACAGCAGATGCAGCTCGCGCGCCGCGGCCTCGCCGTCCTGCGGATCGAAGCCGATCACGCCGAGCAGCGCGTAACTGACCGCGATCGCGGCCGCGACCCCGCCCTTTTGCATCAGGTTGAGCAAAGCGAAGAGAAAGGCCGAGCGGTTGCGCCCGCAACGTGCGGCGTCGCGCGCGATCAGATCCGCGAGCATCGAATAGATGAACAGGAGGCCGACGAAGCCGGTGCCGAGGAAAAGCGAGAAGCCTGCCGCCTGTGCGAGCCCGGTCGGTTCCTGCGCCAGTGTGCCGAGCAGCAGCAGGCCGACGAGCAGTGCCATGGCGATCATCGCCTGCGGCTTGCCGAAGCGGCGCGCCGCGAGCGTCCATAGCGGCGATGCGATCGCCCCGCCGATGAAGCTGGCGAAAAGCAGCACCGCGCTTTGGCTGTCGAGATCGAGCACCGCCGCGGCGAAGAAGATGAAGAGCGAGGTGAGCGAGCCGAACGCAAAGGCATTGAGGAACTGCACCGCGAAAAGCAGCATCAGCGGCGGAAAGCCGAGCGAGGCCCGAATCTCGCCGCGCCAGCCGATGCCGGGTTCGGCGATCACGGCGCGCAGCGGCACCAGCCGCATCGCGAAGAGCGCGGCGGGGACCATCACCAGGAACAGGCTGGCATAGGCGAGGATACGCCCCTGCAAGCTGATCCCCGGGATCAGCAGCTGCGCCGCAGCGGGCGCCGCAAAGGCCGCGAGCAGTGCGATCTTCGCGAACCAGTCGCGCATGCCATAAAGCAAGGCGCTGTCGGCGGGTGCGCGCACCAGCGCCGAGCCCCACGACAATTGCGCGACCTCGTAGAGACTGAAGCTCGAATAGAAGAGCACCATCAGGAGGAAGAGCGCGGCGAAGGGCAAGCTGTCGCCGACGGTGACGATGATCGCCAGCAGCAGCGCGAGCGGCACGAGCGCCATCAGCATCCAGCGGCGATGTGCGCCGAGCCCGGTGCGCACCCGGTCGATCATCGTGCCGATCAGCGGATCGACGACGCCGTCCCAGATGGTGGTGAGCGAAAAGAGCAGCCCGACGAGACCCACCGCGATCACCCCGCCTTCGGCGATATAGGGCGGCAGGTAGACGCTGAACGGCAGGCCGAGGATCGCGGTGGGACCGGCGGTCGCGGCGAAGGCGGCCACGGTGCGCGGGCGGAGCGTGGCGTCGTCGGCGGGCGCGGCGGCGGGCATGGGGTCGGCGGGCGCCGTTGCTTGTTGGTCTGCCACGTCGCCTTGTCTCCGATCCGAGGCGGGGAGAGTTTCAGCAATTGACATGGGTGTCAACAGGAGTGGTCGCGGGGCACGGGCGAAGCGCGACGTTCGAAGGGTTATGCTCTCTCCCCTTGAGGGGAGAGATACGCAGGCTTGGCAGCTTGCTGCCTAGCCGGAGTTGAGAGGGGTTTCCGACCGCCGGTGTCCAAGCACCCCTCTCCAAGCTTCGCTAGCTCCTGACGGAGCAAGCTGCGCTATCCTCTCCCCTCAAGGGGAGAGGGCTTTACGGCCACTCTCCACCCCAAATCGGGCATCGCCTGCAAACGAGGCTTTCCTACATTATCCGGCTATGCAAGTCGTCGATCCCGACTCGTTCACTCGGTCGATAAAGACGGTTGCCGAGATCCTTTTGGGGAGGCGCACAGGGCTGAACTTTCCTGAACTTTGGAATAATGGCCGAATAGTCCCCCAACCGCCCTTCCCTATTCGCCGCCGCAGGCGCAGTGTCCCCACGACTTCGACTCCGGGGGAAGCGATCATGTCCGATGCCGCCAAGGCCGCGATCACCAATATCTTCGTGCTGATGCTGGAGAATCATTCGTTCGACCAGATGCTCGGGCGATCGGGCCTACCCGGACTGAAGGTCGCGCCGCCGGATGCGTCGAATAGCTACGACGGCAAATCCTATCCGCTGTACCACCCCGCGCCCTGGTCGATGAAGACCGATCCCGGACACGAATTCCCTGACGTCCTCCGGCAACTTTGCGGCGCGGAGGCCGCGACGGCCTATCTGGAAAAATGCGACAAGGGGACCAGGAAAGACCCGCACCCCGTCGATTGCAGCCAGTGCCATTATCCCGCGATCGACCTCAGCGGCTTCGTCAGCAGCTATGCGACCTCGACCAGCGAGGCGACGGGGACGCCGCCATCGGATCATTATGGCGACATCATGGGCTGTTTCGACACGCAGGCGCAATTGCCGGTGCTCTACCGGCTCGCGCAGGAGTTCGCGGTGTGCGACGCGTGGCACAGCTCGCTGCCCGGCCCAACCTGGCCCAACCGCTTCTTCGTCCATGGCGGGTCGTCGGCGGGGATGGACGTCAGCCCCGAGATGAACAGCGAGTTGCCGTGGGAGACGCTGCGCGGGTTCGAATATGAAAACGGCTCGATCTTCGATGCGCTGAAGGCGGCGGGGCACCGCTTCCGACTGTACCAGGACAAGAGCAACGCGTTCAGCGATAAGCCGTCGCACGCTTGGCAGGGCGGCTGGATTTCGCAGGTCGCGTCGCTGAAGGGGCTGAGCCTCGCCGACATCTGGTCGCTGGGCTGGTTCAAAGGCGACGTCCATGCGCGGCGCGCAGACGGCAGCGCCACCTATGCCGAGATTCCCTACACCTTCATCGAGCCCAATTTCGGTGCGAGCTTCTTTTCGAAGCAGCGCGAGCCGAACGGCGACAAGCTCGACGGCCCGCGCTACGTCGGCGGATCGTCGCAGCATCCCGAGGATGATTGCTACGGCGGCGAGGCGCTGATCAAATTCGTCTATGAGACGATCTTCGGTCCGGAATCGCCGATCCGCGACACCAGCCTGCTGATCATCACCTATGACGAGCATGGCGGCTTCTACGACAGCGTCGCCCCCGGCTGCGCGCCGCCGCCTGGCGACAAGACGCCGAAGGGACAGGAATATCTCAATCGCTATTGCTTCGATTTCAGCCGCTATGGCGTGCGCGTGCCGGCGGTGATCGTCTCGCCGTGGGTGCCGAAGGGCAAGGTCGACCCGACGCTCTACGACCACACGTCGATCCTCGCGACATTGCGCACGAAGCTGGGATTGAAACATCTGACCGAACGCGACCGGGTGGCGAACCACCTGTGGGATCTGCTGAGCGAGCCCGCGCCGCGGAGCGACATTCCGGCGGTGCTGCCCGATCCGGTGAAGCCGCCCGCGCGCGAAGCCGCCGCGGACACGGTGCCCGACGACCTGCCCCTGCCGCGCTCGGGCAATATGATCGGCTTCCTGCACGTGCTGCTGAAGGCCGAGATCGAACTCGCCGAGAAGAGCGGCGAACGCGCGGTCGCCGACATCGTCGCCGATTTCCACCGGATGACGACGCACGCGCATGCCAGCGCCTATGTCGCGAAGATGAAGGCGATGCTCGACGCGCTCGAAACGCGTTGAAGAGTTGCCGTGATTTCCGAGCCGCGAAATGTCCCATTTCGCTCGAAATCACTCAGGCGGGCGACGACAGCTTCATCAGCACGAGCCCCGCGACGATCAGCAGCGCGGCGAGGATGCGCGTCGCACTCGCGGCCTCGCCGAGCACCGCGATGCCGACGACGAAAGCGCCGACCGCACCGATGCCGGTCCAGATCGTGTAGGCGGTGCCGAGCGGCAGCGTGCGCATCGCGAGCGCGAGCAAAGCGAAGCTGGCGATCATCGCGGCGATGGTCACCGCGGTGGCGCCGGGGCGCGTGAAGCCGTCCGATTGCTTCATGGCAAAAGCCCAGACGATTTCGAACAGGCCGGCGATGATGAGATAGATCCAGGCCATCGGGCAGTCTCCTTCAAGGACTGCCGGGCCGTCCCGGACCTGAAAACCCGCATGAGCCGGCGAGGACGTGGCCTCTTGGTCTTGGCCTGGCAGGGGCAGTAGGACTCGAACCTACGACCCTCGGTTTTGGAGACCGATGCTCTACCAACTGAGCTATACCCCTAGGCCGGAGTGCGCCCTTAGCCGGACCGCACCGCGTGGGCAAGCCTTATGGCATATGCATAGCTTGCAAAGCATCCGCTGCCTGATATGCGGCCTTGCATGACCGCCGCCGCCGCATCCGATCCGCCGCAAAATTATCTCGGCGGGATCGCGCTGCGGCTGCTCGCGATGCTGAGCCTGTCGGTGATGTTCGTGCTGGTCAAACATATCTCCGCCGCGGGCATCCATCTGGTCGAAAGCCTGTTCTGGCGCCAGGCGCTGGTGCTGCCGCTTCTCGCGGTCTGGGCGCTGGCGCATGGCGGGCTGTCGATGTTCGCGACCAGGCGCATCGGCATCCATGCGCGGCGCGCGATGATGGGGCTGACGGGCATGGCGCTCAATTTCGGCGGGATGATCTTCCTGCCGATGGCCGAGGCGACGACGATCAACCTGTCGGTGCCGATCATCTGCGTCTTCCTGGCGGCCGCCTTGCTCGGTGAGCGCGTCGGGTGGCAGCGCTGGGCGGCGGTGATCGTCGGTTTCGTCGGCGTGCTGGTGGTGCTCAACCCGACGACGCTGCTGCTGCAGGGGTTCGAGGGCGATCATGGGTTGGGCACGCTGATCGCGCTCGGCGGCGCAGTGATGACCGCGCTGATCACGATCCAGGTCCGCGACCTCGGTCGCACCGAAAGCGCGATGTCGATCGTCTTCTGGTTCAGCCTGATCTCGATGCTGCCGCTCGGCCTCGCGCTGCCCTTCGTGATGACGCCGCACAGCGCGGGCGAATGGGGGCTGCTGATCGGGCTCGGGCTGCTCGGCGCGGTGGTGCAATTGTCGCTGACCGGCGCGCTGCGCCTCGCGCCGGTGTCGGTGGTGACGCCGATGGACTATTCGAGCCTGCTGTGGTCGATCGCGTGCGGCTGGTGGTTCTTCGGCACCCTGCCCGCCGATACGACGTGGATCGGCGCGCCGCTGATCGTCGCCAGCGGGTTGTTCATCGCGTGGCGCGAGCATCGCCTGCACATCGAACGCCAGAAGGATATCGCCGCATGACGCTTCCGATCCTCTATCACTGCGCCGATGCGCGATCGCTCCGCTGCCTGTGGGCGGTCGAGGAAGCGGGAATCGAGGTCGACCTGCGCCTGCTCAAATTCCCGCCGCGCGCGTTCGAGCCCGACTATCGCCCGGTGAATCCGCTGATGACGGTGCCCGGCTGGGTCGAGGACGGGCGGCTGATGACCGAATCGGCGGCGATCTGCGAGCGCATTGCGGAGGGGACGGGCCTAGAGGTGCGCCGCGACGAAGCGGATTATTGGGACTGGCGCAACTGGCTGCACAGGAGCGACGCCACCCTCACCTTCCCGCTCGCGATCATGATCCGCTACACGCGCGTCGAGGTGCCCGAGCGGCGGCTGGCGCAGGCGGTCGATGACTATAAGGCCTTCTTCGGGGGGCGAGCGAAGAGCATCGAGGCGGCGCTGGCCGACGGGCGCGATTGGCTGGTCGCGGGGCGCTTTACCATCGCCGATATCGTGATCGGCTATGCGGCGTTCCTTGCGACGACGCTGGGCGCCGACGATGTGCTGGGCGAGAAGACCAAGGAGTGGCTGGCACGCTGCATGGCGCGCGAGGGGTTCGTGCGCGCGCGCGAGCGGCAGCAGGCGGGCTGACCGGCCGAAACGCCGAATTTATTCTGGGCCGCCCGCCGATTGACTCGCCGCCGTATCATCATAGTCTGCCGCTTCCGGGCAGTCTTTGGTGGGGGGAATCCGATGCGAGCGTGGGCAATCCTGGCAGCGGCGCTCATGGCGTCCGGCACGGCTTCGGCGCAGAATATGGCGGATTGGAAACGGCAGGAGTGGCGCGGCATTTCAGACCCCGCCACCGCCGCGACAGAGACCAAGGTCGAAGCCTTCCTGCGCGAACTGCGGCTCGAGGCGCTGCCCGACAAGCCCATCGAACATGTCTACTCGGTGATCTACTCCCGTCGGGCAGGCCTTTACCAAGCGCACTATCGGCAGCCGAATCCCCGCGAGGAGGCGAGTTTTACCCCCGACCCGGCTGTTCCACGCGATTGCACGATGCTGGTCGAGCACGAAGCCGCGACGATGTTCGATCCCTCGTTTCGCCAAGCGATGGGCATCGAATTGCAGTCGGTCGAGGAGCCAGGCAAATATATGCTTCAAATGGCGCATTTGTCAGGGTCGATACTCGGAACCTATGCCCAAGTATACGAAAGCCCGTTCACGATCCGCAAGAGCGAGGGCGGCGCGCGCTATTATCGCGAGGAACTAAAGCCGGGTCAGCCGCTCAGCTACTACGCCGACAACGAGATTCTCGGGACGTACGAGAATATAAGGAAGTATTTTCACGCGATCCATTATCGGGTGCCGCTGGGTGCGTGCAGTTTTTCCCATAATCAGATCACCGTCAAAATCCCGCTGCGGATCGGCTTAAAATCGCTGCCGAAAGCCGCACCGGCACCGGCGCCCAAGGAAAACAAGGTCGCCGCGCCCACGACCGGCGGCCCGACCGTTCTGATCCGCAGCGGCGGCCCCGCGGCTCCGAAGCCCGCGGCGCCCAAGGCCATCGTCTACACGCCGGGCGTGCGCCCGACGCCGCCGAAACCGCCTGCGGCAGCGCCCTGCCCCAAGGGCCTTGGATATTCCTGCGCGACTCAACTGGGTGGCCCGCTGACCCCCGAGGCCATTGCCTATCATCAGCAGATGGACGCCTATGAGGCGGCGGTGAAAGCCTATGAAGCCGATGAGGCCGCCAAGCGCCAGGCGGTCGCCGACCTCAACAAGCAGAAGCAGGCCGAATATTCGGCGAACCTCGCGGCGATCCAGCAGGAGCGGAACGACGCGCTCGCCGCGCGCCAGGCCAAGATCGACGCCGACAAGGCCGCCTATAATGCCGCGCTGAAGGCGCATCAGGACGAAAGCACCCGCCTGTCGCGCGAGCATGAAGCCGCGATGGCCGAGTGGCGGCGCAAGACCGCGGCTTGCCTTGCCGGCGATATGTCGCAATGCGCGAACAGCGGCGACAAATAGGATGACGCCGCGCCCCGGGAGGAGCGCAGGATGGATCTGGGACTGGGCGGCGAGCCGATCGTAATCGTCGGCGGCACGCGGGGCATGGGCTATGCGACCGCCGAGTTGCTCGCCGCGGAAGGTGCCGCGCTGGCGCTGATCGCGCGCGACGTCGAGCGCGGGGAAGCCAAGGCCGAGGCCTTGCGCGCGTTTGGCGCCGAGGTGATCGTGCGTGGTGCCGATGCAACGCAGCCGGGCGAGGTCGAAGATGCCATCGCCTCGGCCGCCGACCATTTCGGGCGGCTCTACGGGCTCGCGGTGACCGCGGGGCCGGTGCTCAGCCATGGCAGCTTCGAGGAGGACGGCGACGCGGCGTGGGAAGCGAGCTTCCAGGCGGTGCTCATGACCAGCGTGCGCGCGTGCCAGGCGGCGCTGCCCGTGATCGCAGTGAACAGCGGCGGCGGCGCGGTGGTGCTCACCGCTTCCTATTCGACGCGCGCCGCGGCGGCGCATCTCTATCCCTATGTGGCGATGAAATCGGGGATCGCGGCGCTGTCGAAGAATCTCGCCATGGCCTATGGGCCGAAGGGTGTGCGGGTGAACTGTGTCGCGCCGGGCGCGGTGGCGACCGAGGCGCTGGATAGCGCGACCGAACAGGCGGTCGCGGCTTATGGCGGCGATCCCGCGGAAGCGCTCGACCGCTGGATGCGCGAACAATGGGGGATGAAGGTCGCGCTGGGCCGCGTCGGCCGGCCGCACGAACTCGCCGACCTGTTTGCTTTCCTGCTGTCGAAGCGTGCGGCCTACATGACCGGGGCGATCATCAACCAGGACGGTGGGACGCAGTTTTTCTGATCAGAACCACATATCCCTGACGACGCGCCCATCCGGCGGCAGATCCTCGAAGCTCTCCAGCCCCTCGAAATGATCGACCGGCAGATCGACGACCGAATCGGGATCGGCCAGGCGGATGTTCACCGCCATACGGCGCCGACCGTCCTCCTCCAGTCGCAGTCCGCGCCAGGCGAGCAGGCAGCCGCAGGTCGGGCAGAAGTGGATTTCGAGCGCCGGATCGGCCTTGCCGACGCGGGTGAAGGTGCGCGTCGCGCCCTTGAGCACGATGCGCCCACCCTCGTAATCATAGGCCCAGAGCGCACCGTAGCGGCGGCAGAGCGTGCAGTTGCAAGCGGTGATCGACCCCGGATCGCCCGTCAGCGTCCAGCCCGCGTCGGCGCAGAGGCACGTCCCTTCGAGCCCGGTCAATTGACCATCCGCTCATAGCCCTCCCAATAGGGGGCGCGGAGGTCCTTGCGCAGGATCTTGCCGCTGGCGTTGCGCGGCAGCGCCTCGATCACGTCGATGCTGCGCGGGCATTTGAAGGGCGCGATGCGCTCGCGCGCCCAGGCGATGATGTCGTCCGCGTCGACGGTCATCCCGGGCTTGGGGACGACGACCGCCTTCACCGTCTCGCCCCATTTCTGATCGGGGATACCGATCACCGCGACCTCCTGCACCGTGGGGTGGCCGAAGATCGCGCTCTCTACCTCGGCCGGATAGACATTCTCGCCGCCCGAGATGATCATGTCCTTCATCCGGTCGTGGATATAGAGATAGCCGTCGGCGTCGAGATAGCCTGCGTCGCCGGTGTGGATCCAGCCGTCGGCGGTCATCGTCTTCGCCGTTGCCTCGGGCAGGTTCCAGTAGCCGATCATATTGTTCGACGAGCGGGTGACGACCTCGCCCACCTCGCCCACCGGCAGTTCCTGCCCGTCATCGCCGAGGATGCGGATCTCGACGCCGGGCAGCGGCTTGCCCGCCGAGCGCATGCGCTGGTTGCCCTCGGGATCATGATCCTCGGGCGGCAGCATGCAGATCGTCCCCGTCGTCTCGGTCATGCCATAGGCCTGGATGAAGTCGGCGCCGAACATCTTGATGCACTGGCGCAGCAACTCGAGCGGAATCGGCGCGGCGCCATAGAGGATATATTTGAGCCGGCCGAAATCGGTCTCGGCACAGCGCGGATGCATCAGCAGCATCTGAAGCGCGGCGGGGACGATGAAGAAACGCGTCACGCCGTGATGCTCGACCGCGTCGAACACCCCGTCGGGATTGAATTCGGCGAGGATGACGCCGGGCAGCCCCGCCGCGAGCGCCATGATGCCGAGCCCGGTGCCGCCGATATGCGCGCAGGGCATGGCGACCAGCACCGCCTCGTCATCCTCCCATTTGGTGTAGGGCATGTCGAGCTCGCTCGAATTGCGGCGCAGCGCAAAGAGGTTGCGGTTCGACAGCACCGCACCCTTGGGATTGCCGGTGGTGCCCGAGGTGTAGAGCTGGAGTACCGCATCGTCGGGGCCCGCGGCGTCGAAAGCGGCGCGCGGGGTCGCGGCGATCAGCGCGCGCGCCTCGGCATCGGTCAGGATCTTCGGGTCATGCTCGAGCTTGTCCGCCAGTTGTTGCGGTACGGCCTCGAAACCCGGGCCGGTGAACAGCATCTTCGCGCCGGTGTCGTTCAGCACATAGGCCCATTCGGCGGGCGACAGGCGCCAGCCGATCGGCGCCATCACGATGCCCGCACGCGCCGCGCCGAAGAAGAGCTGGAAATAGAGATCGCTGTTCTTGCCGATCCAGGCGATGCGGTCGCCCTTTTTGAGCCCAGCAGCGAACAGTGCGCTCGCGACCTTCGCGGTCAGGTCGTCGAGCTCGGCATAGGTGTAGACGCGGTCCTCTTCGCGCAGCGCGATGCGATCCGGCCGGTCGGCCGCCCAATGGGCGATGAACTCGTCAAAGGTCAGAAGGTCGGCCAGATCTTTCATTCAAACTCTCCCGGATGCCGTTCGCGGCAATTCTCAAGCCTGATAACAAACGCACGGGCGGTTTGACAAGCGGCGCGCGATCCGTGCATCGCCGCGCATCTTGCAGACAGTTCGAACACTACGCAATGCCATGCGGGGCGGCGCCTATGCCGTCCGCCGGAACAGCAGCATCAGATTGTTCGCGGGCATCGCGCGCCGTTCGGCGAAGGCGAGGCCCGCGGCGCTGGCGGCGGCCTTGATCGCGTCGGTGTCGCGCAGCCCCCAGGCGGGGTCGCGGGCGCGCAGGCTGGCGTCGAAGGCCTGGTTGCTGTCGGCGGTCGGCACGTCGGGCTCGACATAGGGGCCGTAGAGAATCAGTGCCGTGCCCGGCGCGAGCAGGCGCGCGGCGCCGGCAAACAGCCCGACCGTCGCCGCCCACGGGCTGATATGCACCATGTTGATGCACAGGATCGCGTCGGCGCGGCCGGTCGGCCATGCGGGCGCGGCGGCGTCGAGCGCGAGCGGCGGTGCGACATTGGGCAATCCTGCTTCCGCCCGCCAGGCGGCGATCGACGCGACGCCCGCCGGGTCGGGGTCGCTCGGCTGCCAAAACAGGTGCGGAAAGGCGGCGGCGAAATGGACGGCATGCTCGCCTGACCCGCTCGCGATCTCGAGGATCGTGCCCGACGACGGCAGCCACTCCGCTAGCACTTCGGTGATCGCATCGCGGTTGCGCAGCGTCGCGGGCGCGTGGCGCTTCGCCGCCGCCTCGTTCGCGTCGCCCGGCATCCAGGGCTGCGGCGTCACGCCTTGGCCTGTGCCCGCGCGCGGCGTTCGCGGACGACGAGCCAAGACAGGAGGCCGACCGGGCCCGCCATCAGCGTCAGGAACAGGAAGGGGACCTGCGCGAGGCGGCCGAACCCCTTGTTGTCGGCATCGCGCGCGATCCAGAGCCCGGTGAACAGGTCGAAGGCCAGATAATGGATCCAGCCGAGCGTCGTGCCGCCGGGGGTCGCGAACAGCTTCATCACCCCGGCGAGCGTGGTGAAGCTGCCGCCGCCGGCGCCGCCCTGGTCGATCGAGCCGGTCAGGAAACCGACCAGCAGCACGGTATAGGCGAGGCAGAGCAGGAACACCCCGGCGTAGAGGATGAACGCCAGGACCTTTGGCCCGCGCGGCAGCGCGGCGAGCGCGATCCACGAGAGGAAGGCGTAATAATTGGCCAGCAGAAACAGCGTATCCCAGCTCATGCGTCATGTCCTTGTTCGGTGGGTTCGGCCCAGCGATAGCGGGCCGCGAAAAGCCCGATGGTCAGCGGCAGCGTCGCATAGACCATCGGCGCAAAAGGCACGGTGGCGCGGAAAAAGGTCATGCCGGTCGACACGATCCCGGTCGCGGCGAGGATCGCCCAGATGATCACCTGGCCATAGGCTTCGCGCCGTCCCTGCGCGTCGAGGGCCGGGTTGCGCCGCGCGCGGACATGCGCAAGCCAGAACATCGCGATAATCGCAAAGGCGATGACGAAGCTCGGCGCACCCGCAAGCGTCGCCTCGAGCTGGCGATAGTCGGGCGCCATGCCGCCGGTGCCCGCGACCATCAGCGTGACCGCAAAGGCAAAGGCCGCATCGGTGAACGCGTCGAGCCGGTCCTGTCCGCTGGTCATGCTCCTTCCCCCTCGCGCGCTTCTTGCCAGCGCTAGAGCAGCCCGCCAAGCCCGAAGAGCAGGAGCGCGCCGAACAGCGCGATCAGGCCGGTGACGACGATCAGCAAGGTCAGCCGCGCCGCCGACAGCCGCCGCGTTGCCGCGAAACCGGCGGCGGTAGCAGCACCGAAGGAGATCAGTGGCGCCCACAGGAACGCCCAGTCGTAGCTGAACTCGCGGCGCACGCGGACCAGCTCCCACTGCTCGACGACGAGGCCGTAGAGGGTGATCGCGGTGAGCCAGACCGCCACGAAAACGACCGCGAACAGCGCCCCCGCGGCGAGGCAGCCCATGGCGCCGCGCGGCGGGCCGCTGCTCGCGGGCTCGCTCAACTGCCGCCGATCTCGCTCAGCGAGGGGGTGCCCGGCACGACCGCCGGTTCGCTCCATGCCAGCACGGGCTTGCGCGCCGCCAGCGTTTCGTCGAGCCGCGCGCGCGGGGCGAAATGCGGCGCCGACTTGAGCGCCGGATCGCCGTTCTTCGCACGCAATGCGACACTGCGCAGCGCGCCGATGAACTGGTCCAGCACCGCCTTGCTCTCGGTCTCGGTCGGTTCGATCAACATCGCACCATGGACGACGAGCGGGAAATAGACGGTCATCGGGTGATAACCCTCGTCGATGATCCCCTTGGCGATATCGAGCGTCGAGAAACCCTCGGCGAGGCCGTTGTCGGTGAACAGCGCCTCATGCATGCACGGACCCGAGCCGCCGAAGGGCGCCTCGAGCACATCGTCGAGGCTGCGCAGGATATAGTTGGCGTTGAGCACCGCATCCTCGGCGACCTGCTTGAGCCCGTCGGCGCCGTGGCTGAGCATATAGGTCAGCGCACGGGTGAACATGCCCATCTGGCCGTGGAAGGCGGTCATGCGGCCGAAGGTGTCGGGATGCTCGGCGCCCGCGCTTTCCTCCTCGACCAGCTTGAACGAGCCGTCGGCATAGCGCGCCGCATAGGGAATCGGGCCAAAGGGAGCGAGCGCCTCCGACAGCACGACCGGGCCCGAGCCGGGGCCGCCGCCGCCGTGCGGGGTGGAGAAGGTCTTGTGCAGGTTGATGTGCATCGCGTCGACGCCGAGGTCACCGGGGCGCACCTTGCCGACGATCGCGTTGAAGTTGGCGCCGTCGCAATAGACGTAGCCGCCCACCGCATGCACCGCGTCGGAGATCGCCTTCATGTCGCGCTCGAACAGGCCACAGGTGTTGGGGTTGGTGATCATCACGCCCGCGACGTCGGGGCCGAGGCGTGCCTTCAGCGCTTCGAGGTCGACGCGCCCTTCGGGGGTCGCGGGGATATCCTCGACGCTGAAGCCCGCAAAGGCCGCGGTCGCGGGGTTGGTGCCATGCGCGCTCTCGGGGACGAGCAGCACGCGCCGGTCCTCGCCGCGCGCCTCGAGCGCCGCCTTGATGCAGAGAATACCGCAAAGCTCGCCATGCGCGCCCGCCTTGGGGGTCATCGCGACGCCGTGCATGCCGGTGAGCTTGATCAGCCACATCGCGAGTTCGTTGATGACGGCCAGCGCGCCCTGCACCGTTTCCTGCGGCTGCAGCGGGTGGATGTCGGCAAAACCCGGCATCCGCGCGACCTTTTCGTTGAGGCGCGGGTTGTGCTTCATCGTGCACGACCCGAGCGGGAAGAGGCCGAGGTCGATCGCGTAATTCTGGCGCGACAGGCGGGTGTAGTGGCGGATCGTCTCGCCTTCGCTGAGCCCCGGCAGGCCGATGCTGTCGGTACGGCGCAGCGCATCGACGCGGTCGGAGACGGCGTCCCACTCGGTCTCGACGACCCCGCCCAGCGAGGCGTGCAGGCCATCCTCCTGGTCGAAATCGACGCCGGTGGTCTCGGTCGAGCCGATCTCGAAAATCAGCGGCTCTTCGAGCATCAGCGCGCGGTTGCCGGTGAAGGTCGTCGTATCGTCGGCGCCGCCCGCGTTCATTTCGGGGCGCCAGCCGGATGCGTTGGGCGTGCTCATGCCAGCACCTCCTTCAGCGCCGCGGCAAAGGCGGCGATGTCCTCCGCGGTGCAGGTTTCGGTGACCGCGACGACGAGGCCGTTTTCGAGGCCCGCGTTCTCGGGGTAGAGGCGGCCGAGCGACACGCCGCCGAGGATGTCGCGCTCGGCCAGCTGATGAACCACCGGCCGCGCGGCGGCCGGCAGCAGCAGGGTGAATTCGTTGAAGAAGGCGCTGTTGAGCACCGACACGCCCGGCACCTTCGCGAGTTGCCCGGCGGCCGCCAGCGCGCGGCCATGGTTGATCGACGCGAGCTGGCGCAGCCCAGCCTCGCCGAGCAAGGTCATGTGGATGCTGAAGGCCAGCGCGCAAAGCCCCGAGTTGGTGCAGATATTACTCGTCGCCTTTTCGCGGCGGATATGCTGCTCACGCGTCGAGAGGGTCAGCACGAAGCCGCGCTTGCCATTGGCGTCGACGGTCTCGCCGCACAGGCGCCCGGGCATCTGGCGGACATATTTGGCCTTGCATGCGAAGAGGCCCACGTAGGGCCCGCCGAACTGCAGGCCGACGCCGATCGACTGCCCCTCGCCGACGACGATGTCGGCGCCCATTTCGCCGGGCGCCTTGATGAGGCCGAGCGCGACGGGTTCGGTGACGACCGCGATCAGCAGCGCGCCCGATGCCTGGCACGCCTTAGCAAGCGCCGCCATGTCGTCGATGCGGCCGAGGATGTCGGGATATTGGACGACGACGCAGCTGGTCTCCTTGTCGACCGCCGCGGCGAGATCCGCCCAGTCGGTGCCGGGGACCAGCTCGGGGTCGCCCTCGACGAGCACATCGCCGGTATATTTGGCCATCGTCCGCGCGACGCTGCGGTAATGCGGGTGGACGCCGGTCGAGAAGAGCGCCTTCGCGCGCCTGGTGATGCGCCGCGCCATCACGACCGCTTCCCAGCAAGCGGTCGAGCCGTCGTACATCGACGCGTTGGCGACGTCGGTGCCGAGCAGGCGCGCGACCTGGCTCTGGAACTCGAACAGCATCTGCAGCGTGCCCTGCGCTATTTCGGGCTGGTAGGGCGTGTAGGCGGTGAGGAACTCACCGCGCTGGATCAGGTGATCGACGCTCGCCGGGACATGGTGGCGGTAGGCGCCCGCGCCGAGGAAGAAGGGCCCGTCGCCCGCCGCGCGGTTGCGCCGCGCCAGCGCACCCATGTGGCGCTCGACCGCCAGCTCGCTGGCCTGATTTGGCAGATCGGCAATCGGGCCGTCGAGCCGCGCCTCGGGGGGGACGTCGACGAACAGGTCGTCGATTGTCGTGGCACCGATGACGCTGAGCATGGCCGAACGGTCGTCGGCGGTGAGCGGGAGGTAACGCATGATTAGTCAAACTCCGGAGGAGCAAAAAATTCCGTTCGCATCGAGCGAAGTCGAGATGCGCTTGGGCAGCGCATTCCTTCAGGGTGTCTCGACTTCGCTCGACACGAACGGGTTTGGTCAAAGATCGTCGCAGAAGGCCTTGTACGCAGCCGCATTCATCAGCGCGTCGAGCTGGCTCTTGTCGCTGAGCGTCATGCGGAAGAACCAGCCTTCGCCCTCGGGATCGCTGTTGACGAGCGCCGGGTCTTCCTCGAGCTGGCCATTGCCTTCGGTGACGGTGCCGTCGACCGGGGCATAGACGTCGCTTGCCGCCTTCACCGATTCCACGACCGCGGCGTCGCCGCCCTGGCTGAGTTCGGCGCCGGTGTCGGGAACCTCGACGAAGACGATGTCGCCGAGCTGGCCCTGCGCGAAGTCGGTGATGCCCACCGTGGCGACGTCGCCGTCAACGTCGATCCATTCATGTTCTTCGGTATAATAACGCGGCATCGGTCAGCCTCCCTGTTTGCGCACATAGCGGTGTGGAACGAACGGCATCGCGGTCACGGTGCAATGCACGCGCTTGCCGCGAACTTCGGCGGCGACCGACTTGCCGGGGACGGCATGGTCGCGCGGGACATAACCCATGGCGATGGGGGCGCCGACGCTGGGGGCGAAGCCGCCCGACGTCACGACGCCAATCTCGTCCTCGCCGTCGAACAGCTTGGCGCCCTCGCGCACGGGCAGCTTGCCGTCGACGAGCAGGCCGACGCGTTTGCGCGGCGGGCCGTCCTCATAATGGCCGAGGATGCGGGCGGCGCCCGGGAAACCGCCTTCTACGCGGCGACGCTTCTGGATCGCGAAGCCGAGGTCGCCTTCGATCGGGTCGATCGTGGGGTCGAGGTCGTGGCCGTAGAGCGGCAGCCCGGCTTCGAGGCGCAGGCTGTCGCGGGCGCCGAGACCGATGGGCTTCACCTCGGGCGCGCCGCAGAGGAGGTTAGCCACCTGTTCGACCTTGTCGGCATCGACCGAGATTTCGAAGCCGTCCTCGCCGGTATAGCCGGAGCGGCTGATCCACGCATCGACGCCGCCGATCTGATACGGCCCGCCCATCATGAAGACGAGCGCTTCGAGCGGCCATTGGCCGGTGGTGTGACGCTTGAGGGCGTCGAAGGCCTTGGGGCCCTGCAGCGCGAGCAGCGCGCGGTCTTCGAGATGGTTGATCGTGATCGCGTCGGGCAGGGTTTCGCGCAGATGCCCGATATCCTCCCACTTCACCGCGCCGTTGACGACCATATAGATGCCCTCGGGCCAGCGGCTCAGCATCAGATCGTCGAGAATGCCGCCATCCTCGGCGAGCAGCAGAGAATAGCGCATGCGCCCGACCGCGAGACCCTTCACGTCGCCGGGCAGCACCGCTTCGAGCGCGTCGTCGAGGCCTTCGCCCAACAGGTAGAGCTGGCCCATGTGGCTGACATCGAACAGGCCGGCATTTTCGCGGACCCACAGATGCTCGGCCATGATGCCTTCATATTGGATCGGCATCCAGTAACCGGCGAATGCGACCATCCGGCCGCCGCGATCGCGGTGCCAGGCGTCGAGCGGCAGGGTCGCGGTGGGGGCCGCTTCCTCGCCCGTCTGTTCAATTTCGGTCATGTCAGTCTCCCGTGGTTGACATGGCGAACGCACGGCGGGGTGCCGCGGTTTCGACCATGCCCCCTCTGTCACGGGAACCTGAGAGTTTTCCCCCATGATATCATGGGGTTACCCCTTCGGTGGTTCCAGCAGGAGCCGGAACGCTTTCCAGAGTGTCCGTTCCAGCCTGCGCGGTCCGCTTGACCTGAGAGTTTCCGGGGCGGTTGCTCCTTCGGTGGCGAGGCGCGGGTTGCCCCGCCCTCGCGCTCTCCCGCGCGGCCGGTCGAATCCCTTGGGAGGATGCGACAGACGCCCGAGCCTTGGCGGGCGCCCAAGGCAGAGTCAATCGGCGAGCCGCCGCATCGCGTCATTTTCGTGGATTCGTACGCCGGGCTGGGCGATGCCGATCAGCGCGACGATCGCGCGCGCGACCGTTTCGCCGCGGATCGAGCGATAGCGGCGCAGGCTGCCGTGGAGCAAAGCGTCGGTCAGCGGGGCCGCGGCCGCGGCAATCCCCTCGCCCAGCCTTGTGGGCCCGGCGCGTTCGCCCATCAGCAACCCGGGGCGCAAGATGTCGAGCCGCTCGAAGCCGAGCGCGCGCAGGCCATCCTCGGTCTCGCCCTTGGTCTTCAGATAGAAGTTGCGGCTCTTCGCCGAAGCGCCGACCGAGCTCACGACGATCATCTGCCGCGTGCCCGCCATCCGCGCGCCGCGCGCCGCCGCGAGGATCAGGTCGTGATCGACCGCGCGGAAAGCTGCTTTGGATCCTGCCTGGCGGATCGTCGTGCCGAGGCACGAGACGAGCGTCGCGGGGCGCTCGACCGCGACGATATCCGCCCAGCGCTCGGGCGGCGCGACGAGCAGCGCGTGCTGTTCGGGCAGGCCCTCCATCTCACGCCGCGCGAGGATGGTGAGCGAGCGGTCGCCGGCCTGGGCGATCACCGCCTGCCCGACCATGCCGGTCGCGCCGAGGAGCAGGGTGCTGGGCGTCGTCATGGCGCCAGTCTAATGGGTTTTCAGGCGTGCGCCAGCGCTTCCGGCACGTCGCCGCGCCCGAAGATTTCAGCGTAGCGGTCGATCGCAAAGCGGTCGGTCATGCCGGCGATATAGTCGCCGATGTGGCGCACGGTTGCGCCCTTTTCGTGCGGCAGGCGGGCGGACCAGTCGGCGCCCATCAGCCGCGGGTCGGCGGCATAGGCATCGAACAGGCGCGCGATGACCTGGTTCGCGGCCTCGGCGGCGGCGAGCTGTTCGGGGTGGTGGTAGAGATTGGCGTACATGAAACGCTTGAGGTCGCGCTCCGCCGCCGCGAGTTCGGGCGAGAAGCCGCCAAGCGTGCGGCCCCCCATGCGCACCTCGTCGGCGCTCGCGACGCCCGCATCGGCAACATTGGCGGTCGTCGCGGCGATCACATCGTTGACCATCACCCCGATCTGGTCGCGCACCAGTTCGCGCAGCAGCCGCTCGCGCGGCGCGCCGGGGAAGCGTTCTTCGACGCCGGCGAAATTGGCGGCGACGAAGGGCTGCGCCATCAGCTGGTCGAAATCGAGCAGCCCCGCGCGCAGCCCGTCGTCGATGTCGTGATTATCATAGGCGATGTCGTCGGCGACCGCCGCGATCTGCGCCTCGAGGCTGGCGTGGCTGTCGAGGTCGAGCGCAAAGCGCGCGTCGATTTCGGCGAGCGCCCAGCCGGGGTTCGTCACCGGGCCATTATGCTTGGCGAGCCCCTCGAGCGTCTCCCACGTCAGGTTGAGCCCGTCGAAGCGCGGATAGGGGCATTCGAGGCAGGCCAGCGTGCGCAGCGTATGGCCATTATGGTCGAAACCGCCGTGGTCGGCCATAGCGGCCTTGAGCGCGTCCTCGCCGGCATGGCCAAAGGGCGGGTGGCCGATGTCGTGCGCGAGGCAGAGCGCCTCGGTGAGGTCCTCGTTAAGCCCAAGCGCGCGCGCGATGCCGCGGCCGATCTGCGCGACCTCAATGCTGTGGGTCAGGCGGACGCGATAATGGTCGCCGTCGGGGGCGACAAAGACCTGCGTCTTGTGGCGCAGGCGGCGGAAGGCGATCGAATGAATGATGCGGTCGCGGTCGCGCTGAAAATCGTCGCGCGGCCCGCGCACGACGCGGCCGACCTCCTCGTGCAGCCGCCCGCGGCTTAGTTCGGGACGGCTGGCGCAGGCGGCGACGCTCATTCAGATCCTCCCCACGCGAAGCGATGGGGAGGTGGCAGCGCGAAGCGCTGACGGAGGGGTAATGGCGCCGACGTTGCCGACCCCTCCACCATCCGCTTCGCGGACGGTCCCCCTCCCCAAAGCTTCGCTATGGGGAGGATTTATCGTGGCGCTAGCCACGCTCATTTGACCGGAGCGACTTCCTGGCCCGCGTCGCTGTTGAAGAGGAAGCCGTCGCCGCCGGCCTTCTTGTAATCGGCGAGCCAGGCGTCGGCGCCCTTCTTGTTCGGGAAGGGCCCGACGAGCAGGCGGCGGGTGCGGCCCCATTCGGTGCTGGCGCCCGCCTTGCCCTTGAAGAGCGCGGGGTTCTTCTTTGCAAATTTGTTGAAGTCGAAGGCCAGCGCCTTGGCGTTGGCGCCGGTGGCGATCTGGACCCAGAGGCGCGCGGGGTTGGCTTTCTTTTCAGCGGCTTCGACCTTGGCCTTCGTATCGGCTTCCGCCTTGGCCTTGGCGGCGGCATCATCCTTGACGCGCTTGGCTTCGGCCGCCGCTTCGGCCTTGCGCTTGTCCTCGCGCAGCTTGGCGAGCGTCGCGGCGTCGACCGCGTCGATAGAGGCCGCCATTTCCTCGGCGGGGATTTCGAGCGCGCCGACGATGTCGGCGAGCGAGGCGAGCGGTGCCGCAGGGGTCGGCGCGAAAGTCGGCGCGGCGGAGACCGCCGAGGCTGGCGGGGGTGCGGCTTCGGCGGCGGCGAGCTCGACCGGCTGCGGCGTCGATGCGGCGGGCGCGGGCGTCGGGGCCGGGGTTGCGACCGTGGCGGGTTGGCCGATGTCGGAGATCGAGAAGCCGGGGCCGACGGGGCCGCTGTCGCGGATCGCCACGCCGATCGGGGCAGCGGGCGGCGGCGTTGCGGCGGGCGGCGTGGCGGCGGGCGGTGGAGCGGGTGTCGGGCTCGGAGTCGGCGCCGGGCTCGGCAGGATCGCCGCCGGCAGCGTCGAAGTTCCGGCAACGGTCGCCGGCGGTGTTGCTGCCGGGGCTGGCGGCGGCGCGGCGCGCGGCGCCGGGGTCGGCGCGGGCGTCGGCGCCGGGCGTAGCGGCGTTGCTGCGGCGACCTGCACGGTCGGCGGCTGGCGCGGCGGGACCGCGGCGGGCGGCGGCGGATCGGGCTGGCGGCGCACGCTCACTGCGGGCGGGGTCGCGGTGGCAGGGGTCAGCGTGCCGCGCGCACGGTCGCGCTCGCTCGGGCGGCGGCGGTCGGGCTTCGCACTGGCCGGAGCCGGCGTCGCGGCGGGCGGCGGGGTCGCGGCGGCGACCTGCACGGGCCTGCGCGGCGGACCGAGATTGCCCGAGGGAAAGCGCCCGAAATGCGCGGCGGCGGCCTGCTGCGCCGGGTTGAGGCGGTTCATCTGGGTGAGATAGGGCAGGATATTCTGCGCGAGCTGCGGCGGCATCGTCGCGTTGACGATTTCGGTCGCCTCGCCGTTGCGGCCGGCGATCGCGAGGATCATCGCACGCATGCGCCACGCGCCGCGATCCTGCGCGCGCAGCTGGCCCGCGAGCAGTTGCACGCCGCGGTCGGCCTCGCCCGCGATGCCGAGCGACAGCGCATAGCGGCGCAGCGTCTCGTCATTGGGCGCGAGCGATAGGGCAAGCTGATAGTCGCGCTGCGCCGCATCCTGCTGACCGAGCAGATCGCGCGCGAGCCCGCGGTCGGAAAGGAACAGCCGTTCGGGCGCGCCGAGCAATTGCGCCTCGCCGAAATAGTCGAGCGCGCGAGTCGGATTTTCCATATGGACCATCGCCGAGCCCATCGCCGCCTTGACCGCGCCGTCGCGCGGGTTCGCCTGTTCGGCGCGGGTCAGGAAGCCGAGCGCGGCGCGATAATCCTCGAGCTCGACCGAGGCGCGCCCGGCGTCGAGCAGCGCGGCGCCGTCCTTGCTGTTCGCGGCGATGCGCGCGAGCGCCGACGACAGCAGGGTCCGCGCCGCGGTGCGCTTTTCCATCGCCGCGCGCGTCGCGGCGTCGGGCGGCGTGACCTGTGCCGAGGCGGCAGGCACGAGCGCGGTCGCGCCGAGCAGCAAGGCCGCGAACGCGGCGGCGCCCTGCCGTACGCGTCCCGGACCTATGCGCACACCACGCGTCTTCATCGATCGCCGCATGGGCACATTCACATCCCGATTTCCGGGCCGCCCTGCCCTGGCGGCGGCCTGATACGCCCCGTTACTGGTTGTTCTGGCGGCCGAGGAAGCGCGGGATGTCGACCCCGTCCTCCTTACCCCCTTCCTCGCCCTCGGCGGGCGCCGCGCCGCGCGACAGGCGCGACATCCGCTCGAACAGGGTGCCACCGCCGATGTTGCGCGACGGCGCGTCCTCGGCGGGAGCCGGCGCCGGCGCCGGGTTGGCGGCAGCGGGTTGCTGCCACGGATCGGGGGTCGCTTCGGGCGCGTCGAGGACGAGCTCGTCCGCCGTATCGTCGTAGGTCGCAGCGACGTCCGACAGCTCCATCGGCTCGTCGTCGTAGCTCGCCGCGGGGGCCGCGGGCTCTTCGACCGGGGCCGTATCGCCGAGCGAGAAGCCCGGCGTCGGATCGGGTTCGGCAGGCGCCTCATAGGCGGCCTGTTCGACCGGTTCCTCGACGACCGGCGCGGCGGGTGCCGCGCTGCGCGCCGGGGCGAAGGAGAAGCTGCGCGTCGCGGCAGGCGCGGGTGCCGCCTCGCCGGTGCCGTCGATGCCGGTCGCGACGACCGACACGCGGATCTTGCCGTCAAGCGCGTCGTTGAAGGCGCTGCCCCAGATGATGTTGGCGTCGGGATCGACCAGCTCGCGGATGTGGTTCGCGGCCTCGTCGACTTCCATCAGGCGCATGTCTTCGCCGCCGGTGATCGAGATGATGACGCCCCTGGCTCCCGCCATCGAAACGCCGTCGAGCAAGGGGTTGGCGATCGCCTTTTGCGCGGCTTCGAGCGCGCGGCCATCGCCTTCGGCCTCACCGGTGCCCATCATCGCCTTGCCCATTTCGCGCATCACGCTGCGCACGTCGGCGAAGTCGAGGTTGATGAGGCCGGGCATGACCATCAGGTCGGTGATTCCGCGCACGCCCTGCTGCAGCACTTCGTCCGCCATCGTGAACGCTTCCTTGAAGGTCGTGTTCGGGTTGGCGACGAGGAAGAGATTCTGGTTCGGGATGACGATCAGCGTGTCGACATGTTCTTGCAGTTCGGCGATGCCGGCGTCGGCCGAGCGCATGCGCCGCGCGCCTTCGAACATGAAGGGCTTGGTCACGACGCCCACCGTCAATATGCCGCGGTCGCGCGCCGCCTTGGCGATGACGGGTGCCGCACCCGTGCCGGTGCCGCCACCCATGCCAGCGGCGATGAAGCACATATGCGCGCCGTCGAGCGCGTCCTCGACCTGCGCGATGCTTTCCTCGGCCGCGGCGCGCCCGACCTCGGGCCGCGAGCCCGCGCCCAGCCCCTGGGTGATCTGCGTCCCCAACTGGATGCGCCGTTCGGCGGGCGAGGCGTTGAGCGCCTGCGCGTCGGTGTTGGCGACGACGAAATCGACCCCTTCGACGCGCGCCGCGATCATGTTGGCGATGGCATTGCCGCCCGCTCCGCCGACGCCGATCACCGCGATCCGCGGTTTCAGCTCATCGACCTGCGGCGGGCCAATATTGATGCTCATCAAACAATCTCCCTGCAGCGGCGAACCTTTGCCGCTTCCTCACCTTGCGACCCATGGGCGGTGGTCCCGCCGCCCCCAATTCTATTAACGCATTGCACTATTGTGACGCTAGAATCACCCAAAAAATTAACACTTTCGGCGCTTCTGAATTCAAAAACTGCTTTTCAGTGCCGCCATCAGGCGGTTGATGATTCCGGTGCTGCGCGGACGATAGACATCCTGCGACATCATCGGCAGGTCGCGGAGGTCGACGGGGTCCGACGCGGCGTAGAGCACCAGCCCCGCGAGCGTCGCAAAGGCGGGTCCGGCATGCGCGTCGGGCAGCCCGATCAGCCCCTTGGGCCGGCCGACGCGCGACGCGCGGCCGAGCGCGCTCTGAGTGTAATCGGCGATGCCTTTCAAATCGGCGCCGCCGCCGACGAGCACCACCTGGCGCCCGATCGGGCCGACGAAATGCAAGTCTTTCAGCGTCCTGCCGATCTCTCCCATCATCGCGTCGAGGCGTTGGCGGATGACCGAGACGAGCTGCGCGCGGTTGATGCGCGGCGATTCCGAGCCCGAGGGGGCGCCGGGTTCGAGGTCGATGACCTCGTTATTGTCGCGCGGACTGGCGGAGGCCGAGCCGTAGAAATGCTGGAGGCGCTGCGCCTGGCTGCGGCGGATGCCGAAGGCCGAGGCGATGTCGTCGGTGATGTCGCTCGCCCCGAAGGGCAAGGACGCCATCTCGACGAGCATGCCGCCGGCGTAGAGCGACACGGTAGTCACCGCAGCGCCGAGTTCGACCAGCGCGACGCCGAGGTCGCGTTCCTCGTCGGAGAGGCACGAAAGGCCCGCGGCGATCGGCGACGCCACGACCGCGTTGACGTCGAGATGCGCTTGCCGAACAGCAGCCTCCAGGTTCCGCACCGGCGCCCCGTCGGCCATTATGATGTGGATGTCGACGCCCAGGCGGTCGGCGTGGAGCCCGATCGGGTTCTTGACCCCGGTGAGGCCGTCGAGCGTGTAGAGCGCGGGCTGGGCATGCAGGATCATGCGGCCCTCGGGATCGATGCCCGCGCGGCCCGCGGCGAGGAGGTCGTCGACATCCTCCTGCTCGATGCGATGGCCGCCGAGCTCGCTTTCGATCGGCGCGACGTCGCTGAGCAGGCTGCCCGCCGAGAAGGCGACCCAGACGTCGTCGATGTTGAGCCCCGCGATACGCTCGGCCTGTTCGATCGCCTCGCGCACGACATGCTCGGTCTGTTCCATGTCGGCGACATAGCCGCGCTGGACGCCGCGGCTCTCGCGCTGGCCGGTGCCGAGCACGTGCAGCGCGCCGTCGGCGGTCTGCCCCGCGATCAAGGCGCACACCTTCCACGACCCGACGTCGAGCGCGGTGATGATCTTTTCGATCCGCGGCGGGGCCATGGCTCCTATCCTTCCTCGGCCGCGGTCGCGGCGGCCAGTGCGTCGGCGGCGGCGCGCGCGCCCTCGAGCTTGGCGGGCGCCACCTGCCCTTCGTGCGGCAAGCGTAGCACGAAACGCGCGGGGTCGCGCATGTCGAAACGCAATATACCGCGCCCGAGCAACCGGTTGGCGCCGTCCATATGCGCGAATTTGGCGAGCGCCTTCTTGGCCTCGCCCTCGCCCTCGGGCAGCGACAGCGTCTCGCCGCTGCGGAAGCGGAGGTCCCAGCGGCGGTCGCCGACCCAGGTCGCGCCGGCGAGCAATTCCTTGAGGGAGCTCGCTTCGGCGAGCAGGCGGTCGAGGTCCTGCGCGCGGGTGTTGGCGCGCGGGCCGATGACGAGCGGCAGGTCGGGCATCGTCGCGATGGTGACGGGTTCGAGCACGACGCCCTTTTCGTCGATCAGCGACAGGCGATTATTATGCTGCCAGATCGCCGCGGGGGTGCGCTCGACGATGTCGACGACGAGCGTGTCGGGCAGGCGGCGCGAGACGCGCGCATCCTTGATCCAGCCATATTTCATGAGGTCGGCGCGCACCCCTTCGAGGTCGAGCGCCGCCATCGAGCGGTCCTTCTGCGCGAGCGCGATGTCATAGACCTTCAGCCGGTCGATGCGGTCGGCGCCGACGACCTCGACCTTCTTGACCTGGAAACCCGCGCGGCCGACCGCCTGGGCATATTCCTCCTGCACCTTGGCGGTGACGCCGGTGGCGTGCGCGGCGAGGCCGACGACGGCGAAGAGGCCGAGGCCGATCGTCCAGTTGGCGACCTGCTGCAGCCGCTGCGGGCTGATCGGCAGCGCGTTGATCAGCGCGTCGATCCGCGACGTCCGGATCGTCTTGCGCTTCTTGGGCGCGCGCGCCGGGCGGCGCGGGGCCGAGGTCGGCCGCTTGATCTTCTGGCTCATAATGCTTCCCCCACGATGCGCTCGACCAGTTCCGCATAGTCCATGCCGATCGCGCGTGCCTGTTCGGGCACGAGGCTGAGCGGCGTCATCCCCGGTTGCGTGTTGACCTCGAGCAGGAAGATGCCCGCGAGGCCATGTTCGTCGTCCCAGCGAAAATCGGAGCGCGAGGCGCCCTTGCAGCCGAGCAGGCGGTGCGACTGGACCGCGAGGTCCTTCATCCGTAGCGCCACTTCTTCCGGCACCTCGGCGGGGCAGACATGTTCGGTCAGCCCTTCGGTATATTTGGCGCCATAGTCGTAGAAGCCCGACTTGACGCGGAGTTCGGTCACGCCGAGCGCCTGGTCGCCGAGCACCGCGACGGTGAGCTCGCGGCCCTTGATGAAGGGTTCGGCGAGCAGGCGGTCGAACTCCTGCCACGGGCCGACCGCCTCGCGCGCGATCGGATTGCCGTAATTGCTGTCGTCCTTGACGATCGCGACCCCGACCGACGAGCCCTCGTTGACGGGCTTCAGCACATAGGGGCGCGGCAGCGGGTCGACGGCGAACAGGCTTTCGCTATCGACCATCGTGCCCGTCGGCATCGGGATGCCATGCGGGACGAGCGCCTGCTTGGTCAGTTCCTTGTCGATCGCGATCACCGAGGTGACGAGGCCGCTGTGGGTATATTTGAGGCCCATCAGGTCGAGCATGCCCTGCACCGTCCCGTCCTCGCCGGGGACGCCGTGGAGGGCGTTGAACACGACATCGGGATTGGCGTCGGCGAGCCTCCGAGCGACGTTGCGGTCCATGTCGATGCGCGTGACCTTATGGCCGCGGCTTTCGAGCGCGTCGGCGACGCCGTTGCCGCTCATCAGCGACACATCGCGTTCGGCGGACCAGCCGCCCATCAGGACGGCGACATGCCACGGACCCCGGCTCACTTCGCCACTCCCACGCGTTGAATCTCCCACTGCAGTTCGATGCCGCTCTTCGCCTTCACGCGGCGGCGGACTTCCTCGCCGAGCGCCTCGATGTCGGCGCTCGTCGCCTCGCCGCTGTTGATCAGGAAATTGGTGTGCTTTTCGCTGACCTGCGCGCCGCCGACCGCGAAACCGCGGCAGCCGGCTTCGTCGACGAGCTGCCACGCCTTGTGGCCGTCAGGGTTCTTGAAGGTCGAGCCGCCGGTCTTCGAGCGCAAGGGCTGCGACGCCTCACGGCTGGCCGAGATACGGTCCATTTCGGCCTGGATGGCGGCGGGTTCGCCGGGGCGCCCGCGGAAGGTCGCGCCGACGACGACGGCGCCTTCGGGGAGTTCGCTGTGGCGGTAGGTGTAGCCGAGGTCGGGCAGCGCGAGCGTGCGGCGCTCGCCCGAGCGCAGGACGATGTCGGCGTCGACGAGGATGTCCTTGACCTCGCCGCCATAGGCACCGCCGTTCATGCGCACGAAGCCGCCGACGGTGCCGGGGATCGAGCGCAGGAATTCCATGCCCGCGATGCCCGCGTCGCGCGCGGTCGAGGAGACGAGGATGCCCGAGGCGCCGCCGCCGCAGCGCAGCGTGGTCGCGTCGATGGCCTCGACCTTGGCGAAGGCCTTGCCCAGCCGCACGACGACGCCGGGGAAGCCGCCGTCGCGGACGATGAGGTTCGAACCAAGGCCGAGCGCCATCACCGGGATGGCGGGGTCGAGGTCGCGCAGGAAGTCGGCGAGGTCGTCGGCGTCCCTGGGTTCGAACAGCCAGTCGGCGGGGCCGCCCGACTTGAACCAGACGAGCGGGGCGAGCGGCGCCTTTTCCGTCAGCTTGCCGCGGACGTTATCAAATGCCGTTTGCCCTGAGCTTGTCGAAGGGCCGTTCTTCCCTTTCTCCGTCGCCGAAGAAGAGGACGGTCCTTCGACAAGCTCAGGACGAACGGTTTTGGGGTCCGAGGTCATCCGCGCCCCTCAAACACCGCCGCCAGACCCGCCGCCATCTCGGTGATGTCGCCGGCACCGAGGCAGATGATCTTGTCGCCCGCACCGAGATCGCCCGCCGCGATGCTGGCGGCGATGCTCGAAGCCAGTGCTGCCGCATCGGCGACGGTCGAGGCCTGCCGATGCCCGCGGTCGCGGAGGCCCTGGACGAGCGCTTCGGACGACACGCCCTCGATCGGCGCCTCGCCTGCGGTGTAAACCGGCAAAGCGAGCACGATGTCGGCGTCGTTAAACGCCTGCTGGAAATCGTCCATATGATCGCGGAGGCGCGTGAAGCGGTGTGGCTGGACGACTGCGACGACACGCCCCGCGCCGACGCCCTCGCGCGCTGCCGAAAGCACCGCCCGGATTTCTACGGGGTGATGCGCGTAATCGTCGATGACGGTGACATTGCCCTCACCCGTCGCGATCTCGCCGACCTTGGTGAAGCGGCGCTTGACCCCGGCGAAACCGTTGAAGCCCGAGGCGATCTTTTCGTCGGTCACGCCCATGTGCAGCGCGACGGCAATCGCGGCGAGCGCATTCTGGACATTGTGGCGCCCCGACATCGGCAAGTGGATGCCCTCGATCGTCCGGCTGTTGCCGTCGCGGTCGCGCACCACGACGTCGAAGCGGTTGCCGTCGGGGCCGGGCGTCACATTGGTGCCGCGCACGTCGGCCTGCGCCGAGAAGCCATAGGTGACGATGCGGCGATCGCGGATGCGCGGGATGATCGCCTGCACCTCGGGATGATCGAGGCAGAGCATCGCAGCGCCGTAGAAGGGGACGTTCTCGATGAACTCGACGAAGGCGTCCTTGATCGCGTCGAAGCTGCCATAATGGTCGAGATGTTCGGGATCGATGTTGGTGACGACCGCGATCGTCCCGTCGAGGCGCAGGAAGCTGCCGTCGCTCTCGTCGGCCTCGACCACCATCCAGTCCGACGCGCCGAGGCGCGCGTTCGAGCCATAATTGTTGATGATGCCGCCGTTGATCACCGTCGGGTCGATCCCGCCCGCGTCGAGCAGCGCCGCGACGAGGCTGGTCGTCGTCGTCTTGCCGTGCGTGCCCGCGATGGCGACGGTCGATTTGAGGCGCATCAGTTCGGCGAGCATTTCGGCGCGGCGGACGATGGGGATACGGCTGGCGAGCGCCGCCTCGACCTCGGGATTGCCGCGCTTGACCGCGGTCGAGGTCACGACCACCGCGACGCCGTCGACGTTCGACGCCTCATGCCCGATGCTGACCTTGATCCCGCGCCCCCGCAGCCCCTCGATCACATAGCCGTCGGCGATGTCGCTGCCCTGCACCCGATAGCCAAGATTGTGCATCACCTCGGCGATGCCCGACATGCCGATGCCGCCGATGCCGATGAAGTGGATGGTGCCGATGTCGGTCGCGACGCCGCGCATCATTTGTCTCCCGAACGGGTGGCGGCGACGCCGGCGGCGACCGCGGCGCTGCGCGACGAGGCCCCGACGCGGATCACGTCCATCATCGGCGGCGCGGCGAGCGATTCGACGAGGTCCGCGAGGTCGCGCGTTGCGTCGGGCAGGCCGCAGCTCGCGGCGCGGCTCGCGGCTTCCTCGAGCGCGCCGGGTTCGAGCGCCATGCGCTGGATCTGCTTGGCGAGCGACGCCGGGGTGAAGTCGGGCTGCGCGAAGGAGACCGCGCCGCCCGCCTCGACCAGGTCGGCGACATTATAGGTCTGATGATTGTCCATCGCGTGCGGATAGGGGATGAACACCGCGGGGCGGCCGGCGCAGGCGAGTTCGGCGACGGTCGAGGCACCCGCGCGCGCGATCACCAGATGCGCCCAGCGCATGCGATCGGGGATGTCGGCAAAGTAAGGCGCGCATTCGGCGGCGACCCCGAGTTCGGCATATTTGGCGCGCACGCCCTCGAGATCGGCCTCGCGCGCCTGCTGCACGATCTGCAGCCGGTCGAGCAGCGCGCGCGGCAACATCGCGATCGCGGCGGGGACGACGTCGCTGAGCACCGTGGCGCCGAGGCTGCCGCCCACGACGAGGAGGCGCAGGATGCCGTCCTCGGGCAGCGGGGGATAGCCTTCCTCGCGGATCGCGATCACTTCCGCGCGCACCGGGTTGCCGGTGAGGTGGCGCTTGTCGACGAGCGCGGGCGGGAAGCGGTGGATGTTGCGATAGGCGACCGCGATGGCGTTCACCCGCCCCGCCATCAGCCGGTTGGTGCGGCCGAGCACGGCGTTCTGTTCGTGGATCACGCTTGGGCGCTTGGTCGCCTTGGCGGCGAGCAGGCTGGGGAGCGAGGGATAGCCGCCGAAACCGACGACGACCGCGGGATCGAAGTCGTCGATCAGGTCGATCGCCATGCGCCGCCCCTTGCGGATCGCGAGCGCGGCCTTGACCCAGCCGATCGGGCCGCCGTGGACGCGCCCGGCGGGCAGGACATGCGCCTCGAGTTCGTCGGGCTTGCCCGGGATATTGAGCCCGCGGTCGTCGCTGACCAGCGCGACGCGGTGGCCGCGCGAAATCAGCTCGCCCGCGAGGGCGTAGGCAGGCAGCATATGTCCCCCCGTCCCGCCGGCGGCGAGAAGGAAGTGGCGGGTTGCGGTCATTTCTTGTTCCAGTTGCGGGTGAGCGACACCCGCGCGGCATAGGGGTTCCGCCTAGTCAGCGACAAGAGCAAACCCATGCCGATCGACAGCGCGATCATCGACGAACCGCCATAGGAGATGAAGGGCAAGGTCATTCCCTTCGACGGGAAGAGCTGGGTGTTCACCGCCATGTTGATGATCGCCTGTCCCCCGAATTGCGCGACGAGCCCCGCGACGGCGAGGATCAGGAAGCTGTCCTCCTCGTCGAGCAGGCGGACGAGCACGCGCACGATGATCGCGAGATAGAGGATCGCGATCGCCATGCACGCGATCATGCCGAACTCCTCGCCGATGACCGAGAAGATATAGTCGGTGTGCGCCTCGGGCAGCTGGAACTTGGCGAGGCCCGCGCCGGGGCCGGTACCGATCAGGCCCCCGGCGGTCAGCGTGGCATGCGCCTTGTCGACCTGGAAGCTGTCGCCCTCGGCGAAGAGCCAGATGTTGATGCGCTGCTGCGCGACTGGGTAGAAGAAGTAGGCGAGCACGATGCCCGCGAGGCCGCCGCCCGCGAGCATGCCCATGATCCGCATCGACAGGCCCGCGACGAGCACGAGGACGAGCAAGGTCGCGACGAAAATGATCGTCTGGCCGAGGTCGGGCTGGCCCATGAGCAGCAGCGCGATGATGCCGGTGAGCACGAAGCTCAGCGGCACGACGGGCAGGCTCTGGTCGTGGAGGCGGAGCGAGAGGACCCAGGCGGGCGACACCGCGAAGAAGGGCTTCAGGAACTCCGACGGCTGGAGGCGGAAAACCCCGCTGCCGAGCCAACGCTGCGCGCCGTTCACTTCGGTGCCGATCAGCGGCACGAGGAAAAGCAGGACCATGAAGGTCACGGTACCGTAAATCGCGAAGCGCCGCGCCTGCGCCTTGGGCAGCATCGACACGCCGAGCATCACGGGGACGCCGAGGATCACCCACATCAGCTGGCGGTAGAAATAATAGAGCGGGTCGAGGCTGGCGGTCGAGGTCGAGAGCTTCTGCGCCGCGACGGGCGAGGCGGCGGTGACCGCGACGAGCCCGATCGCGATGAGCATCGACACCAGCAGCAGCAGCACGCGGTCGATTTCCCAGAACCACAGGCCGAGCGGGGTGCGGTCGGCGCGGCTGAGCCGCGGCCCGCGCCGCTTCACCGTGCGCGTCGTGGTGGCAATGACCGGTTTTTCTCCCGTTGCGTCCATATTGTCGAAACCCCCGCTCATGCCCCGAATGCCCTGACGATGCTGCGGAAGCGGTCGCCGCGTTCCTCATAGCTATTGAACTGGTCGAACGACGCGCAGGCCGGCGACAGCAGCACGATGTCGCCCGGCTCCGCCGCCGCGGCGGCGCGCGCGACCGCGGTCGCGAGGTCGCCCGAGCGGTCGACCGGGATCGCGTCGCCGATCTCGGCCGCGAAAGCCTCTATCGCCTCGCCGATCAGATAGGCGCGCTTGACGTGCCCGAACCAGGGCGCGCAGGCCGATAGCCCGTCGCCCTTCGCCTGCCCGCCGGCGATCCAGTGGAGGCGCTGGTCCGGCGCCGGCGGAAAGGCCGCCAGCGCAGGCGCTGCCGACGCGGCATTGGTCGCCTTGCTGTCGTTGTACCAGCTCACGCCCGCGACTTCGCCGACCCATTCCATGCGATGCGGCAGCGCGCTGTAGGTCGCGAGCCCGCGTTCGATCTGTTCGTCGTCGAGCCCCAGCACCCGGCACACCGCGATCGCGCAGACCGCGTTCTGCGCGTTGTGCGGACCTTGCAGCGCGGGCCAGCGCAGCTGGTCGGCGGGATCGATGTCCTTGCCCGACACGCGGTGGAGGCGGTGATTGATCCGCCCCGCGATCATCTTCGACGGATCGTCGTCGACCGCGACGATCGCGACCTGATCGCGGTGCTGGAGCGAGAAGAGCCGCGCCTTGGAGGCGGCATAGCCCGCAAAGCCGTCGTAGCGGTCGAGATGGTCGGGGGTGATGTTGGTGAGCACCGCGATGTCGCAGGCGAGGCTGTGCGAGAGGTCGATCTGGTAGCTCGACAGTTCGAGCACATAGACGCCGCCTTCAGGCAGCGGATCACGCGACAGGATCGGCAGGCCGATATTGCCGCCCATCAGCGCGGGGATGCCCGCGCTTTCGAGCATGTGGGTGACGAGTGCGGTCACGGTCGACTTGCCGTTGGTACCGGTGATGCCGACGACCTTGTGCGGCGGCAGGTCGTGCCGCGCTTCGGCGAAGAGTTCGACGTCGCCGATGATCGGCACATGCGCCTCGCGCGCGTGCGCGGCGATCGGGTGGCGGTTGAGCGGCACGCCCGGCGACACGACGACGCCCGCGAAACCGATCAGGTCGATATCGAGCGGGTTGCCGATGTCGGCGCCGAGCGCCATCGCCTCGTCGCGCGCTTCCTCCTTGTCGTCCCAGGCGGTGACGCCCGCGCCGCTGGCGACGAGCGCCTCGACCGTCGCGAGCCCCGAGCGCGCCAGCCCCAGCACCGCATAGCGGCGACCGGCAAAGGCGCGCGAGGTAATCACCGGAGCTTCAGCGTCGCGAGCCCCGCGAGCGCGAGCACGATCGAGACGATCCAGAAGCGGATCACGACCGTGGATTCGGGCCAGCCGAGCTGCTCGAAATGATGGTGGATGGGCGCCATGCGGAAGACGCGCTTGCCGGTGCGCTTGTACCAGAAGACCTGGATGATCACCGACAGCGCCTCGACCACGAACAGCCCGCCGATGATCACGAGCACCAGTTCGTGCTGCGCGGTGACCGCGATGGTCGCGAGCGCGCCGCCGAGCGCGAGGCTGCCCGTATCGCCCATGAACACCGCCGCAGGCGGCGCATTGAACCACAGGAAGGCGAGGCATGCGCCGATGATCGCCGCGGCGAAGATCGCGAGTTCGCCCGCGCCGGGGACATGCGGGATGCCGAGATATTCGGCGAATTTCACGTTGCCCGAGAGATAGACGATGACGAGAAGCGTCAGGCTGGCGATGACCACGGGGAAGGTCGCGAGGCCGTCGAGCCCGTCGGTGAGGTTCACCGCATTGCCGAAACCGACGATCATCACCATCGCAAAGACATAATAGAGCGGCCCGAGTTCGAGCACGATCCCGCTGAAAAAGGGCAGGTACAGGTCGGTGCCGGTGCGCGAGACGATCAGCGTCACCGCGACGCCCGCGATGATGAATTCGATCAGCAGGCGGATGCGGCCGGGAATGCCGCGGTGGCTGGCCTTGGTCACCTTGTCGAGATCGTCGAGGAAACCGACGACGGCGAAACCGCCGGTGACGAACAGGCACGCCCAGACGAAACGGTTCGAGAGGTCCATCCAGAGCAGGGCCGAAATCATCAGCGAGATGAGGATCATCAGCCCGCCCATCGTCGGGGTGCCCTTTTTCGCGAGATGGCTCTGCGGGCCGTCGTCGCGGATCGGCTGGCCCTTGCCCTGCCGCATGCGCAGCATCAGGATGAAGCGCGGCCCGATCCACAGGCCGATGATCAGCGCGGTCGCGACCGCGGCGCCCGAGCGGAAGCTCAGATAGCGGATGAGGTTCAGGACCCCCGGAAAGCCAAGCCATTCCGCCAGCCAGTACAGCATCAATATTCCCCGTTGGTCAGCGCCGTCACCAAGTGGGACAGGCCAACGCTGTTCGACCCCTTGACCAGCACGGCGTCGCCGGCGCGGATCAAGTCTTTCAGCCGCGCTTTGGCGGTCTGATGGTCGGGCACATGCGCGAAATCGATACGCCCCTCAAGCGCTTTGGCGAGCGGCGCCATCTCCGCGCCGACGAGCAAGGCGAAATGCACGCCTGCTGCGACGAGCGGAGCCGCGAGGCCCGCATGATAGGCCTCGCCGCCGGGTCCCAGCTCCTTCATCGCGCCGAGAATCGCCACTTTGCGCCCCGCGGCTTCGCTGCCGAGCTGGCCGATCGTCGCGGCCATCGAGGCGGGGTTGGCGTTGTAGCTTTCGTCGATCAGCAGGATATGGCCGCCCGGAACCGCCAGACGGTGGCGCGCGCCGCGCCCGGCGAGCCCCGCCATTTCGGCGAAGGCGAGCCCCGCGGCGGGGAGGTCGCCGCCGACGGCTTTCACTGCGGCGAGCACCGCCATCGCGTTCGACACCCAATGCGCGCCCGCCTGCGCGATGGTGAAGCAGAGCAAGGCGTCCTGCACCTGCGCGGTGACCAGCGAGCCGCCGCGCCCGTCGGAGAGCCAGTCGACCGCGCGCACATCGGCGCCCGCGCCGAGCCCGAAGCTCACGACATGCGCCGCGTGCTGCTCGGCCTTGGCGCGGAGGCGTTCGTAATGCGGGCTGTCGAAGGGGACGATCGCGGTGCCGCCCGGCTCGAGCCCCTCGAAAATCTCGCCCTTCGCATCGGCGATCGCCTCTTCGCTGCCGAAAAATTCCATATGCGCCGGGGCGATGGTGGTGACGATCGCGACGTGCGGGCGGACCATGCGCGTCAGCGCGGCCAGCTCGCCCGCATGGTTCATTCCCATTTCGAACACGCCATAATCGGCGGTCGAGGGCATGCGCGCGAGGCTCAGCGGCACGCCGACATGGTTGTTGTAGCTCTTGACCGAGCGATGCGCCTTGCCGGGGCGGAAACGGTCGAGCGCCGCGAAGAGCGCCTCTTTCGTGCCGGTCTTGCCCGCCGAGCCGGTGACCCCGATGACGCGGCCATGGCAGCGCGCGCGTGACGCGAAACCGAGCGCGTTCAATGCCGCGACGCTGTCGGCGACACGGACGTGCGGGTGGTCGATTTCGGTTTCGCAGACGATGCCCGACGCGCCCGCGGCGATCGCCTGGTCGATGAACTTGTGGCCGTCGGTCGCCTCGCCCTTCATCGCGATGAAGAGGTCACCCTTGCCCACCTCGCGCGAGTCGAAGGCGACGCCGTGCACGGTGAAGTCGGCGCTAGCGGTGCCATTCGTGGCAGCAGCGATGGCGCGGGCGGTCCAGAGCGGGTTCATGCCGCCGCCTCGCGCGCGACGCTGACGTCGTCGAAGGGTATGACGCGCATTTCGTCGCCGCGGCCGACGATCTGGCCCTGTTCGTGGCCCTTGCCCGCGATGCACACGATATCCTCGGCGCGCGCCTCCGCAATCGCAGCCGCGATGGCGGCGCGGCGGTCGCCGATTACCTGCGCGCCCGGCGCGCCCGCGGCGATGGCGGCGCGGATGTCGGCGGGGTCTTCGCCGCGCGGATTGTCGTCGGTGATGATCGCGATGTCGGCCTTGGCGGCGGCGACCTTGCCCATTTCGGGGCGCTTGTCCTTGTCGCGGTCGCCGCCGGCGCCGAAGACGAGGATCAGGCGACCCGCGGCGTGCGGGCGCAGCGCGTCGAGCGCGGCCTCGATCGCGTCGGGGGTGTGGGCGTAATCGACATAGACCGGCGCGCCCGCCTTGGTGATCGCGGCGCGTTCGAGCCTTCCACGCACCGGCTGGAGGCGGCCGAGATTGGCGAGCGTCTGGCCGACATCGCCGCCGGTCGCGATCACGAGCGCTGCGGCGACGAGCGCGTTGGCGACCTGATAGGCGCCGATCAGCGGCAGCGTGACTTTCTGAGCGAGCGGCCCCGCCTGGATCAGCAGCGACTGGCCGAGCTGGGTCGGCTCGCGGCTGACGAGGCGGAGGTCCGCGCCGTGCTGGCCGACGGTCAGGATGCGGAGGCCGCGCTGCTTCGCTTCATGCTCGGCGGCGGGCGACCAGCTGTCGTCATTCCAGATCACCACTGCGCCCGCCGGGTCGACGACCTCGCGGAACAGCCGCATCTTCGCGGCCATATAGCTGACCATGTCGCCATGATAGTCGAGATGGTCGTGGCTCAAATTGGTGAAGGCGGCCGCCTTCACCGGCAGCCCCCCGGTGCGGTACTGGTCGAGGCCGTGGCTCGACGCCTCGAACGCCGCGTGGGTGACGCCCTCGGCGGCGAGGCCCGACATGTTCGACAGGAAGGTCACGATATCGGGGGTGGTAAGCCCGGTGACGACGCGGTCGTCGCCGGTGGTGACGCCGAGCGTGCCGATTGAGGCGGCGTGGAACCCCGCCATGCGCCACAGCTGGCGCGTCATCTCGACGGTCGAGGTCTTGCCGTTGGTTCCGGTCACCGCGACGCAGGTCGCGGGAAATTTGTGGAAGAAGCGCGCGGCGATATGCGCGAAGGCGCGGCGCGGGTTGGCGTCGGCGATGTGGACCGCGCCCGCGACCTTCGCCTCGGGGCGGGCAACGATGGCGATGGCGCCGGCTTCGATCGCGGCGGCGATGAAGTCCTCGCCGTTGAACTTCTCGCCGACGAAAGCGCCGAAGATCGTGCCCGGCGCAACCTTGCGATGGTCGATCGCGAGGCCGGTGACGACGGGGTCGGCCCCTTGCTTATCCTGATTGTCGAGCAGCGCCGCCAGACGCATTATTCCGCTTCCCCGTTTCTCCACAGCAGCGGGGTCAGTTCCGACACGTCGACGTCGCGGGTCTCATCGGGGAAGACGCCGAGCATCGGGCCGGCGCGCATCACCACTTTCTTGACCACCGGCGCCGCGGTCCAGCCCGCGGTGCGCTGGCCCGAGCTGTAGGCATTGCCCTTGGGCTCGTCGATCATCACGACGATGACATAGCGCGGATTGTCCATCGGGAAAGCCGCCGAGAAGGTCGCGACGACCGAGCTGCGGTTGTAACCGCCGATGCCCGGTTTCTCGGCGCTGCCGGTCTTGCCCCCGACGCGGAAGCCCGGCGCCTCGGCCTGTTTGCCGGTGCCGTCGGAGACGATCAGGCGGAGCAGTTGGCGCATGCGCGCGCTGGTCGCGGCCTTGAACACGCGGCGACCCTGCGGCGGCGCCTTGTCGCCGAGCTTGAGGATCGTTGCGGGGCGATAGATGCCGCCGTTGACCAGCGCGGCATAGGCGCTGGCGAGGTGCAACGGGGTCACCGCGATGCCATGGCCGTAACCCGTGGTCATCGTCGTGATCCGGCCCCAATCCTTGGGCCACAGCGGGAAGGCGCGCTCCTTGAGTTCGATGCCGGGGCGCTTGTCGAAATCGAGGCTGCGGAACATCGCCTCCATATGCTCGCGGCCGAGTTCGTCGGCGATGCGCGCGGTGACGATGTTCGAACTGTGGATCAACGTCTCGGGCACGTTGAGCCAGCGGCGCGAGGGGTGGCTGTCGCGGATGCGATAGCCCGCGATCGCCAGCGGCTCGGTGGCGTCGTAGCGGCGCGCCATGCTGGTGACGGTGCCGGCGTCGATCGCCGCGGCGACGGTCAGCGGCTTGAAGGTCGAGCCCAGCTCGTAGAGATTATAGGTCACCGCATTGCGGCGCGTCGCCGGGTCGCTGCCGGTGAGCTTGTTCGGGTTGAAGGTCGGCAGCGAGGTCATCGCCATCACCTCGCCGCTATGCACGTCGAGGATGATCCCCGCCCCGCCGAGCGCTTCGAGGTTGGTCACCGCGGTGCTCACTTCGGCTTCGAGTACGCCCTGAACGCGCGCGTCGATCGACAGCGCCATCGGCTGGCCGCGCGTTGCGGCGTCGGTCAGGCGCGCATCATAGGCGCCTTCGATCCCGGTAACCCCCTGCCCCTCGGCGTTGAGGAACCCCAGGACATGCGCGGCGAGCGAGGTCTGCGGGTAGAGCCGCTCCTTCTCCCGCGGGAAGTCGAAGCCGATCTCGCCGATCGCATTCACCGCCGCGACTTGGTCGGGCAGCGCGCGGCGGCGGATATAGGTCGCGCGCGGGCCGCTCAATTTGGCGAGAAACTCCTCGCGCGTCGTGTCGGGGAAGATCTTGACCAGCTCGTCGGCGAGATATTGGCGGTTGTTGAGCAGCTTCGACGGCACGACGCGGATCGAATAGCCGTCGATCGTACGCGCGAGCGGCACGCCGTTGCGGTCGACGATGTCGGCGCGCGCGGGGACGAAGGCGGTCGAGACGCCGCGCTGCGGCCCGGTGTCGAACGCCGCGAACCACAGCAGCCGCACCGAAACGAGGAAGATAGCCGCCATGAACAGCAGCATCAGAATCATCAGCCGCTGCTGCGCAGTCAGCAGCAGTTGCTGCCGGACCCCGGCGGTACGGACGCGCGTCGGACGGACGACTACCGTGTTCATCGGCCCTTCTTATCCCCTGCTTCGACGGCGGCGGCGCGCTTGAGGTCGGCGAGCGTCGCTTCGGAGAGGAGCTGGTCCTCGATCATCTTGAGCTGTTCGCGGCGGCGTGTCGGCGCCATGCGGGGGGCGACGTCGGACTGGACCGCGGCGGCGACCTTGACCGGCGCGGGCTTCGCGGCGGCGGCGGGAGCATCGCTAGCGGCCGCAGGCTTGGCCTTGTCGGGAATCGCGACGGGCGAGACCATCGCCATCAGCACCGGCGCGACCTCGTTGGCGCCGCGCGCGCGCGGCACCCGGCCGAGCGAGGCGAGCTGGCGCTCATTCTCGAGATACTGGCTGGCCGAGGGGGCAGAATATCCGAAGGTATCGGCATTCCATTGCTCGAGCTGGCGCATCGAGGCGCGCACCGCGAGTTCGGATTCGAGGTAGCGGATATTGCTTTCGGTCCGGTCGATCTGCTGGTTGATGCGCGCGAGCTCGCTGCGCGTCGCCGCGACCTTGAGCGACACCGGATAGAGCATCATCGCAAAGATCAGCACCAGGAGGACCAAGCCGATCCCCTGAAGCTTGCGCGCGGCCATCAGCATGACAAGGCCTCCTTCGTCGTCGAACCGTCGGACCAGGCGGGCGCATCCGTGCGCACCGCGCTGCGAAGCGTCGCCGAGCGTGCACGCGGGTTGCGCGCTTCTTCGGCCTTGCCCGGGCGCACCTTGCGCGCCGGTGTCAGGAAAGTTGCGGCCCGCGCCGGAGGGGCCAGCGCGGGCCGGTGGCGCGAAGCGCGGACATCGCCACCGCTGCGTTCGCGCAGGAAATTCTTCACGATGCGATCCTCGGTGCTGTGGAAAGAGACGACCGCGAGGCGTCCGCCGGGGCGGAGCAGCCGTTCGGCGGCGTCGAGCCCCGCGGCGAGTTCGTCGAGCTCGCCGTTGATGTGAATGCGAATGGCCTGAAAACTGCGCGTCGCCGGGTCCTTGGGCGCGCCGGGCGGGTGGCGCAGCGCCTTGCGGATGGTGGTCGCGAGTTCGGCGGTGCGGGTGAAGGGGCGGTCGGCGACGATCGCGCGCGCGACGCGGCGCGACTGGCGCTCATCGCCATAATGGAAGAGCACGTCGGCGATCTCGACCTCGTCGGCGCGGTTGATCCAGTCGGCGGCGGTCTCGCCGTCCTGCGACATCGTCATGTTCAAGGGCCCGTCGTTCTGGAACGAGAAGCCGCGCTCGGCGCGGTCGAGCTGCATCGACGAGACGCCGATGTCGAAGACGATGCCGTCAACTCCCGCGATGCCGCGTTCGGCAAGTAACCGGTCGATCTCGCCGAAACGGCCGTGGATCAAAGTCAGCTTGCCGCCGGCCTCTTCGACCAGCGCCTGACCCTCGGCGATCGCGTCGGGGTCGCGGTCGCAGGCGACGACATTCGCCTCGGCGGCGAGCAGCGCGCGCGTATAGCCGCCCGCGCCGAAGGTCGCATCGACATGCGTTTCGCCGGGAGTGATCGCGAGCGCCGCGACCACCTCTTCGCGGAGCACGGGGTCATGGCGCGGATCGCGAAGGACGTTGGGGGAGAGGTCGGTCATTTGCGCCCCTTCCCCTTGTTGGCGTCCCACGCGGCGGCGACGCGGCGCAGGCGCGGGTCGGCCTCGTCGCACTGCGCGATGAAGGGCAGCCACCAGATTTCGAAGCGGCGCCCCGCGCCGACGAAGGCGCAGGCGCCGCCGTCGAAGGCGAGCTCGGCCTCGTCATAGGGATTGTCGCGGTGCGAGAAGGTCGGCAGAAAGCGGCCGCTGTCGTCGAGCGTGTAGGGCTTGGTGAAGTCGTAGCGCGCCTTGTAGGCGGCATCCTCGGCGAAATCGCCGCCGCGGCCTTCGATCACCTGGCGACCATGCTCGATCTCGTGCGCGAGGCGGTCGAACTGATCCTGGCCATAGGCGACGAGGCAGGGCAGCACTTCGTGATAGCCGACCCAGAGCACGCGCTGATTTTCCGCATTGAGGGGCACATTGTTGCGGAATTCCGAAGGGACGGCGATGCGCCCCTTGCCATCGATCGCGGCGAATTCGGTGCCCGAATAATTGCCGGGCGTCACAACCGCCATCGATCCGCCCCCTTCCTGACACCCCGGGCAAGACTTCCCCGATCTCGGAATCGCGAAATTCCGAATCCAACGGCTCAGGCGGAGATTGCCCCTCTCCGATTCCTGCCTATCAGCAAGCCGCTAGGGAGAAAAGGGGTAAATTCGGGCCTGATCGGGAAAATCGGGCATCAAAATGGGGTGAAATCGGGCGTGAGCGGTCGAAAAGGGCCGCGCGCCGACGCACGGGCCCCGCCGCGACGAAGCTGTGGAAAAAATGCCGAAATTTACAAGAGGCGCGGATTAGCGCGGTTTGTGGGCGATCCAGACGGGCTGGAGGAGCGGCGCGCGATAGTCGGGGCCGTCGAGGCGGGCGCCGATCCACTCGATCGTGTCGGCGCGGCGCAAATGCGGCAGATCGCCGACGAGCGGTTGCCAGAGGGGGGCGAAAAGCAGGTCGGCGTCGCCGACGAGCCACGCCTCGCCCGCGCCGACTCGGCAGCGGAGGATTTGTGCGCCCGCCTGCGCGGTGCAGCCGGACGGCAGCGCCTCGAAGCGCCCGGCGCTGAACAGACGCAGGCGGCGGCCGTCGACATCGATCGCTTGCGCCGCGGTTTCGCCGGCAGGCGCGGCGCCCAGCGTAATGCCCCAATGACCCAGCAGCGGGGTGAGCAGGCTGGTGACCGGCGGGTTGCGGCTGTCGCCCGTCGGATGCGGCGCGGGCCAGCCCGAGAGCGCGTCGGCGAGGATCAAAGCGCGCCCGCCGCCGCGCACGAAGGCGTCGATCGCGACCAGATCCTGCGGCGCCAGCGCGCGCGGATGCGCGAGCAGCAGGGCCGCCCCCGCGGGCGGGACATGGTCGGCGAGGCTGTCCACCAGCGCGATGCGATGGGTGCGTTCGAGGCGAACGAGCGCCGGGTCGTCGGCGGCGCCGCGCTGGAGCATCGCCGCGAGATCGCCCTCCCCCGCCCAGCGTAGCGGCAGGCCGCTGAGCATGGTCACCGGGGTGTCGGACGCGGGCTGCTCATAGAGCGCGGCGAGCGCGGCATGGCCGGCGGCGAACCAGAGGATGGCGGCGAGCTTGGCGATGAGTGCCTTGGCGACGAGGCTCCTGGCCGCGCGCTGGACGATCCAGTCAGCTAGCGCAGCAGCGGCGAGGCCCGAGAGTGCGGTGACGGCCACTTGTGCCCACGGCAAGCTGTCCGCGAGGGCGAGACTCAGCAGACCCTGCCCGACTAACAGCGCCGCCAGCGCAATCAGATTGGCGCGGATGCGATCGCGCGGCGCATCGCCGCGCCCGAACCAGGCGAGCGGCAGCAGCGCGGCGAAGAGCCAGGGGATCACCAGCGCCGGATCGATCCGCCCGAGCAGCATCTGCCCGCCGAGCAGCCACGCCAGCACGAGCGCGAGCAGCGCGGCGCCGAGCGGCCACCGGAGCATCGCTAAACGCCGCGGCCTCACTGGCCGGTCTTGTTCCGCGCGCGCTGGAGTTCGGGGTCGGGTTCGAGGTCGGGGACCTTCGCCGTCGTCGGCGCCAGCGGCACCGCCTTGGCGGGCGCGTTGACCGTCGCGGCGGCGGGCGTCTGGCCGTCGGCGGGGGTCGTCACCGGCTGGACGCCGAGTTCCTCGAGCGGCGCGCCGGTGCCCGCGTCGGCCTGTCCCGTAGCGGCGGCATTGGCGGTCGCGGCCGCCTCCCCCGCGACCTGTTCGCGCGCGCGGTCGCCGATCAGTCCAGCGAGGCCGACGAGCAGCAGCACCGCCATCACCCCGGCGATGCCGATCTGCAGCCGCCGCATCGAATCGCTGGGCCCCCAAGGCTCGGGTGGCGGGGCGGCGGTCGGGGGTTTCTTCATGTTCATGTCGCCAGCCCCTTCGATGCGCGCCATTCGGGATTGTAGAGCGTCGAAAGATAGCGGAAGCCGCTGTCGCAGAGGATCGTCGCGATGCGCTTGCCGGGGCCGAGCTGGCGCGCGAGTGCCATCGCGCCCGCGACGTTGATCCCCGACGACAGCCCGAGGCACAGCCCCTCTTCGTCGAGCAGCTGGCGCACCACGTCGAGCCCCTCGGCATCGGAGATGCGGAATTGGGTGTCGATCGGCGCGCCTTCGAGGTTCGCGGTGATGCGGTTCTGGCCGATGCCCTCCGCGACGCTCGAGCCCTCGGGCTTCAATTCGCCGCACTGGTAATAATTATAGAGGCCGGCGCCATGCGGGTCGGTGAGCGCGACGGTGATCGCCTCGTCCTTGGCTTTCAGCCCCAGCCCCGTCCCCGCGATCGTCCCGCCGGTGCCCGCGGCGCAGGTGAAACCGTCGAGGCGCCCGTCCATCTGCTCCCAGATCTCCTCGGCGGTGCCGAAGATATGCGCCTTGCGGTTGGCGATATTGTCGAACTGGTTCGCCCAGATCGCATTGTCGGTTTCCTCGGCGATGCGGCGCGAGGTGTGGACGAAATGGCCGGGGTTGGCGAAGGGCGCGGGCGGCACGAGCACCAGCTCGGCGCCGAGCGCGCGGATCGTCGCCATCTTCTCGGCGCTCTGGTTGTCGGGCATGACGATGATCGTCTTGTACCCCAACGCGTTGGCGACTAGCGCCAGCCCGATGCCGGTGTTGCCCGCAGTCCCCTCGACGATCGTGCCGCCGGGCTTCAGGCTGCCATTCGCCTCGGCATCGCGCACGATATAGAGCGCGGCACGGTCCTTCACCGATCCGCCCGGGTTGGCATATTCGCATTTGCCCCAGATTTCGCATGCCGTGGCTTCGCTGGGGCCTTTGAGCAGGACAAGCGGCGTGTTGCCGATCAGCTCGAGGCTGGTTTGCGCAATGGTCATGGCGCCTGATCTAGGGCGGCGGCCCGTGCGTCGCAAGACAGCTTGTGTTGGGTGGGGGCAGGACGGGCTTTGCCGAACAGACCTTCCTCTTTCTCCGTTCGTGTCGAGCGAAGTCGAGACACGCGAAGGCATGCGCTCCCCATGGGTGTCTCGACTTCGCTCGACACGAACGGGATTTATAGAGCAGTTTGTCCGTTGACGCCCGAAAGCGACCGAACCGCATCTCCAATATTCAATTCGCGCAGAGGCGCAGAGGCCGCAGAGAGGATGGCTTTTCCTCCCTGCGGCCTCTGCGCCTCTGCGCGAATATCATGATGGCCTTCGGCGCCTGCCGCCCGAAAACCACCCCTCTCCATCGACGGACGGCCCCCTGGTCCCGACGAACCGCACGAACCGGTCCTTGCCATTGTAACAGTATATCATTACTGCCGCCGCAATAGTCGCCAACCAGAACAGGAAAAATCTCCCCATGCGCTTGCTTGCTTCCGCCGCCTTTTCCCTCGGGCTGGTCCTCGCCGCCCCCGCTTTCGCGCAGGAGCGCGGCGCCGCCGGCAGCGACGACGATGTCCACACCGGCGACCCGATCATCGTCACCGCGCCCTATGTCCGCAGCCTCGATATCCTGGGCAACGTCTCGGTGCTCGAGGGCGAGGAACTGGCGCGCGACATCCGCGGGCAGATCGGCGACACGCTGACCCGCCAGCCCGGCGTGTCGGCGACCAGCTTCGCCCCCGGCGCCTCGCGCCCGGTGCTGCGCGGCTTTTCGGGCGAGCGCGTGCGCGTGCTGACCGACGGCATCGGGTCGATCGACGTGTCGAACACCTCCGCCGACCATGCCGTCACGATCGACCCGCTGACCGTCGAGCGCATCGAGATATTGCGCGGCCCCGCGGTGCTGCTGTTCGGCAGCCAGGCCATCGGCGGCGCGGTCAACCTGTTCGACCGGCGGATTCCCAGGAAAGTGCCGACCGACCATGTCCATATCGACGCGATCGGCGGCTATGCGACCAACGCGAACGACCGCAACATCGGCAGTTCGATCGACGTCGCGCTGGCGCCGAACCTCGTCGCGCATGTCGACGGCAGCTGGCGCAAGACCGGCGACGCGCGCGCCGGCGGCTATGTCTATGCGCCGGGCATCCGCGGCGACCTGCTCCACCTCGCCGAGCACGAGATCGAGGAAGGCCATGCCGACGAGGCCGCCGAACTGACCGCGCAGGCCAACAGCCGCGGCAGAATCCCCAACACCGCGAGCGAAACCTGGACCGCCGCGGGCGGGCTGTCGCTGATCAACGATGGCGGCCAGCTCGGCGTGTCGGTCAGCTATTATGACAGCAATTACGGCGTGCCCGATCGCCCGAACACCGCGCACGAGCATGAGGGCGAAGAGGAAGGCGACGATCACGGCCATGAGCATGGCGAAGGCCCAGTCACTATCGGGTTGAAGCAGTGGCGCGCCGACCTGCGCGGCGAGGTCGAGATGGGCGACGGTTTCTTCGACAAATTGCGCATTCGCGCGGGCTATGCCGATTACCAGCACACCGAGTTCGAGGGCGACGAGGTCGGTACCGTCTTCTACAACAAGGGCGTCGAGGGCCGGCTCGAGCTGGCGCAGAACGACCGCGGCGGCTGGCGCGGCGCGAGCGGGGTGCAGTATAGCCACCGCGATTTCGACGCGGTGGGCGCGGAGGCCTTCGTACCGCGCAACCTGACCGACCAGTTCGCGGTCTTCACGCTGCAGGAGTTTGAGGCGGGCCCGCTCGGGCTCGAAGCCGCCGGCCGCTTCGAGACGACCAGCGTCCGCGCCCCGGCGCTGGGCATCGAGCGCAAGTTCGACAGCTTCTCGGGCGCGCTCGGCGCGACCTATGACATCAGCGAAAGCGCCAAGTTCGGCGTGTCGGTGGCGCGCGCCGTGCGCGCGCCGTCGGCCGAAGAGCTGTTCTCGAACGGTCCCCATGTCGCGACGCAGAGCTTCGAGCTCGGCGATCCGAATTTGAAGCGCGAAGCGAGCTGGGGCGCCGAGGCCTCGTTCAAGCTCAAGACCGATGCCTTCAACCTGAGCCTAACCGGCTATTCGAACTGGTTCGACGACTTCATCTATTCGGCCGCGACCGGCGCCGAAGAGGACGAGCTCCCCGTCTTCCAATATTTCCAGCGCGACGCGAAGGTCTATGGCTTCGAGGCCGAGGCGAGCGCGCGGATCGCGCAGATCGGCGGCTTCAACATCGTCGGCGACGTCACCGCCGACATGACGCGCGCGACGATCAAGGGCGCGGGCGCCCACCGCAACGTCCCGCGCATCCCGCCGCTGCGCGTGCTCGGCGGTCTGGAAGCGCAGGGCGAGCGCCTCGACGCGCGCGCCGAGGTCGAATGGACCGACGACCAGAACCGCGTCGCGCAGTTCGAGACGCCGACCAAGGGCTTCACCCTGGTCAATGCGTCGATCACCTGGCGTCCGCTGCCCGAGACCAAGCATCTGTCGCTGACCCTCGCCGCGAACAATATCTTCGACGTCGATGCGCGGCGCCACGCGAGCTTTACCAAGGATTATGTGCCGCTCGCCGGCCGCGACATCCGCCTGACCGCCCGCGCGAGCTTCTGACCCCTCTCCGAAGGGTCGCTCGGGAGGGAGGCCGGGTCCGGCACCGCCGCCGGACCCGGCCGATATTTTGGGAGTTATGGCGACCCGGCTTGATCCTCCCTGTCGCGCAGCAATGGGGAGGGGGCCATGCGAAGCATGGTGGAGGGGCAGCGGCCCTGGGCCGAGGTCTCAGGCCTCGGCCCCTCCACCGCCTTCGGCGGTCCCCCTCCCCACGGCTTCGCCGCAGGGAGGACTAGGAACGACCGCTTCCGCCCGATGCTAGCCCCTTACGATAGCATCGCCATGCCGCCGTTCACGTGCAGCGTCTGGCCGGTGACATAGCCCGCTTCCTTCGAGGCGAGGTAGACGACGGCGGCGGCGATATCGTCGCCCTCGCCCATGCGGCCCGCGGGGATGCGCGTGTTGAGCGCCTCCTTCTGCGCGTCGGGCAGGTCGGCGGTCATCGCGGTGGCGATGAAACCCGGCGCGACGCAGTTCACGGTGATGCCGCGGCTCGCCAGTTCCTGCGCCAACGACTTGGTCATGCCGGTGACCCCCGCCTTCGATGCGGCATAGTTGGCCTGCCCGGGGTTGCCGGTGGCGCCGACGACGCTGGTGATCGAGATAATGCGCCCGAAGCGCGCCTTCATCATCGGCTTCGCCGCGGCGCGCGCGAGGCGGAAATTGGCCTCGAGGTTGATGCGGATGACGTCCGACCATTCGTCGTCCTTCATCCGCAGGATGAGGTTGTCGCGCGTCACGCCGGCATTGTTGACGAGGATATCGAGCTTGCCGAGCGCCTCGACCGCCGAAGGGACGAGCGCGTCGACTTCGGCGCCATCGCCGAGGTTGCACGGCAGCGCGACATGATCGCCGCCGAGGCTGTCGCGAAACGCACTCAGCTTGTCAGCATTGGAACCCGAAACCGCGAGCCGCGCGCCTTGGGCGGCAAGCGCGTGCGCGATGGCCGAGCCGATACCGCCCGAGGCGCCGGTAACGAGGGCAGTCATGCCGGTGAGATCGAACATCAGTCTATCCTTGCAATGGTCCGGTCGATCCGGACGTCGGTATATCAAGATTTTCGCGCAGAGACGCAGAGGACGCAGAGTCTTTATGGTCGTTTACGAGACGGCGAATTCCCTGCTTCAACGTCGGCTCCCCGAAATTGATGAGCAGGCCGACGGGCATATGCAGCAACCGGAGATAGGTGAGAACCTGTTTCGCGTGCACGGGGTGCAAATTTTCGGTGGATTTGACCTCGACGACCAGCCGGTCGTCGATCACCAGATCGGCCCGTGCGACCTCGCGAAATTCAATCCCGTCGAAAATGACGTCGATCGGACGTTGCCGATCGACCTTGTAGCCCATCGAGGCCAAGCGCCCGGCAAGGATCGTTTCATAGACGCTTTCCAGAAGCCCCGGCCCGATCTCGCTGTGCAGGCGCATCGCGACGCCGATCACCTCGTGCGTAACTTGGTCGATATGGAGCGCCGCCTCGCCCATCCCCCGCCAACTCTCTGCGTCCTCTGCGCCTCTGCGCGCAAATCTTCTATCCCGACCGGCCACCCCCACGCGGCGTAAAGTCGATACGCGTCTTTTCGCGTACCTTCCCGTCCTGCCAGCGGCCCTCGACAAGCTCATAGCCCATCAGTGCGAAGATGCGATTGCCAAAAAACACCGGGCGCGCGTTGCCGTACCAGTCGACGCACGAGGCGAGGCAATGGTCGTCGCGCTCGCCCGGGCGCGCGTCGAGCGTGCCCGCGAGCGACAGGTCGCGTGCGGCGCGGCGGAGGTAGAGGATCGACGCGGCGCTGCCGAGGAACCTGGTGCCGTCGTCGCTGCCGCGCATCACCGGCAGGCCGAGCAGCCCGTCGTCGCCTTCGCTGCCCGGATCGGGGCGATAGAAGAAGGCATGGCTGCGGTTCTCGCCCTCGGCCGCCGCGGGGAAGGCGTAGCGGCTGGCGAGCCGCGGGGCGCCGTCGAGCGCGACGGTGGTGAAGGTCAGCGCGCCGCCGTCGCCCGAGCCGACGATGATCGCGTCGCGGCCCATCATGTCGATGCGCCCGACCTGGTGCCCCGGATCGAGCGGCACGACCTTGCCGCCCTTGACGGGCACGGCGTAGAGCGCGGCCTGCTCGCTGCCCTCCTTGCGCAGGTCGCGGCGGACGCGGCCGCCGGCGTAGAGCAGCCAGTCGCCGATGAAGCGGCTCTGGCGCTCCCAGCCCTCGACACCGGGCAGCGCGCGGAAGTCGGCGGGTTTCACCTTTTCGCCGCCGTCGCCGAAGCGGTTCGCGGCGAGGTGAAGCAGCGCCATGTCGCCCTCGTCGTCGCGCTCGGGCGCCCACATCGCATCGCCGCCGCCCTCGGCCATCGTCAGGACGTTGAGCGAGCCGTCGCCTTCCTCGCGGAAAGAGAATTGGTCGAGCGGCATGCCCGCGACCTCGACTGCCTGCGGTGCGCCGCCGTCGAGCGGGATGCGGTAGAGCATCGCGCGATTGTCGCTGTCGTAGCTCGTGCCGAGGCCGGCCCAGACATAGACCGCGTTTTGCGAGACGTAGAAGCTGCGCGACCAGGTGCCGAGCACATTGGTCGCATCGCAGTCCATGTCGTCGTCGCCGAGGTCGCAGATCATCACGCTGTGCAGCATGTCGCCCGCGAGGTCGGGGTCGCCCCACGACGGCTGCGGCATATAGATGTCGCGCGCGCCGGTGAAGGACTTGAAGGCGCCGACCTTGCCCTTCCGCCACTCGGCGAGCGCGGGCATCGCCTCGTCGATCTCGCCCCAGATCGGCAGCGGCGCATAGAAGATCAACTTGTCGCCGATCAGCCGCGAGGCGTAGTTGCGCGACGAATAATAATCGCCCGAGCGCAGATAATGGGTGTCGCGCCACGTCAGCTTGCCGTCGGCGGAGAGGTCGAAGCGGTTCACCTCGGTGCCGCTGCGCGCATAGCTGTAGCCGAGCACGACGACGGTATCGCCGCTGACCAGCATCTCGTCGTACCAGGTGCCGTCGGGCTCGCCAGTCTTGCCGGGAAAGACGTCGACCGCGGCGATCGGCCGCATACCGCCGCCCGACGCGTCGATCGTGAACAGCCGCCCGCGACGCAGCACGATGAGCAAATCGCCCTGCTTCTTGACGATGCCACCCTCATCGACCCCGGCGGTCTGGACGTTGGTGATGCCGTCGGGATCGACCCTGGCGGCAGCGGGCGCGGGCTCCTCGAGCGCGACCGCCATCGCGGGGGGCGGCTCGGCGGGGGCGGAGGCCGCGTCGGCGGAGGCGGTGGTCGATTCAGCCACGGCGAGGTTCTGGACCGACTGGCGCTTGGCGACGAAGGCCTTGAGTTCGGCCTCGCTGGCAAAGGCGCGCATACGACCCGAAGCGCCCGTCGCGGCGGCGATCTGCTGCGCCACGGGCGCCACTGCGCCCGACCACAACGGCGACACGATCAGCGCGCCGACGATGGCCCATTGGCCGAAAGCCCAAATGCGTGTGAAACCGTCCATCGCCTCTCCCTTGGCTTGAACCGATGGGCGATGATACATCATTACTTCAGTAGAGAAAAGGGCTTTATCTTCAACGTTGGCACCGCGCGGCGATGCTGCGATTATCGGTTCACGCGGAGGCGCGGAGAAGGAAAGAAGAAAGAGAGGGGATTCGCGCAGAGGCGCAGAGATCGCAGAGGAAAAGGATTAAGGGCGGCAAAGCCGCCAATTCTCTTTTCTTCTCCGCGTCTCCGCGTGAACAAATTTCTCTGCGCCCTCTGCGCCTCTGCGCGAATCCCTTAAAGCGCCTTCAGCAGCGCCTCGATGTCGTCCATCGAAATCACGCTGATCACCTCGACCTCGCCCGACGCACTACGCTTGACCATCGGGCCGAGCACCTTGCCGCCGAATTCGACGAAATGTCCGACGCCGATGTCCTCCATCGCGCCGACGCTCTCGCGCCAGCGGACGCGGCCGGTGATCTGTTGCACGAGCAGGTCGCGGATGCTGTCGGCGTCGCTCACCGGGCTCGCGATGACATTGGCGACCACCGGGACGAGCGGCGCGGCGGGCGGGTTGGCGCCGAGCGCCTCGGCCATCGCGTCGGCGGCGGGCTGCATCAGCGGGCAATGGAAGGGCGCCGAGACGGGCAGCAGCACGCCGCGCTTGATGCCATAGTCCTTTACCATAGCGACCGCGCGCTCGACCGCGCCTTTGTGGCCCGAGATCACGACCTGCGACGGGTCGTTGTCGTTGGCGACGGTGCAGACCTCGCCCTCGGCGGCGGCATCGGCGAGTTTCTGCGCGGTGTCGATATCGGCGCCGAGCAGCGCCGCCATCGCGCCGATGCCGACGGGCACCGCCGCCTGCATCGCCTGCCCGCGCGTCTTGAGCAGCCGCGCGGTGGTCGCGAGGTCGAAGGCCCCCGCGGCGCAGAGCGCGCTATATTCGCCGAGGCTGTGCCCGGCGACATAATCGGCCTTGGCCGCGAGGGTGACGCCGCCTTCTTTCTCCAGCACGCGCAAGGTCGCGATGGCGTTGGCCATGATCGCGGGCTGGGCGTTTTCGGTTAGGGTGAGCTGGTCCTCGGGGCCTTCGGTCATCAGCTGGAACAGCTTCTGCCCCAGCGCGTCGTCGACCTCCTGGAACACCTCGCGCGCCGCCGGCGACGCGTCGGCGAGCGCCTTGCCCATGCCGACCGACTGGCTGCCCTGACCCGGAAAGATGAATGCGCGCATATTGCGTCCCCTAGCGTAATTTTGAATTGCGCCGCGCCTATTCCCTCACCCCCCGCGATGCAAGCCGAAGGGCACGACCTTGTTCGTCGCGTCGTGGCCGATGTCGGCCCGGCCGAGATACGGGATATCGCAGCGCGCGCACCAGTGGCGCGCGATCTCCTCGGCATCGGCGCCGAACGGACGATCGTTGTCGAGAATATCGCTCACCCGCCCGAGCCGCAGCCCCGCGAGCCCGCGCGGTCCGAGATAGCTCGCGATATGGAAGAAGGCGCGGTCGAACGCATAAAGATATTCGCTGACCTCCTCGACCAGCAGGATATGGCCGCCGAGGTCGGGTTCGAGCGGGGTGCCGAGCAGCATCGATAGCGTCATCAGGTTGAACGCTGCATGGCGCGCGCCATGCTGAAGCCCCGGCTCGCACGCCGCGGGATCGCGCGCGACGAGCCAGTCGAGCGCGCGCAGCACCGCCGCATCGCCGCCCTCGCGGCGGATGTCGGCGACCATCGGGCCATGCGCGACATGGTCGAAGCCGTCGCGGTAGAGACAGGCGAGCAGATTGCCCTGGTCCGAATAGCCGAGGAAGGCCTTGCCGCGCGCGACATCGGTCATCGCCGCGACCGCCTCCTCGGCGATACGGCACGCGCCGTAACCGCCGCGCGCAAACCACAGCGCGTCGATGTCGGGGCGGTTCGCCATCTCGACCAATGCCGCGAAACGATGCCCGTCCTCGCCCGCGAAATGGCCGTGGACCGCGAAACATTGCGGATCGAAGATGAGTTCGATGTCGGGATAACCGAGGCTGGCGAGCGCCCGCACCGCCTCGGCGTCGTCGGGCAGGATGGGGGTCGAGGGGGCGACGATTCCGATGCGCATGACCGGCCTTCAAATTCCGTTCGTGTCGAGCGAAGTCGAGACACCCCGAAGGCATGCGCCAAGTCGAGGGGAATCTCGACTTCGCTCGATGCGAACGGAAAGGGAATGTCGCCCTGTGTTGCAAACCCTTCGCCAAGGCCATAACGCCGCGCCATGGCGGAAAACAAATCCTATTTCTTTTGCGGCATCGGTGGGTCGGGCATGTTGCCGCTGGCGATGATCGTCGCGGCGCGCGGGGCCAAGGTTTCGGGCTCGGACCGCAGCCGCGACCAAGGGCGCAGCCCCGACAAATTCGCGTGGATCGAAAGCCGCGGCATATCGCTCGCGCCGCAGGACGGCAGCGGCGTCGCCGCCGGCCAGACGCTCGTCGCCTCGGCCGCGGTCGAGGACAGCGTGCCCGACATCGCCGCCGCCAATAAGCTCGGCCTGCCGCGGATGACGCGCGCCGACCTCAACGCCGCGCTGTTCAATTCGGCCAGCCAAGCGGTCGGCGTCGGCGGCACCAGCGGCAAGTCGACCGTCACCGGCATGATCGGCTGGATCCTCGAGCGTAGCGGTCACAAGCCGACGGTGATGAACGGCGCGGTGATGCGCAACTTTGCGAGCGAAGCCACGCCCTTCGCCAGCGCGCTGGTCGGCGACCCCGCGACCTATGTCAGCGAAGTCGACGAAAGCGACGGTTCGATCGCGCGCTACCGCCCCGAGGTCGCGGTGATCACCAACATCAGCCTCGATCACAAGAGCCTCGACGAACTGCACGCGCTGTTCGGCGATTTCGCCGCCAAGGCGCGGATCGCGGTGGTCAACGCCGACGATCCCGAATCGGCGCCCTTGCTCGCGGGCTCCAATGTCGCGCGCTTCGGCTTCGGCGAAACCGCCGGCATGCGCGGCAGCGATTTCGAGGCGCTGCCCGACGGGTGCCGTTTCACCGTGAGTTTTGCGCATACGACGCGCGAAGTGCGGCTGCGTATGCCGGGCCGCCACAATGCCACCAACGCGCTCGCCGCGATGATGGCCGCCCGGGCGCTGGGCGTTCCGATCGGCGATTCGGCGACGGCGCTCGCCGATTTCACCGGACTCGCGCGCCGCTATGAGGTGCTCGGACAGGCGGGCGGCGTGACCGTGATCGACGACTTTGCGCACAACCCCGACAAGGTGGCGGCGACATTGGCGGCCGTGGCCGAACTGCCGGGCCGCGCTTTGCTCTTTTTCCAGCCGCACGGTTACGGCCCGCTGCGCCAGATGGGCAAGGAACTGGCGGCGAGCTTCGCCAGCGGCATGCGCGACGGCGACAAATTATACGTCTGCGACCCCGTCTATTTCGGCGGCACCGTCGACCGCAGCATCGGCAGCGAGGCGCTGGTCGCCGACATCGTCGCGGGCGGCGGCGATGCGGTGCATCTGACGACGCGCGCCAATTGCGGCGCGGCGATGCTCGACGAAGCGAAACCCGGCGACCGCATCCTCATCCTCGGCGCGCGCGACGATACGCTGACCGATTTCGGGCATGAATTGCTGGGGAAGCTGGGATAATTCCTTCCCCCCTTGCGGGAGAAGGATACGAAGCCTTTGCGCGAAGCGCCTAGGCGCAGTTGGATGAGGGGTCTGCGAGCCTCCGGCTTGCGCGGTCCCTTGGACCGCAACCCCTCACCCAGCTTCGACTAGGCAGCAAGCTGCCAAGTCTCCACATCCCTCTCCCGCAAGGGGAGAGGGGCAACTCCCCTTGCTTTCCGCCGCCGAATCTGTATAGGCGGCCCGCATCGGGGCGAGGCTTTGAGCCATCGCCCCGTTTGCTTTGCACCATTTTTGCAGGGCAGGACGACAGCCGGAGGGGCCTGCGATTGGCGCAGGTCAACGATCGGCCAAATGAAGGAAGCGCGACCATGCCGTTCTACGAGCATGTCTTTATCGCGCGTCAGGACCTGAGCCAGGCTCAGGTCGACGCGCTGGCGGAAACCGTTACCAACGTCATCGGCGAGTATAAGGGCCAGGTTCACAAGACCGAAACCTGGGGCCTGAAGCAGCTCGCCTACAAGATCCAGAAGAACCGCAAGGGTCACTATGTGATGCTGTCGGCCGAAGTATCCGGCGAAGCCGTCGCAGAGATCGAGCGTCAGGCCGCGATCAACGAAGACATCATCCGCTGGATGACGATCAAGGTCGACGAACTCGAAAAGGGCCCGTCGGTGATGATGCGCAAGCAGGAACGTCGCGGCGGTCGCGGCGAACGTGGCGGTCGTGACCGCGACGGCGAAGAATAAGGAACACGACCATGGCACGACCCTTTTTCCGCCGCCGCAAGACCTGCCCCTTCAGCCAGAAGGACGCACCGGTCATCGATTACAAGGACGTCCGCCTGCTCCAGGGTTACCTGTCGGAGCGCGGCAAGATCGTCCCGTCGCGGATTACCGCGGTGTCCACCAAGAAGCAGCGTGAGCTGGCAAAGGCGATCAAGCGCTCGCGCCACATCGGCCTGCTCCCCTACATTGTGAAGTAAGGAGGGCCGGTCCGATGGAAATCATCCTGCTCGAACGTATCGAGAAACTGGGCGGTATCGGCGATGTCGTCACCGTCAAGAACGGCTTTGCCCGTAACTATCTGCTGCCGAACAACAAGGCGCTTCGTGCGAACGAAGCCAACCGCAAGCTGTTCGAAGCCAACCGCTCGAAGATCGAGGCCGACAACGCCGAACGTCGCGGCGACGCCGAAGGCCGCGCCAAGGACATCGACGGCAAGCAGGTCGTCCTGATCCGCCAGGCGTCGAACACTGGCCAGCTCTATGGCTCGGTCTCGGTGCGCGACATCGTCGACGCGCTCGCCGAGGACGGCGTGACCGGCGTCACCAAGGCGATGGTCGAGCTCGAACGCCCGATCAAGTCGCTCGGCCTGGTCGACGTCAAGGTCAAGCTGCACCCCGAGGTCGCCGTGACCGTCGGCGTCAACGTCGCGCGCTCGCCCGACGAAGCCGAAATGCAGAAGCAGGGCATCGACGTCATCGCCGCGATGTTCGAGGAAGAACAGGCCGAGGCGGTTGCCACGGCGCTGGAACCCGACAGCGAGGACGAGTTCGAAGACGCGACGCCGCCTTCGGTACGCGCCGCCGAAGAAATCCCGGCTGCGGACGAGGGCGAAGAAGCCTAAGCTTCTTTCACGCATCGCACAGACAGAAAAGGCCTCGGAACGATTGTTCCGGGGCCTTTTTCTTGGTGGCTGCGATGTCGGGCGGTGGCGGCTTTGTCGTGGGAAAGCGCCTTGGAAAATGATAGTTGGGTTCCATTATGTCGCGCAATTCAATCCAAGATTTCATCCGGGCATGCCAGCTATCGGATGATGCTGGCTTGCAGATCGCACACGCGCGGTTCGACGGTATCAACTTCGGCTACTGGTACGTCGAGGTGAGAAAAAAAGGAAAGCCAGCGCGGCAACTCCTTTGGGAAGCCCGCGACCGTTGGTTCATTATTCGAACTCTGCAATCCGATGGCTCGTGGGCCGATGACGAGGAGATAAGGGAGTCGGATTCGGTGGCGCTCGATGATCTGATAAAACGGCTAAGCGATTACCATAACGCAAACCCGCTGTCTCAATAACCCATCAGCGCCAGCACTTCCTTGCGGCTGCGCTCGTCGTCGAGAAAGCAGCCCAGCAGGCGGCTGGTGACCATGCCCACCCCGGGGGTGCGCACGCCGCGGCCGGTCATGCAGCCGTGCTGCGCGTCGATCACCACCGCGACGCCGTGCGGCTGCAGATTGTCCCAGATGCAGCGCGCCACTTCGGCCGTCAGCCGCTCTTGCACCTGCAATCGCCGCGCATAGCCGTTGAGCACGCGCGCCAGTTTGGAGATGCCGACGACGCGGTCCTTGGGCATATAGGCGATCGACGCCTTGCCGGTGATCGGCGCCATATGATGCTCGCAGTGCGACTGGAACGGAATGTCCTTCAGCAGCACCAGCTCGTTATAACCGCCGACCTCTTCGAAGGTGCGCGACAGGTGGATCGCCGGCTCCTCGGCATAGCCCTGGCAATATTCGAGCCACGCCCGCGCGACGCGCTTGGGCGTGTCGAGCAGTCCCTCGCGGGTAACGTCGTCGCCGGCCCATGTGATGAGGGTGCGGACCGCATCGAGCACATGCTCGGGCACCACCGCCTTGCCGTCGGGTCCCACTTCCACTTTGCTCATCCGCGCGCCTTCACTGTTGCTTTCATGTCGCACATTTCGGCGCGATTGTGCCATTACGCAACCCCGCCCCGCGAAGAATTTCCTGTCGCAAAACAAGTTTACGTTGCGGAATCGGACCTTTTTCCGGCGGGCGAGGCGCAAGAATATTTCTGTGCAACATCGCTGAACAAGTGACTTGACGCTTTCGTCAACTAAGCGCAATTTTGCCGGCATTACAGAACCTGCCGAAGCAGGTCGTGATCGGAGATGCCGGTATCAGTCCCCGGGTGCCGGTGGGAGAGGACGATGCCCAGCACAGCTGGCTACACTTGTTTGCGCGCGCGCCTGCGCCGGATCGACGCGGTCCGGCGCCTGTAGCCCTATCTGGACATATCCCCTCCCGATTGAACGATGCAATTGGGCGGCCCGCGTCGCGGGCTGAAAAAGGGAGGCACAATATGAAGTTCAAGGCACTGATCGGCACCTCGATCCTTGCGATGTCGGTCGCGAGCCCGGCGTTCGCGCAGGACGCGGCGGACGAGACCGAGCGCGATGCTTTCGGCGGCGAAATCGTCGTCACCGCGCAGCGGCAATCCGAACGCCTGCAGGACGTTCCCATCGCAGTCAGCGCCTTTTCGACCGAGGCCCTCGAGGCGCAGCAGATCAAGACCCCGTCGGATCTTCAGCTGACCCTGCCCAACGTCACCTTCACCAAGACCAACTTCACCGGCGCCAGCTTCACGATCCGCGGTATCGGTGACCTTTGTGTCGGCACGACCTGCGACAGCGCGACCGCGATCCATCTGAACGGCGACCCGCTCTTCTCCACCCGCCTGTTCGAAACCGAATTCTTCGACCTCGAGCGCATCGAGGTGCTGCGCGGGCCGCAGGGCACCTTGTTCGGCCGCAACGCGACCTCGGGCGTGGTCAACGTCATCACCGCCAAGCCCAAGCTCGGCGCCTTCGAAGCCGCCGCCGAAGCCGAATATGGCAATTATGATTCGATGAAGGGCAAGGCGATGGTGAATATTCCCATCGGCGACACCCTTGCGCTGCGCGTGGCGGGCATTTACCTCAACCGCGACGGCTATACGAAGAACCTGTTCCTTGGCAACCGCATCGACGACCGCGATCTGTATTCGGTGCGCGGTTCGATCCGCTGGGAACCCACCCCTGACACGACGGTCGATTTCCTCGCCTCCTATTTCCACGAACGCGACAATCGTACGCGCATCCAGAAACAGCAGTGCCAGCGCGACCCGACCGGCATCCTCGGCTGTCTGAACACCCGCCGCGACAATGCGCCGTTCAACGGCAACGCGACCTTCACCGCCGCGCTGACCTCGCGCGAGTTCCTGGCGATCCAGGGCATCCCGACGGCGTTCGCGCTGGGTAGCCTCTATGGCCCCGACGTTTACGCCAACACGACGATCCCCAGCGACCCGCGCGTCGTAAACACCGCTTTCACGCCGCAATATTTCACCAGCGAGCTGACGCTGCAGGGCGAAATCGAGCATAATTTCGGGCCAGTCTCGCTGCAGGTTTCGGGCCAGTACCAGAAGGTCAAGCTCGACTCGATGCAGGACTACAACAGCAATGTCGGCAACCGCGCCCTTTATGCCGGCGGTCTGAATACGCTGGCCTTCTTCGCGGCGAACGGCATTCCGACAGGCCTGCCCGCGCCCGCGCCTGCCTTTGTTCCGGGTTCGGCCGCTTACTTCGCGCCGGTCGCCGCGGCGATCATTCCCAACGGCCCGAACGGCGACCTCTGCACCTCGCTTCCCGAGGAAACTGGCTTCGGCTCCTTCGGCGGCAACAAGATCTGCGACGCGACGTCGCTGCAGTTCGACCGCTCGAACCAGTATAATACAAGCTGGTCGGCAGAAGCGATTTTGAGCAGCGACCTCGACGGGCCGTTCAACTTCCTGCTCGGCGGCATCTACGCCGATTATCACCTGACCGAGAACAGCTATTATGTGAACGCGTTCCCGATCGACTATCTGACGGGCGTTCTCGGCGCATTCAACAGCTTCGCCAACGGCTTGCCTCCATCGTTCCTGGCGACGCCGTTCTTCCGCAACAACACCGATGACCTGAAGATCACCTCCTACGGCATCTTCGGCGAAGCCTATTTCGAGTTCAGCGACCGCGTGAAGCTGACCGCCGGCCTGCGGTACAACAACGACAAGAAGAGCGTGCTGGCACGATCGACGCTGGCCAGCTTCCTGACGCCGATCGGACTGAACAGCGACACCGTCTTCGGCTCGCCCTTCGTCGGATCGTTCGACGCCGATCCGGGCACGCCGGGCAACCAGATCATCCAAGCGCGCAGCGTGAAGTTCAACAAGCTGACGGGCCGCGCCGTGCTCGACTTCAAGGTCACCGACGACAATCTGCTCTACGTCTCCTATTCGCGCGGCTATAAATCGGGCGGCATCAACCCGCCGCTGCAGCCGATTTTCGCGGTGCCGGAGAGCTTCAAGCCCGAGCAGGTCGACGCTTTTGAAATCGGTTCGAAAAACACCTTCGGCAACGGCGAACTGCAGCTGAACCTCACGGCCTTTTACTATAAATACAAGGATCTGCAGCTCAGCAAGATCGTTGCCCGTACCGCGGTCAATGACAATATCAACGCCAACATCTGGGGTTTCGAGGCCGAGGCGATCGTTCGTCCCGTCCCGGAATTCGTCGTCAATCTCGGCTTCAGCTATCTGAACACCGAAGTCGCCGGCGACGAGTTCAGCAGCAACCCGCGCGATTTCGGCGGTGGCCGCGCCGATGCGGTGATCATCAAGGATATCACCAACGCGGCCAACTGCGCCGTCGCCTCGACCTCGGGCAGCGTCGCGGGGGTCAACGGCTACGTCAACCAGATCAACTCGCTGATCAACGCGGGCGCCTTTGCTGCCAACGGGGTGCGCGGCGGCGCGGGGCTGCAGGGGACGACGCCTTTCCCGTCGGATGGCGGCATCGCGTCGACCGGCGCGTTCAGCATCTGCGGCATCCTGCAGGCTGCCGCGGCGACCGTCGGCCCGGCTTTCGGCGGAGTCGAGGTCTTCTCGGCCGGCATCCCCGTCAACCTGAAGGGCAACAAGCTGCCGCAGGCGCCGAACTATAAATTCTCGGCGGGTGCGCAATATACGAACGGCTTCGACAACGGCATGTCGCTCGTGCCGCGCTTCGACCTGGCCTATACCGGCGACAGCTATGGCAGCATCTTCAACGGCAACGTCAACAAGATCAAAGGCTATGCCCAGGTCAATGCGCAGATCCAGCTGAACGGCACCGACGACAAATGGTATGTGAAGGGTTTCATCCAGAACCTGTTCGACGCCAACAGCGTCACCGGCCTGTACGTCACCGACCAGTCGTCGGGTAACTACACCAACATCTTCACGCTCGAACCGCGCCGCTACGGCATCGCGGCAGGCGTGAAATTCTAAACTTCCCCGGGCGGCGACGCCCAAAAGAAAACCCGGCCTCTCGGCGGAGAGGCCGGGTTTTTCCATGCCCGAAGGCGGTGAACCGAAAGCCCAAAGACCCGAAAGAGAGGAGCGGACAAACCGCCCCTCACTCTCCCCGGTTTGTTAGAATTTGAAGCGGCCGGTGACACCATAGGTGCGCGGCTGGCTGGGATAGCCGGATACGCTGCCCGCCTGCGCGACGGCCGGGAAAATGGTCGTCAGATACTGCGCGTTGGTCAGGTTGCGACCCCACACGCCCAGCTCGAAGCCATTGTTCAGCTTGACGGTGAACGACGCATTGAGCGAGTTGACTTCGCGCTTCAGATTCTGCGCGACGCTCTGCGGAATGCCGTTGCCGAGGCCTTCGACGATCTGGACCGGACTTTCATACGCATAGTCGACATGCGCCACAGCGCGCGTTCCGCCGGCGAACTCATAGGTGTAGGTGCCACCGATCGACATCGACAATTCAGGGATGCCGGCGGGCGTGGTGCCCGAGAGATCGCCGAACGCCGAGTTGACGAAGCTGTCGTATTTGGCGTCGAGATAGGTGGCCGCGAGGGTCAGGTTGAGCCCGTCGACCGGACGCACCGAACCGTCGAACTCGATCCCGAAGGTCGACTGCTTGCCGGCGTTGGCGAGTGCGAAGCCGGTTCCGGTGAAGATGTTCGACTGGAAGCCCTTGATCGACTGCTTGAACACGGCGACGTTGACCGCGGCGACCGACCACTGGCCTTTCAGGCCGAACTCGTAAACGGTCGATTCTTCGGGATCGGCGAAACGCGAACCCGTTCCCAGATTGGGCACGCCAAGCCCGCCAGCGATGATCGCGGGCAGATCGGACGCCAACGGACGGCTGTCGCGCGACAGGTTGACCGAGCTCGCCTTGAAGCCCGTCGCATAGGTCGCATAGACGTTGACCGTGTCGGTCAGTTCATAAGCGGCGCGAACGCTGTACGAGAAATCGCTGTCGTTCGTCTTGCCGGGCTCGACCGCGTTCGGCACGTTGAGGAACGGCGGCAGGAACTGAAACGGGCGCAGCGCCAGGAACGGGTTGCCGACGGTGAGCGGATTGCCATCGGCCGCGGCCTGCGCTGTCGTCAGATTGGCGTTGAGCGCACCGAACTGGTTGGCACCGGCCACGATCTGACCAAACCCGGCGGGCTGCGCCTGCGCAAAGGCCTGGATCTGTGCGGCACTGGCAAGCTGGCCGGCGGGCAGGCCAAGCAAGGTGCCGACCTGCGTTGCGATCGCCTGCTGCGCCAGCACTCGTCCGCCCGAGCCGGCAAGGTCGATGCCCGAAAATACGTCGCTGCTGATGACGTTGGTGGTGAAGCGCTTGCGATCCTTGGTGTAGTTGCCGCCCAGGGTCAGCGTCAGCCGATCGGTGACTTCGAAATCAACCGTGCCAAAGATCGAGAAGGCTTCGTCCTTCAGCGTATAGGCTTCGTCGAGTCCGTCACCGGCACGGAAGAAGCTGCCCGTATAGTTGGTGCCGTTCGCCGAACTCAGCAACGCCTCGAGCGTATTGACATTGAGCGCATTGGAGCTCGACGCGCGGATCAGTTGGTCGGCATAGGGCCGGAACTGGGTGCCGAAGCGGATGTCGTTCTTCTGGTCGATCTTCTCGTTGAAATAATAGCCGCCGAGCAGGAAGTTGAACGGGCCATCGAAGTCCGACGTGACGCGGAACTCCTGGGTGAAGGTGTCGATTCCCAGATCCTGGCTGTTCTCGCCGATCAGGTCGGCGCCGGTGAAGTCCGAATCCTGGTTGGTCAGCGCGCGCACCTGACGATAAGCGGTGATCGAGGTGAGCGCCAGGCTGCCCAGATCATAATCGATCTGCGCCGATCCGCCGTAGTTCTCGATCTCGTTCGACGACAGGAAGTTGTTGTACACATCGTACGAGAAGGGATTGTTGGCATCGACGCTCGGGCCGCCGGCCAGCGCATTGGTGATCGCGACGGTCGGCCCGGCGATGACGTTGCCGGCGATGCAGCAATTCTCGTCGATCTTGTCGTAATCGCCGATCAGGCGGATCGACAGCGCATCGGTCGGTTCGAACAGCAACTGTCCGCGCACGCCCCAGCGGTTGCGGTCGTTGACGTCGGTGCCGAGCTTCAGGTCCTGAGCATAACCGTCACGGCGGTTGTAGCTGCCGCCGATCGAAAAGGCGACGGTGTCGCCGATCGGTCCGGTGACGTCGCCCTTGACGGTGATCGCATCGAAATTGCCATAGGTCGCCTCGACCGAACCGCCGAACTCATATTGCGGCTTTTGCGTGACGATGCTGATGACGCCCGCCGATGCGTTCTTGCCGAACAAGGTTGACTGCGGGCCGCGCAGCACCTCGATGCGTTCGACATTGGGAAGATCGCCGATCTGGGCGGCCGAACGCGAGCGATAGACGCCGTCGATGAAGACGCCGACCGACGGTTCGATGCCGGCATTGTTGGCGCCATTGCCGAAGCCGCGGATGATGAAGTTGGTATTGGCGCTCGACTGCAGCTGCGAAACGCGCAGGCTGGGCACCGACGTTTGCAGGTCGATGAGGTCGCGAATCTGCGATTCCTCGAGCTGCGCCGCCGACGTCACCGAAACGGCGACCGGGGTATCCTGCAGCGTCTGTGACCGCTTCGACGCGGTGACGATGATCTCATTGCCGTAATCGGTGGTGTCTTCCACGGCGGCGGCGGCGCCATCGGCCGGCGCGGCCTCCTGGGCATAGGTGAAAGCGGGGGTGGTCGCGGCGCACAGCATGGTGGCGCCCAACAAAATGTTGCGCAAGGTCATGGGGTCTCTCTCTCCAACCCGGCGAAGCGTGGCGTTGCGGCCAAAGGAGGGGATGCTCCGACGGGAACTCGCCGCTCTAATCGCCCGGTACGCCGCGTCAACGCGGCGCGGCGTCACCCAAAAGTTTTTCGGGGGATTAGTGGCCAAAAAGCAACAGTTTGCACCGCAACATAAAGCGAAAAGCGACGCCAACACTGGGCGGCCGCAAATTACCCCACGGCAGCGCCTCGCGTCCGGGAATGCGGCGAGATTAACGAAGGGTGCGGAGAAGTCGCGCGAAACGCGGTCGGGGTTAGCTTCATCGCTATCGGCCCAGCGATGCCGCTGGTTTTCGGATGCCGATCCGTATCGCTACGGGACACCCCTGACATGCTCGGCAACCAAGCCGGAGAAGGCGACGTTTTCGCGTCATCTTTTTGCAAAAGGACAAACGCATGCGCACCTTCATTCTTCTCGCCGCTTCGGCGACCTTGCTTGCAGCCTGCACCAATTCCGACGATGCGGCCGAAGAAAGGCTCGAAAAGACGGCCGAAACAAGTGCCACGGTTGCGGGACCCGTCCCCGCCGCTTTCGGACTCAGCGAAGCGCAGCTGCTCAACGTCGATATCGTCGGCGCCGACGGCAAGGAAGTCGGCGATGTGGCGCAGGTGTTGCGGGCGCCTGACGGAAAGGTCGATCGATTGCTGGTCGAGCTCGAGGGGAGCAATCCCGACCGCTATGTCGAACTGCCGGTGCTCGGACTCACCACCGTCGTCCGCGACAATGAAACCGATCTCGCCACCTCGATGACGAAGGACGAGCTGCTTGCACTGCCCGAAGCCAAATTGCCCTTGCCCTGAAATAATGGTGCCTGGGGACGGGATCGAACCGCCGACACTGCGATTTTCAGTCGCATGCTCTACCAACTGAGCTACCCAGGCACGGGCCTCGCGGACCGACCGGGCCGCTGGCGAGCGGCGGCTATAGGCAGGGCTTCGCGTCCTGTCCAGCACCTTTGTTGCGCTTATTTTGCGCCTATTCGTCGGTGAAATTGTCGACGTCGGCGATGCCGTCGGGCGGCTGGTCGGCGGGCACGCGATAGTCCTCGCCGAACCAGTTGAGCAGGTCGCGGTCGCGGCAGCCGCGGCTGCAGAAAGGCTTGTGCTCCTCGGCGCGCGGCTTGCCGCAGAGTGGGCAGGCACGCGGCCAGGCGGATGCATTATTGGGCATGGCCCGGTCCTTTGATGGTACAATCGGCGACGATCCCGACCGGGCGCCCGGTGCGGGTCTGCAGCATATGGGTCCAGTCCGGGCGCGCCGCAATATGATCGGCGACCTTCGGACGCGTGGTCAGCGTCAGCACCCCCGTCCTTACCGCGCGTTCGGCGTGGCGCAGCAGGAGCGCGGCGTCGGTGGCGACGGGGTCGAAACGGATCTGCTCGACCAGCGAGGGGCGCTCGCGGCGGCGGATGATCTGCATCAGGCCGAAACCGTTGGTCCCCGTGCGCTCGAAGGGTTGCGGCAGGTTTTCGTCGACCAGCGCGTCGACCGCCAGCCGCTCGGCCCGGCTGCGCAGCGAGGGAAAGTCGATCCCGATCGACCCGCCGATGCCGCAGCAGCGGATGACCTGCACGGCGGCGACGGCACCGGCCCTAGCGAGCGCGAATGCATCGCCTTCGCCGTCAATGTCGATCAGCGTCATCGCGGGGGTCGTATCGACCCAGAGCGCGCCGCCGGGAAAGGGCCAGTGGCCGGAGCGGACATGGTCGATCAGTTCGGACCAGCCCGCCGCTTCGAGCCGGTCGGGGCCGTGCGCGCCGATATCGGTCACGGGAATGTCGCTCGCAGCCAGCCGCGCGCGCAGGTCGGGTCCGTCGGCCAGTACCGCGCCCGGCTCGGCAAGCCGCGCGCGCGCCGGTTTGTCACGACCGCGTTCGCGCAGCGCCATGCGGGTCACCTCAACGGTGAGTTTGCTGCCCAGCGAAATGGCAGCCGGCAGCCCGGCAATCGTCGCCACGGGTTCGCCCGGCGCATCGAGGACCAGCTTGCCGGGCTCGGCCAGCCTTGCTTCGAGGATCGCGCCGATCCGCGGCCCCTCCCCCTCGCGCTCGATCCGGGCCTCGACGATCCGCCCGTCCGCGACCAGCGCGGCGCGCGCCTCGCCGATCCCGGCCTCGTAGAGCCACTCAGCCAAAAGCCACGCCCGCGGCGGAGAGCAGGCTGCGCGTCTCGAACAAAGGCAGGCCGACGACGTTCGAATGGCTGCCCGACAGGAAGCGCACGAAGCTTTCGGCGCGGCCCTGGATCGCATAGCCGCCCGCCTTGCCCATCCCCTCGCCGCTGGCGACATACCAGTCGATCTCGGCGGAGCTCAGCGCCTTGAAGGCGACGATCGTGTCGACGGTGCGCACGCGCGTCTTGCCGTCGGGGCCGACGACACAGACCGCCGACCAGACATGGTGCCGCCGCCCCGACAAGAGGCCGAGCATGCGGCGGAGGTCGGCCTCGTCGGCGGGCTTTTCGAGGATACGGCGACCGACCGCGACGGTGGTGTCGCCCGCGAGCACGACCTCGTCCGCGGCGCGTTCGACCGCCAGCGCCTTGCCCTCCGCAAGCCGCGCGACATAGGCGCGCGGCAGCTCGCCCTTCAACGGCGTTTCGTCGATTTCGGGGGCCGCGATGCGCGCCGGCGTCACGCCGATGCGCGCGAGCAGTTCGAGCCTCCGCGGCGACGTCGAAGCGAGAACGAGCGCGGGCATCGTAGCCGCGCCGCTCACTTGAAGCGATAGGTGATCCGACCCTTGGTCAGGTCATAGGGGGTCAGTTCGACGAGCACTTCGTCGCCGACGAGAACGCGAATGCGGTTCTTGCGCATCTTGCCGGCCGTGTGGCCGAGAATCTCGTGGTCATTTTCCAGTTTGACGCGAAACATCGCGTTAGGAAGCAGTTCGACCACCTGGCCGCGCATTTCCAGAAGTTCTTCTTTCGCCATCAATCCTCAAACGGTCTGTAATAAACAGGATGCGCGCCCATAGCCGCAAATCGGGGCGATGGGAAGCGGTCTGTCACCCCGCCGGATTATGCTTCGCGAGGAAGGCGTCGAGCCGGTCGAACCAGTCCTTCTGGTTCGCGGGATCCGAGAAGCCATGCCCCTCCCCCGGATATTCCCGATATTCGAAATCGAGGTTTCCGGATTTCTTGAGCGCGGCCACCAGCTTCTTCGACTGGCTGACCGGCACGATGCTGTCGTCGTCACCATGCGCGATCAGCACCGGCCGGGTCAACCGCGCGACCTGCTGGATCGGCGACACCGACGACAGGTCCAGCGTGGCGTCGCCGGTCACCCGCGCTTCCCATTTGGCCCGGCCCTTCTTCGAGAAGAAGCGCCGGTCATATTTCAGGATCGCCGCCCAGTCGGTGACGCCGGCGAAGCTGGCGGCGCAGCGATAGCGTTCGGGGTTGCGCATCACCGCCCATAGCGCCGCATAGCCGCCGTAGGACGCGCCGACGACGCACACCCGGCTCTTGTCGATGACGCCTTGTTCCGCCAGCCAGTCCATCCCGTCGTCCAGATCGTCCTGCATCTTGACGCCGATCTGGCCGCGCCCCGCGTCGTCGAACGAGGTGCCATAGCCCCCCGACCCGCGGTAATTGGGTTGCAGCACGGCATAGCCGCGATTGGCCATCAACTGGACCTGCGCGTCATATTCCAGCTTGTCGCGTACGCCATAGGGTCCGCCATGGGGAAAGATGATCAGCGGCAAGCCCTTGGGGTCGCGACCCTTGGGCAGCGTCAAGAACGCCGGAATCTCCATGCCGTCGCGCGCCCGGTACGAGACCGCCTTGGTCGTCGCGAATTGCTCGGGCGGCAGGCTGGCCTGCAGCGCGCCCAGAAAGGCCATCTCGCGCGTCGCCCTGTCGAGCAGATAATAGGCGCCGGGATCGTGCGGGGCCGTCGCGAGCACCAGCATCCGCTGTCCGTCGCGGCTGCGCGAGGTGACCCACGCCTGCTGGTCGGCAAGCGCCTTGTCGATCTGGACCTGCTGCTTCTTCTTCGCCTCGTCGAACCAATATACCCGGTCGCGATCGTCGGTGTAGGATGCGCCCTCCAGCACCGAGCCGTCGTCGTTCAACCAATAGTCGTCGATGTCATATTTTTCGTTGCCATAGACGAGATCGCCGATCTCGCGTGTCCGGTAGTTGAATTTATACAGCGCCTTGCGCCCCGTTTTCTTGTCGCTGAGGACATAGCCTTCGTCCGATCCCCGCACGACGCGCGCGACATCGATCCAGTCGTCCTCTTCGTCGGGCCGCACCGCGCCGATCATCTCGAAGCGCTCCTCGGCGGCGCGGCGGTAGAAGAATTTGGCCTTCCGGGCTTCCCAGCCGACGCCGATGCGGACGATCCCCGCCTCGTCGGCATACCATTCCCATACCGGCTGCCGGGCCTTGACGATCTCGGTCATCTTGCCGTCGGGCAGCGTCACGCGAAAGACCGACGGATAGTCGTAGATGGTCTTCTGGATCGAAAGGAGCAGATATTGCCCTTCGGGATCGACATACAGCACGTCGTCGCCCTCGAGCCCCTGATCCTTGCGGCGGATGACGCTCGACACCCCGGTCACCGTATCGTGGAGCACCAGATAGGTGCCGCGCGCTTCCTCGCCGAAATATTGGACGTTCATGCCCACCGCGATCAGGATCCGGCTGTTGCCCGCCCAGCGAATCCAGGCCACCTCTGCCTTGTCGGGGATTCCGAAGGACACCTTGTTGCTGTCGTTCAGGGGCCGATAGGCGATGAACGGCTTTCCGCCGACCCGGCCGCGATAGAGGATGCGCTGGCCATCGGGCGACAGCTTCACGTCGGAAAAATCTGGTAGTTGCGCCAGATCGGCAGTCGCGATTCGCGCCGGACGCTCTTCGGCCGCCTTCGCTGCCGGCTCAGCCGCCATCGCTCCCGGCCCGGTGCCGGCCAGAAGCAATGCACCCGTAATCCACTTCAATATTGCTCGACCCGACATGCCCGCCCCCGATTGTTACCCCGGGATAAGGCAGGCAAATTTCAAAGCAAGGGGGTTCCTATTCGACCAGCCGCAACTTGCGCGCCACGCGCCAGCCCAGTGATTTGAACCAGGCGTAGCTCGGCCAGCGCGGCGGCATCGCGGGGTCGAATCCGATACGTCGGAGCGCCGCATTGGCGGCATGCGCCTCGGACTCGCGGTAGCTCCATTCGCTGCGCCAGGTGATCGACAGCGAGATCGAGGGGGCGTCGCCGTTGGCGACATAATGCGGCGCCATCACCGGCATCAGCACGGCGTCACCGGGCACAAGAGGCACCGCCTGCTGCCCCCCCTCGTAGCCCGTGTCCCAGGGCAGGTTGCGGTGGCCGCCGGTGTGATAGCGTTCGTGCTCGCGGCGGTGCGCGAAACGCTCGTCGCCCGCGGGCCAGACGTTCATCACCTTGGTGCCGCGCAGTTGCAGCAGGATATTATGCTCGGGATCGAAGTGGAAGGGCGTGATCGATCCGGGCGACGAGATGAAGATGAAACCCTGCGGCGTCAGCATCGCGCCGGTGCGCGGCTGCACGACGGGTTCGAGTTCGCCGAGCAGGCGCATCAACAGGTCGCGATAGTCGGGCACGGTCTCGATATTCTTGAGAACCGCCCAACTGCGGTTGGTATCGATCGTACGGATCGTCTCGCCGATCGACAGGCCGTTCGAGGGAATCTCTTCGGGCAAGATGCCGATCGGGACATTGCCGGGATTATATTCGACCTGTGAGGCCGGCAGGCTCTCGCCGAGCAGCGCCAGCGCTTCGAGCGATAGCAGGGGATGGTCAAGCAAGCGGTGGTGCAGCAGCCCGGCCTGCAGCGGATAGAGCGCCTCCATCGTCTCCAGCGTTTCGGCGGGAAAGACGGGGCGGTCGAAGACTTGGTGCGCGGTCATGGCTGATCCTGTTCCTCAGGGGTTTCGGCGGGCGCGGGTTCGGCGCGTTTCCAGCGGCGCCAGGCTTTTTCGGCTTTGGTGAGCAGGGAGAAGCGCAGGCGGTCGCCCGCGCCGCCGAGCGGGACGTTGACCCAGACCAGCGCGCGGCGCTCGCGCCAGACGCTGTCGATCATCGGATGGCCGGGTGCGGCGCAGCTATCGACCCAGGCGATGCGCTCGTCGGCAAGCAGGTCGAGGTTCGCCTGTTGCAGCAGCACCCCGGGCGAGAAGCGCGCATAATCCTCGTCGAAGGCGGTCTTGAACGAAAAGCCCCCCGGCGGGGCGAGGAAGTTGATCAGCATCGCGAGCGGCCGGCCATCGAGGTCGAGCGCGCGCATGTCGAGGCGGCCCGCTTCGACAGCGCCCGCGATAATGGCGCGGAACCAGGCCTCGGTCTCACCATGGCTAGCGAGCGCGGATCCGGCGCGGCCCTTCCAGCCGCGTGCCTCGAGATCGAGGAAGGCGTCGGCCCACGGCTCGACCGCTTCGTTCGCGGTCCAGCGGCGGAAAGCGACGGCGCCCTGTTCGGCGAGGCGGTTCGCCTGCCGCCGATGCTCCTTGCGCTTCTTCGCGCGCACCGCGGCCTCCCAATAGGCCTCGGGTGACAGGATACTTTCGAGCAACGCGCGCTCCTCGCGGTGCACCGCCTCGGCCTCGCCGCCGCGCCCGCGCGCGACGTCGACCAAGGCGCGGTGCAGCGGGCCGTCCTCGGTCAGGCGCGACACATGGAGCAAGGTCTTTGCCCAGGGCGCGGCATCGCACCAGCCGAGCAGGATCGACCAGAAGAGGCTTTCGAAACCCGCACGGACGAGCGGAGCGCCGTGGAAATGATTGGGATGCGCCCAGCCCGCGACATGGCGCAGCCGAAGCCGGCCATAGCGCATCGCGGGGGCCAGCGGCATTACGCCGATCACGGGGCCGTCGGCGCCGCACTGCACCATCACCAGCCGCGTATGCCGCTCGGGGTCGAGCAGGTGCAGCGCCGATTGCAGGCACCAGCGCTCGGCAAAGGGATTGGGCTCGCTCGCCGCCTTGGCCAAAGCATCCCACGCCGCGGCGAGCGGCGGCGACAGCGCGAGCGGATCGACGACGCGCACCGTCAGCGGCGCGGCGCCGGCGGACACGGGGGCGGTGTCGACCGGAAAGGCGGGATGGACCGTCATCGGGGTCAGGCTAGCAGGCAGGGGTTAAGATCAGGTGGCTGGCGGGCTAAGCCTTCCCCCTTGATGGGGGAAGGATACGGAGCCTTATCGCGGAGCGATTAGGCGGCGTTGGATGGGGGTGATGGTGCGTCCATGCGCCGCCAGGTCAGGCCGAGAGCCCACCCCCACCGCTGCGACTAACGAACAAGTTCGTAAGTCTCGCTGCCTCCCCCATCGAGGGGGAGGTCATTCGGGCTTAAATCCCGAACAGCTTCGCCAGCGACTTCTCCAGCATGAAGAATTGCCAGATCAGCCGCCCATGGTCGCGCTTGCCGCTCTGGTGCGCAGCGACGATGCGTTCGATCTCGGCCATGTCGAACCAGCCCGACCGCGCCAGCGTCGACGAGGTCGCGAGCCCCTTTGCCGCCTCGACCAGCGGGCCGCGGAACCAGTGCGAGACGGGGGTCACGAAGCCCATCTTCGGGCGATAGAGGATGTCGTGCGGCAGATAGCGTTCCATCGCCTGCTTCATGATCGCCTTGCCCGTGCCGCCCTTCACCCGCATCGACGCGGGCAGGCTCGCGGCGAATTCGATCAGGCGATAGTCGAGCAAGGGCTCGCGCGCCTCGAGGCTCACCGCCATGCTCATCCGGTCGGTCTTGGTCAGGATGTCGCCGGGCAGCCAGATCATCAGGTCGGCATATTGCGCCCGGTCCAGCGCTTCGCGCGCGGGGGCGTCGGCCATTGCTTTCCAATAACGCGCCTCGGCGACATGATCGCCGAGCGCCGTCTTGGCCGCGCCGTTGAACAATCGCGCGCGCTGGTCCGGGCCGGTGACGCCGACCGCCTCGGCATAGCCCTCGGCGCCGCTCGTGGAGAGCGAAGCCAGCGTCGCGCGGGCGCGCAGCGGGCGCGGGGCCCAGTCCATCTGGGGCCAGATCTTCGCCAGCGGGCCAAGGATATTACGGCGGAGCACGCCAGGGATCAGCCCGCGCAGCCGCTCCTCCTGGTGCTGGAACAAGAGGCGGCGATAACCGGCAAAGGCCTCGTCGGCACCGTCGCCCGACAGCGCCACGGTCACTTCCTCGCGCGCGAGTTCGCACACGCGGTAGGTCGGCAGCGCGCTCGCGTCGGCGAAGGGCTCGTCGAACATGTCGGCGATGCGGTCGACGAGGTCGAAGTCGCTCGCCGCCACGGTGCGCGTGCGATGGTCGGTGGCAAAACGCTCGGCGATCTGCTGCGCATAAGCGGTCTCGTCGAGCGCCGCCTGGTCGAAGCCGATTGTGCAGGTCTTGACCGCCTTGCTGCTCGCCTCGGCCATCAGCGCCACAACCGCGCTCGAGTCCACCCCGCCCGACAGAAAGGCGCCGAGCGGCACGTCCGAGACCATGCGATCGGTCACCGCGGCGCGCATCAGATGGACGAGATGCTCGGCGGCCTCGCCTTCGCTCGCGCGGATGCGTTTCGAGAAGTCGGGCGCCCACCAGCGGGTCGGCGCGGGCACGGGCTTGCCGCGTTCGAGCAGCAGATAATGGCCGGCGGGCAGCTTCTGCACGCCTGCGACGATGCAATTGTCGTCCGGGACATAGCCGAGCGCGAGGAAATCCTCGACCGCCGACAGATTGGCTTCCTGCCGCAGTAGCGGGTGGCGGAGGAGGCCCTTGAGTTCGGACGCGAAGGCGAGCGAGCCGTCGGACAGCCGCGCATGGTGCAGCGGCTTCACCCCCAAGCGGTCGCGCGCGAGGAACAGGCATTGGCGCTGGTGATCGTGGAGCGCGAAGGCGAACATGCCGTTGAGACGCGAGAGGCATTCGACGCCCCATTGGCGCCACGCCGCGATGATCACCTCGGTATCGCCGCTGGTGCGAAAGCGGTGGCCGCGCTCCTCGAGCTCGGCGCGCAGCTCGCGGAAATTGTAGATTTCGCCGTTGTAGGTGAGCGTCACCGCCTCGTCGTCGCTCGCCATCGGCTGCGGGCTGCCCGCGATGTCGATGATCGAGAGGCGGAGGTGCGCGAGGCCGACGCCGGGCGCGGTCCAGGTGCCGCTGCCGTCGGGCCCGCGGTGGCTCATCGGGTGCAACATCGCGCGCAGCCGCGCGGGGTCGACCGGCTTTGCCGTGTCCAGATGATAGAGGCCCGCGATCCCGCACATGTTCGTGGGGCTTAGCGGGTTTCGAGCGCGCGGTCAGCCATCGCCTGCGCTCCGCCCGACGCGGAAACGAAATCGGCGATCGCAGACGCGCCCCCCTGCCCCTCCGCGCTCGACAAGATCAGCGACAGCGCGCGCGGATCGCCGCCGAGCAGGCGCGCGCGGAGCCCCGCGAGCTTGGCGGCGCGCGGGCTGCCGGTGACGGCGCCGTCGACGACATAGAAGGTCGCCGCGTCGCGCAGTACCGGGCCGGGGTGGAGCAGCCGTTCGGTCTTGCCGCCGTCGATCGGGGGCAGCGCCGCGCTCCACGCCCATTTGCTGTCGGGATCGACCGCGCCCTGCCCGAAGGCGACGATTTCGCGCCCTTCGGCCTGGCGCTCGTACCCGCCGATCGCGACGGTTACCTGCCGCCGTGCGGGGTCGGTGAAGTGAAGGACGCGCACCTGATCGGCGCCGTCGAAGCGCGGCGACCAGTCGGGGCGCTCGACGATGACCTCGGCCCAGCCCGGCGGGGCGGCGATCGCCATTGTCGCGGGCAGCGGCGCCGCGCGGCCGCCCACCAGCACCGCCCAGCCGGCAAAGACCAGCGGCAGCGCGAGGGCGGCGGGCAGCACGGCCTTGGCGGGGCCGACGAAGCGCGGGCTGCCTTCGAGGCCGGTCACATCGACCGCGGCGTCGTTCGCCGGGCGGTCGAACCAGCGTTTCGCGACGAGCATCACGAGCAGGATGACAAGCCCGAAGAAGACCCAGCCGTAGATGACATGGTCGATCCCGCCCGCGCGCTCAATCCCCCAGATTCCGGCCGCAACCATCGTCGCCCAGGCGCGCACCGCATTGGCGAGGATCGTCGTCGCGAGCGCGGCGGCGACAAAGACAATACGCCGCGTCCAGCTCTTGAAACACAGATGCGCGGCGAACACCGAATAGGCGAGCATCGCGATCAGGAAATTGACCCCCGAACATTCCTCGGCGACCTCGAAGAAGCCCGCGCGGGTGGTGATGAACACGCCCTCGATCTGCGCATCGAGCCCCACGAGGTGGAGCAGGACGATGCTGATCTTCGCGGTGAAGGTCTGGAGCAAGGGCACCAGTTCCTCGCCGAACGGGACGAGGAGCAACGCGTAACCGAGCGGAAAGAGCAGCCCGCGCACCAGCTTTTGGCCGAGCGCGGCGCCGACCGCGCCTTGGAGCATGAGGACCAGGCCGAGCTGGCGGAACAGGCCGACACCCGCCGCCTCGCCGACGAGCCAGGTGAAGCCGCCGCCGCCGAGCCAGATCAGCGCCGGCCACCAATAGGCGGGGGTCAGCGTCTTGAGCTGCGGCACGCGCTGCGCGACGAGCCAGCCGATCATCGGCACCATCAGCAGGCAATGGGTGAAGGGCGCGCTGTTCCACCAGATGCCGGCCATGCCGATCGCGTCGCGGTGGAAGATCGTCAGGATCGCGAGAGACAGCGCGGCGAGCGCGGCCAGGTGCCGCTGCCAGCGCGTCCATTCGCCGGGCCGGGTCAGCGCCGCGGCACTCACGCCGCGAGCCCCAGCAGGCGCCCGAGCGGCGCGAGGCGTGCGTCCCAACCGTAGCGTGTGATCATCCGCGCGCGCGCCGCCTGCCCCATCCCGGCGGCGCGCGCGGGATCGCCGAAGCAGATGCCGACCGCGGCGGCGATCGCCTCGGCGCCGTCGGCAACGAGCAGGTGGGTTCCGGGCTCGGCGTCGATGCCCTCGGCGGCGGCGGGGCTGGCGACGACGGGACGCGCCATCGCCATCGCCTCCAGCAACTTGTTCTGGATGCCGCGCGCGAGCAGCAGCGGCGCGACCACCGCGTCGGCGGCGGCGAGCCAGGGCCGGACGTCGGGAACTTCGCCGGTGACGATCAGGCCGGGAAGCGCGGCGAGCGCCTTCACCTCGTCGGTCGGCGCGCGGCCGACGATCGCGAAGCGCGCCTGCGGGTGGCCGCGGCGAACGAGCGGCAATATGTCGGTGGCGAACCAGCGCACAGCGTCGATGTTGGGGCGATAATCCATCTGGCCGGTGAACACCGCGAGCGGGCCTTCGCCCTGCCCGACCGGTTCGAAGGCAAGCGCGGGATCGAACTTTTCGGTGTCGATGCCGTTCTCGACCGCCTGCACGCGGCGATCGTCGAGCCCGCTGCGGCCGCGGAACAGCGCGGCCTCGGCGGCGCTCACGAACAGGCTGGCGTTGGCGCGCGCGGCGACTTGCGCTTCATAATCGGCGAGGCGGCGCGCTTCGCGAGCGTGGACCCAGTGGAGCGGCTGACGCTTGTCCTGCGCGGCGTAAGTGGCGAATTTGGCGGAGTCGACGTCGACGAAATCCATCAGGATCGGTCCGTCGAATGTGCCGGGCAGATATTGCGCCATCTGTCCCGAGAAGGCGACGATGTGGGTGATCGTGCCTCCCGCGATCAGCGCCTCGACGTGACGCGCGAGCGCGGCATTGCGAAAGAGGCGGTTCGAGACGGGCTCGCCGTGGAGCACCGCCTGCGCGAGCGCGAGCGGGCGCGAAGCGCTCCGAACCTCGATCGACAGGCTGGCGCAGAGCGGTGCCATTTTCGCGCGCGCGGCTTCGGCGTCGGCGTCGTTGTCGGCGAGCGCGGCGACGTGGACGGGGGCGAGCTTCGCCAGCGCCTCGAACATGTGCCAGCTGCGGATACGGTCGCCACGGTCGGGCGGCCAGGGCGCGCGGTGGACGAGGAACAGAATCTCGGCCATCAGCCCAATCCGCGCGCGATCAGCGGTCCGATGCGGTTGGCGGCCCAGAGCGGGAGCTTTTTCCACAGATCGACCTGCAGCCGGTATTTGGCGCTGGTCGGATTAGTGTCGCGCGGGGTTTCGCCCGCGGCGAGCCAACAGGCGTAGGTCAGCGGCTGGGGCTCGAAACCCCAGTTCTTCTTGTAGGCGAAGGGGCCGGTGCCGAGCTTCGAGCGGCCGAAGTCGAAACGCGTGCAATCCTTCGAACGCGCGTGGTTCATCAGCGCGAAGTACATAAGCTCGTTGGCGCGCAGGCCGCGCGCCGAGGCGAGGCCGCCGCCCCAATAGGGCATCACGGTGCCGCGCCAATAGAGGCTCAGAACCGAAGCCACAGGTTCGCCATCTTGATGCACATTGAGGATGTCGGCATCGGAGCCGAAGGCATCAAGAACATGCGAAAACAGCGGCTTGGGGAACACAGGTGTGCCGAGATTGCGGACACTGGTCGCATAGACCCGATAATGTGCCGTTCGGTGCTCTTCGTCGGTGCCCACGGTCACGGTGAGGTCGCTGGCGAGCGCCTTGCGGACTTCGGCGCGCTGCTTGCGCGGGATGGCGAGGAGTTCGGCTTCCTCATCGGCAGCGAGATCGCGGGCGAAGCCGGCGTAGACTTCATCCTCGACATGCCAGCCATCGGGCAAGGGCCCGCCGCGCAGTTCGATCGAGGGGACGCCGAGCGAGGCGGCGAGGTCGACCGCGGCGTCGGCGAGCACCGCGGCGATGTCGTCGCTGTCGGCGAGGATGCCGCCGCCGACCGCGAAGCCGCTGGCGACGAGCGCCTGCCCGAACAAGGGCGAGCGGACATGGTGGAGCGGCAGCAGCCCGACGATGCGGCCCGCGGTGTCGCGCTGCGCGATCAGGTGATGCTTGTGGCCGGTGGCTCGGGTGATTGCCTGGCACCAGGCGCGCGTGTGGAACGGCGTCGCCGCGGGATGCGCGTCGACATAGGCGTCCCAACCCGCGTCGTCGGACTGCGGCATGAAGTCGTGCGCCGGCGCGTTCATGCCGCCGCGCGCCACGGCAAAGCGCGATCCTGCTGCGCGGGAAGCAAGGCGTCGGCGCGCGTCCATTCGAAATCGGCGAGCAATTTCTGGAGCTTGCCGGCCATCGCCGAGAGGCCGCTGTAATGGCGAATCTTCGATTTGAGCGGCGCATCGGCGACGCGCGGCTGGCCGGGGTCGATTTCCCACGGATGGAAATAGAGGATCGCCGGATGCCCCTCGATGTTCATGCGCGCGATCGCCCAGCGCGTGAAGCCATAGGGCAGAAGGCGCATAAAGCCCCCGCCCCCGGCCGCCAGCGTGCGCCCCGCGACGCGCGCAGTGGTGACCGGCCATTCGACGAGGTCGCTGTCGGGCAAGGGGCGCCAGGCATGGCGCGGACTTTGCGGCCAGCCATAATGGTCGTGGACGACGGGCGCGACGCTCGACGAATAGGCATAGCCCTGTTCGGCGAGCACCGCATGCGCCCAGGGGGTACGCGTGTCGACCGAGAAGCTGGGCGCGCGATAGCCGCGCACCGCGACGCCGCCCAGGTCTTCGAGGATCGCCTGCGTTTTCCTGAGGTCCGCCGCGAATTCCGCGGCGGTCATGTTGAAGACGCGCTTGTGGTCGTAGCCGTGGCTTGCGAGTTCGTGGCCCGCGTCGACGATGCGCTTGATCAGCGCGGGATAGCGTTCGGCGACCCAACCCAAGGTGAAGAAGGTGCCCTTGACCCCGGCGTCGGCGAAGATTTGCAGCACCGCGTCGCTGTTCGCCTCGACGCGGCATTCGAGCGTCGGCCAGTCGTCGCGGTCGATCGTGCGCTCAAAGGCGCCGACCTGGAACCAGTCCTCGACGTCGACCGACAGGCCGTTCTGCATCGTTCCTCACCTTCATCGGCCCGCTTGCGCGGCGACCCGGCGCCTCAGGCGGCCCAGGTCTGCGCCGCCGGATCGGGCGACCCGGCGGGGTCACGCTCGACCCAATCGATCAACAAATCAAGCACGCGGCGGAGCGCGGCGTCCTGGTCGGCGATCCGCGCCTCGAGCCCCGCTATCTGGCGCTGGAGCGCGACGAGATGGGCTTCGTCGATCGGCGCCGCGGCAGTGGGCTCGGCATCGACGACAGCCTCGACTTCGGGCACGGGCACGACTTCGACGACCGGCTCGGCTTCGGCGACGGCCTCGACTTCAAGGACGGGTTCGACTTCGGCTTCGGTTTCGAAGGCGCCGAGTTCGAGCGCTTCCTCTTCCTCCGCTTCGACGACCGGGTCGAAGGCCGGCGCAGGCGCGGCGAAAGGCGCGGGTTCGGCGGCCGGCGCAGCGGGCGCAAGACCGAGTTGCTCGGCGACGAGGCTGCGCGCCTCGACGAAGCTGGCGTTGTGCGACGGCGGCAGCGCCTCGACCTCTTCGGGCGCGGCGCGCATCGACAGGCGGTCGAGGCCGAGCGACGCGGCAGGCGGTGCGAAGGGCGGCGGCGCAAGCGGTGCGGGCTCGGGTTCCGGCTCGGCGACGGGTTCGACTGCGCGCGCCGGCCATTGGAGCGGCGCCTCGGCCTCGACCGGCGCAGCGAAGGGCGCGGGCGCCGGTTCGGGCGCGGCTTCGACGACCGGCTCGGGCTCGGGTTCCGGATCGGGCATCGCGACCGCAACCGGGGCGAGCGACGCCACCGGAGCCGGTGGCGCCACGGGCGCGGGCTCGACCGGCGGCGGCACGAGCGTCGCAGCGTCGATGCCGCGGTCGGCCTCGACCTCGGCGACCACCGCACGGACATGTGCGCCGGTGATGCGGTTCTGCTGTTCGACCGCGCCGAACAGCAGCAAGCGGCTGACGAGCACGTTCAATTTGCGCGGCACGCCTTCGCTATGGTCGAAGATTTCCTCGAAGGCGTCGGGGCTGAAGCTGGGGTTGCCGGTCCAGCCAACCTTGCCGAGGCGGTGGAGGATATAGGGCTCGACCTCCTCGGGCTCCATCGGATCGAGGTGGTGCGTCGCGATCACGCGCTGACGCAGCTGTTCGAGCTGCGGCGAGTGGAACAAAGTCTGGCGGAATTCGGGCTGGCCGAGCAGGAAAATCTGCAGCAAAGAATGGCCGCCGAGCTGGAAGTTCGAGAGCATGCGCAGCTCTTCGAGTGCCGAGATGGCGAGATTCTGCCCCTCGTCGACGATCAGCAGCGTGCGGCGGCCAGCGCGCGCCTGTTCGCGGAGGTACTGCTCGATCGAACGCAGCAGTTCGGCCTTGCTCTCGCCTTCCCATTCGAGGCCGAACTGCTCGGCAACGAGACGCAGCAAATCGTCGCCCTCGACCTGGGTCGAGACCAGCTTGACCGCGGTCAGGCGGTTGGGGTCGATCGTGTTCATGAGGTGGCCGACGAGCGTCGTCTTGCCCGCGCCGACGTCGCCGGTGATGACGATGAAGCCCTCGCCCTGTGCCAGACCATAGCCGAGGTACGACATCGCCTTGCGGTGCGTCCCGCTCTCGAAATAGAAAGCCGGATCGGGCGTCAGCTGGAACGGGCGTCCCGTAAAGCCGTAGAACTGATCGTACATAGTCGTCTCTTCCCCGTGATCAGAAATTGTAGCGCAGGCCGACGAGCGCCGAGCCGATGAGCTGGCTGTTGAAGCCGTCCTGGTCGAAATGCGTGATGCTGGCCGCCGCGCTGCCGGTCAGGCCGCGCCAGAAGCGCCGCGAATAGACCAGCGAGCCCCCCGCCGACTGGACGTCGGAGGCGTTCGGCGCACCATTGTCGAAATAATTGTAGAAGCCCGAAAGCGACAGGTCGGCGTCGCGGCCGAGCTGGCGCCCGATCGAGGCGAAGAGATAATAATTCTCGTCGATCGTGCCGTTGAGTTCGGCGATCTGCGACAGCGCGGGCACCAGCAAGCTGCGGCGGTCGTAACCCGCGCCGATGCCATAGCTCCACGGCCCGGCGCGGCTGGTGAAGATGCCCTGGATGCCGCGGCTGCGGAACTGCGCGCCGGTCGCGTTCGACAGGGCATTGTTGAGGCAGCCGCCGCCCTGCGCGCCGAACTGGCAGCTGTTGACGTCGCCGTCGATCGGATTGCGCGTCGGGTCGAACTGCGTCGGCAGGCCCGCGAGGCCCGCGGACAGCCCGCGCCCGAAGCTGGAAATGCCGTCGTAGACGCCGATCTGAATCTGCGTCGCATGGCCGGGACGATAATAGAAGCTGCCGGTATAAATGGTGTCGCCGTAGCGGCGCCCGACGCGCGCCGTGAGCGAGGTGCGGCGGCTGGGCTGCCACATCACGCCCGCGTCCCAGATCAGCCCGTCGGTGTCGAACGACAGCTGGCGCGGGCTGTTCGGGTCGGTGACGAAGCGGCCGTTGGTATCGCGGATCGGCACGCCGTTCGCGTTGACCACCGGGCTGCGCTCGCTGATCTCTATATCCTCATACCCGACGCCGCCGAGCAGGGCCAACGTAGGCCCGATCGGCACGGTCACGTCGGCGCGGGCATATTTGCCCTCGAAACGCTGGTCGAGCTGGCTTGCATCCTCGCGCTCATAGCCGCCCGAGACCTGCCAGCCGAAGGGCAGGTCGCCGGGCTTCTGCCCGACACTGGCCCAGGCGACATGGTTGGTCGAACTGTCGAAAATATCCTGGCTGACCGCGCCGGGCGCGAGGATCGGGGCGTCCTCGACCTCGACCTTGTTGTAGCCGAAGCGGTAGCCGGCGCCGACGTCGAGCCCGCCGATGCGGCGCGCGAAGGTCGGCCCGGCATAGATCGAATAGACATTGGCGGTGTTCGCACCGTTGCCGATGAAGACATCTTCGCCGCCGCTGCCCTGCCCGTCGGCGCGGGTGCGCGTCGCGAGCGCGCCGGCCTCGACGTTGAAGCCGCGCGCGAGTTCGTAGCGGCCGCGCAGAAGCCCGCTGACGGTGTGCGAGTCGCCGAGCCCGCCCGATTCGCCGATGCGATATTCGTAGCGGAGCGTCGCGGCGACCTCGGCGCGGCGCGTCACGATCGACGCGTCGACCCCCGCGGCGAGCGTCGTGTAGGTGAGCACGTCACCGCCGTCGTTGAGATCGGCGGTCAGCACCTGGCCGACTTCCAGATAGGGGCTGACGTCGACGACGCGCTGGCTGCGGCGGTTGCCGCCGCGTTCGCCGCGCTTGTTATCGCTGCCGCTTTCGGCCGCAGGCGCCGACGCGCTATCGCTCGATCCGCCGCCGCTTTCGGGGCCGGAAAATTGCGCATGCGCGGCGGTCGACGTGCCCGCGAGCAGCAGCGCCGCGAGCGTCATGACGCCACGACGGGCGTGGGGGAGAGTGGTGCGCATGGTCAGGCGCCTCCTTGTCCGTAATAGGTGCCGAAGCGGCGGCCGCCGGGCGAATATTTGACGCCGTTGAGCAGCAGCTGGATGTGCGGGCACGCGCCCATCAGGCCGATCGCGTCGCGCAGCGAGGATTCGAGCGTCTCGTCGGCGCGCACGACCATGATCAACTGGCCGACATGGCCAGCGAGCACCGCGGCGGGCGACGCGGCTAGTACTGGCGGCGAATCGAGGATGATGATGCGGCCGGGCGCCCCCGCTTCGAGCTGCGCGAGCAAAGCCTCGGTGCGCGCCGAGGCGAGAAGCTCAGTGTCGTGCATGTGCGCCGTGCCCGCGGGCATGACCTTCAGCCCCGCGATGTCGGTCTGGATCAGGCAGTCGCCGAGCGGCAGGTGCGGGTCGGCGAGCGCGTCCATCAGGCCCGGGCCGTTTTCGAGGCCGAGTGCTTCGAGCACGCTGGGCTTCGCGATGTCGGCGTCGATCAGCAGCACGTCGTGGTCGGTTTCGACCGCAAGGCTGAGCGCGAGATTCACCGCCGAGAAGGTTTTGCCCTCACCGGGGTTCGCCGATCCGATCAGCACACGGTGGCCGCGCGGCAGCACGGGGCGGCCGGGGCCGCCGGTGAAGTTGCGGATGATCTCGCGCTTCACGATGCGATATTCTTCGCTGATCCCGCTGACCGCGGCGCCGGGCACGACCATGCCGCGCGCCGCGAGCTTGTCGCGGTCGATCGTTCCCTGGCGCGTCGGCACGATCGCCGGCGCGGCCTTGGCGATGTCCTTGCGCGGCGAGATTTTCGCCGCGGGTTCGACGACGGGCGCGGGCTCGACCACGGGCTCGAGGATTTCGGCCTTCGGCGCCTCGGGCGCTTCGGCGGCGGGCTCGGACTGCTTCTTCGCCTTGGCCTTTTTCTCGGGCTCGGGCGGCAGGCTAGACAGGTCGATCGTCGGCGCGCCCGCCGCGGGATCGGTGCCGAACATGTCGGCAGCGCGTTCGAGCAGCGAGGGCGTGCGCTTGACGGGGCGGTGTTCGTTCATCTCTTCAACCCCCTCAGGCGACCATGCCGCGCTGGACGAATTCGGCGACGAGCAGCAGCAGGAACAGCGCCACCAGCGCGCCGCTGCCCCCCGCGAGCCAGACGAGCTTCTTCTTGCGTTCGACGTGGCGCTCGGGCGTCACGACCTCGGTGATCGAGCCGATCACCGGGAGGCCGCTCGCGCGTTCGAGCTTCGCCGCGGTGGCGTAGCTGGTGCGCACTTGGCCGAGGCCGAAGGCGACGCCGATGCCGCCGCCGATGCCCGCGAAGAGCACGAGCGTCAGGAACAGCGGCCGGTTGGGCGCCGAGGGCGCGGTCGGCTTCGTCGGCGGATCGATCAGGTCGATCTTGATCGAGTCGGTCTCGGTCTGCACCTCGCCGCGCAGGCGCACCTGCTCGCGCTGCGCCATCAGCCGGTCGTACTGCGCCTTGAGCGCCGTATATTCGCCGTTGATCCGCTCATATTCCGACGCGACGCCGGGGTTCTGGATCTGCGCAGTCGTGATCTGCGCGATGTCGTTCGACAGCTGCGCCTTGCGTGCGCTGAGCGCGCTGACGGTCGCCTGGCGCTCAGCGCGCATCGCCTGGAGCGTCGCATAAGCGGGGTTCTGCGCATTGCCGCCGCCACCGCCGCCGGTGCCTTCGCGGTCGGCCATGGCTTTGAGCGACGCGATCTGGCTCTTGAGCGCAACGACGTCGGGATGCGCGTCGGTCAGGCCGCGCGCGCGCATCGACGAGAGTTCGGCCTGCGCGCCCGCGAGCTGCTGGCGCGCGACGCCGCCGCCGGTCGAATTCAGGCCGGGAACGTTGATCGTCGCGGGGGTTTGCGCCATCTGGCCGTTCGCCGCCGCGAGCGCGCCCTGCGCCGCGGCGAGCTGGGTCTCGATCTGGCCGAGTTCGGCGCGCGCCTGGTCGATGCGCTGGCCGGGTGAGCCGGTGCCGCTGGAGATCAGGCCGATATTCTTCGCCTCGAACGCCGCGCGGCGCGCCTCGACCTCGCCCAGCGCCTTTTCGCGGTCGGCGAGCTGGGCGTCGAGGAATTTGAGGCCCTCGCGCGCGGTGATGCGTCCGCCGCGCAGCTGCTCGTCGCGGAACACCGTGATCAGGCTGTCGAGCACACCCGACGCCAGCTTGGCATTGTCGGCATCCGACAGGCTGCCGACGCCGATGCTCGACGTGATCTCGAAGATATTGTCCTGCTGGGGAACGACCTTGATATTCTTTTGCAGCGCGGCGACCGCGCCGGCCTTTTCGCGCTCGCCCGCGCCCGCGGGGATCATGCCGGTGGTGATCGCGACCTTTTCCAGGTTGCGCGCGCTGGTCAGCGTCTCGCGGATCTGGTCGATGCGCGCGCGGTCGGCATAGGGGCCCGACTGCGCGTCGGCGGGGATGATCTCGTTGATGTCGACGAGTAGGCGCGCGCGCGAATCATAGCGGTTGGGGATCGAGGCGATTACCAGCCAGCCGAGGATGCATATCCCCCAGGCGACGCCGAGCACCAGCCAGCGGCGCGTCCAGACGCTGTGCAGCGCCACCCGGAATTCGTCGTAAAGGCCGTTCATTGTCTCGTGTCAGTCCTTGGCAAATCTGGGGAGCAGCTACGCCGTGGGCGTCAGAACATGCTTTCGGGGATGATGATCACGTCGCCGGGCTGCAGCTTGACGTTCGCCTTGATGTCGCCGCGCTTGATCAGGTCGTTGAGGCGCAGCGCATATTCCTGTTGCTTGCCCGTGCCCTTGTCGTGGCGGACGAGGCGCGCCTTGTTGCCCGCGGCATATTCGCCGAGGCCGCCGACCGCGATCATCGCGTCGAGCACCGTCATGTTGGCGCGGAACGGGATCGACGCGGGCTTTTCGGTCGCGCCGACGACGCGCACCTGCTGCGAGAAAGTGCTGTTGAAGCTGGTGACGATCACGCTCACGATCGGGTCGGTGATGTACTGGCTGAGCTGGAGCTTCAGGTCCTGCTGCAGCATCGTTGGGGTCTTGCCGACCGCGGGCATGTCGGTGATCAGCGGGGTGGTGATGCGGCCGTCGGGGCGCACCTGGACCTTGCCGCCGAGCTCGGGGTTGCGCCACACGAAGATTTGGAGCTCGTCGAGCGGGCCGATGATATATTCCTCGCCGGGCCCTTCCTGGCTCTGGACGAAGTTCGCGCTGGGAAGCTGCGGCGCCGGACCGCCACCGCCCATGCATCCGGTGAGCGCGGTCGCGGCGATGCCCGAAATCAGGGCCACGCGCGCGGCGCGAAGGGCGGGGAACGACGTCTTCATCTCATCACCTTTCCTGCGGCAGGGGCGTCGCCGCGGGCTAAATGCCCGGAACGAAAGCCAATGCGTCAGGGTCAGCGATGACGGAAAAGGGTGAATATACCGTTAGTAGTCGGCTAGGTTTACACCGCGCTCGTCGCGAGTTGTGCCGCGGTGGGACAGAAATGGGCATTTGAGCCCTCCCCCTCGATGGGGGAGGCAGCGAGACTTGGCAGCTTGCTGGCTTAGTCGCAGCGGTGGGGGTGCGGTCTCGGCATCACGCGACAGCGCATGAACGCGCTGTCACCCTCATCCAACTCCGTCTAATCACTTCGCGATAAGACTTCGTATCCTTCTCCCATCGAGAGAGAAGGAAATCAGATCAGCATCTCCCTCGCCGGACCCTGCCCGAGGAAAGTCGCCGGGCTGGCGGTGGCGCCATAAGCGCCGGCCTGGAAGATCGCGACGAGGTCGCCGACGTCGCCGCGCGGGAGGGCGACCTGGTCGCCCAGCCGGTCGAGCGGCGTGCAGAGGCAGCCGACCACCGACACCGTCTCGACCGGGTCGGCGCCGAAACGGCTGGCGAGCGCGATCGGATAGTTGCGGCGGATCACCGTCCCGAAATTGCCGCTCGCCGCGAGCTGGTGATGGAGTCCGCCGTCGGTGACGAGGAAGGTCTCGCCATGGCTCACTTTCCGGTCGACGATGCGGGTCAGATAGACGCCAGCCTCGGCGACGAGCCAGCGACCGAGTTCCATCGCGAAACGGCTCGCGCCGAGCATCGGGTCGCGCGCGCTCAGCGTTTTCGCGAGGGCGTCGCCGACTGCCTTTGCATCGACCGCGGTGTCGCCGGGGAAATAGGGCACGCCCATGCCGCCGCCTAGGTTGACCAGCGGCGGCACGGCCCCCGCCGCGTTGGCGAGCCGCGCCGCGAGCGCGACGGTCTGCGCCTGGGTATCGGCGATGGCCATGGCGTCAAGGGCCTGCGACCCTGCGAAAATATGGAAACCCTGCCAGTCGGCGCCGGCGTCGATCAGGCGGCGGACGAGCACGGGGACTTCGACGGCGTCGACCCCGAAAGGCTTGGCGCCGCCGCCCATCTTCATCCCCGATCCCTTCAAGTCGAAGTCGGGATTGACGCGCACCGCGAGCCGCGGCGTGATGCCGAGCCGCGCGCCGATCGCCAGCGCGCGCTCACCCTCACCCGCTGATTCGAGGTTGAGCGTGGCGCCCGCCTTGATCGCGGCCTCGAGCTCGCGGTCGCGCTTGCCGGGGCCCGCGAAGCTGATGTGCCCCGCCGCCATGCCGCTCGACCGCGCGGCCTTGAGCTCGCCGCCCGAGGCAACGTCGAGCCCATCGACCATCATCGCCATATGGCCGAGCAGCGGGCCATAGGGGTTGGCCTTCATCGCATAATGCAACTGCACCTCGGCGGGCATCGCGGCGCGCCACTGCGCCACGCGCGCGGTGAGCAGCTGCGAGTCGTAGACGAAAAGCGGGGTGTCGCCCGCTTCCTCGGCAAGCTCGTCGGCGCGGCGACCGCCGATCAGCAGCATGCCGTCGGCGTCGGCGGCAAAGCCGGGTGGGATCGGGCCGTGCGGTTTCATGTCGCCACCTTCCAGGCCGCGGCGATCGCGACGCGGTCGAGCTTGCCATTGGGGTTGCGCGGCAGTTCCTGACGCCATTCGATCGTCTGCGGCTGCATGAAATTCGGCAGGTTCGCCTTGAGATAGGCCGCCAGCGCATCGCGGTCGGCGTCACCCTTGCCGCGCACGATCAGCACGATCGCGGCGCCGAGGCGTTCGTCGGGGACGCCGAAAGCCACAGCCTCGAAGAGCAGGCCCGAGGCGACCGCGACATCCTCGACCTCGGTCGGGCTGACGCGGTTGCCCGCGGTCTTGATCATCGCATCATCGCGCCCGACGAAATAGAGGAGGCCATTGGCGTCGCGGCGAACCGTGTCGCCCGACCACACCGACATGCCGCCATAGCGCGACGCGCGCGGCGCGGGCTTGAAGCGTAACGCGGTGCGCTCTGCATCCTGCCAATAGCCCTGCGCGACCAGCGGGCCGCAATGGACGAGCTCGCCGGGCTCCTCGTCGGCGGTGATCGTGCCGTCGGGGCGGCAGATGAGGATCTCGGCATGCGGGATCGCGCTCCCCATCGAGGTCGGATGATCGGCGACGAGCTTCGGGTCGAGATAGGTCGAGCGGAAGGCCTCGGTCAGGCCGTACATCGGGTAGATGGCGGCGTTCGGGAAGGTCTCGCGCATTGCGTCGATCAGCGACGGCGTCAGCGCGCCGCCGCTGTTGGTCAGGCGCATCAAATGCCCCGCGCTTTCGGCGGGCCATTCGCTTTCGACGAGCTGCACCCACAGCGGCGGCACGCCGGCGAGCGTCGTGGCGCCATGGCGCGCGACCGCCTTCACGACGTCGCGCGGCGTGAGATAGTCGAGCGGCGCGACCGCGGCGCCGGCATACCAGGTCGAGAGCAGCTGGTTCTGGCCATAATCGAAGCTGAGCGGCAGCACCGCGAGCACGCGGTCGTCGGGGAAGAGCTTCAGATAGTCGGCGACCGCCTCCGCGCCGAACCAGAGATTGGCGTGGCTGAGCATCACCCCCTTGGGGCGCCCGGTCGAGCCGCTGGTATAGAGGATTGCCGCGAGGTCGCCGGGCTCGGCGAGCGACGGGGGAAGCCACTGCCCGCCCGAATCAATCACTTCCTCGGCGATCTTGAGATCCTGCACCGCGCATTCCACCGGCAGGGCGTCCCCGAGCGTGTCCGACCGCGCGGCGTTGGTGACGAGCAATTTCGCGCCGCTGTCCGAGAGGATATGCGCGACCTGCGGTGCTTTCAGCAGCGGATTGACCGGCACATGGATCAGCCCCGCGCGCGCCGCTGCGAGCGGCATCAGGCACGCAAGCCGTGTCTTCGCGCTCCAGCTTGCGACGCGTTCGCCTGGGCCACCGACCTGTTCGAGCAGCCACGACGCCAGGCGGCCGACGCCCGCGTCGAGCTCGGCAAAGGTCGTAACCTTGTCGCCGATCAGCAGCGCGGGTGCATCGCTCGCGCCGCAAAGGGCGAGATGGTCGATCGGGCGCGACGTTGGGATTAGGGGCTCGGTCATCGGTTCTTAGGAGTGTGGTGATAGAGCGCCAGCCTATGCAAGGGAACGGTGAACTTCGCGCTAATGATGAGGCGGGGCTACCCGCCGACGCGCGCGCGGGTGCGCCTGCCTCGCCGTTCGAGCGCGCGGCATGGTTCGACCTGCTCGCCGCGCATGGTTTTGCGGGCGAAGCACGGGTCGACGCTTATGGCGAGGCGGGGGCGGTGACCGCATGGCTGCCGCTGCGCCGCGACCATGCCGGGCAGCTGAGCGGGCTCACCAACTGGTATAGTTTTGCGATCCGGCCGTTGTTCGTGGGCGAAGGCGACCGCGCGGCGGCGCTGCGCGCGCTGTTCGCGAAGCTCAAAAAGCGCGGCAGGCGGCTGACGCTCTATCCGGTCCCCGATGCCGCGCAGGCCGATGTGGCGAGCGCGATGCGCGCGGCGGGCTGGTGGGTCAAGGCGGTGCCCGCGGGCGACCGCCACTGGCTCGACCTAAAGGGCATGAGCCACGACGACTGGTGGGAGGGCCGTCCGGGCGCGCTCAAGAACACCGTCAAGCGCAAAGCGAAGAAGGGCGTGGTCGATATCCAGCTGCTGACCGAATATGACCCCGGCAGCTGGGCCGCCTATGAAAGCATTTATGCCGCGAGCTGGAAACCCGAGGAGGGCGACCCGGCACTGCTGCGCGCCTTTGCCGAGACCGAGAGCCGCCGCGGCACCTTTCGCATGGGGATCGCGCGGATCGAGGGGATTCCGGTTGCAGCGCAGTTCTGGACGGTCGAGGACGGCACCGCCTTCATCCACAAGCTGGCGCATGTCGAGGATAGCCTAAAAGCCTCGCCGGGAACCTTGTTGTCGGCGGCGCTGTTTCGCCATGTGATCGAGGTCGATCAAGTGGCGCGCGTCGATTTCGGCACCGGCAACGACGGCTACAAGAAGGACTGGATGAACCGGCACGAGCCGCTGTGGCGATTGGAGGCTTTCAATCCGGCGCACATCGCGGCATGGGGGCCCGCGATAAAGGCTTTTGCGCGCTCGAAGCTGGGGCGCGAGTGAGGACGTGATGACCGATACTTCCGCCGCCCCCTCCCCTTCTGGCGTCGATGCTACGCTCCGCTCCTTGCTCGCGGACATCCTGGGCCTGGGCGAGGCCCGCGCCGCAGCGCTGACCGAAAAGAGCGGGCTGTTCGGCGAACTGCCCGAGTTCGACTCGATGGCGGTCGCGACGGTGCTGACCGAGATGGAGGATCGCCTCGGCATCATCATCGACGACGACGAGATCGACGGCGAGATTTTCGAAACCTACGGCAATTTGCTGGCCTTTTCGCTGCGCAAAGTGACCGACTGAGATTTATCGGGCGCGCGCATGGACGAGCATATCTTGCGCATAGAGCCCGCCGGTGCGCCGCGCGCGACCGTGTTGATCGTTCCGCCGCTGTTCGAGGAAGCGAACCGCACGCGCCGCACCCTGGTGCTGGCGATGCGGGCGCTCGCCGCGCGCGGCGTTGCGGCGGTCATGCCCGATCTGCCGGGGCAGAATGAGAGTTTGGTGGCGCTGGAAGATGTCGATCTTTCGGACTGGCAGGTGGCGCTGGCGGAGGTTGCGGCCGGGATCGACGGGCCGGTGCTGGTGGCATCGGTGCGCGGCGGTTGCTTGATCGATCATCCAGTCGCGGCAGCTGGCTGGTGGCGCTTGGCCCCGGTCGGTGGTTCATCTTTGCTGCGCACCCTGCTGCGCGCGCGGGTGTCGGCGGATCGCGAGGCGGGGGTGACCTCGTCGATCGAGAGCCTGAGCGAGACCGCGAAGAACGAACCGCTCTTGTTAGCGGGCAATCGCCTTTCGCCTGCGATGGTCGCGCAGTTGGGCGCCGCCGAGGCCCAGCCGGTTGAACCGCTGCGCATCGTCGCGCTGGGCGCCGACGGGATCGCGGGAACGCCCCTGTGGCTGCGCGCCGAGCCGGGCGAGGATGCGGCGATGGCCGAGGCGATCGCCGACGACATTGCGGCTTGGAGCGCGACATGCGGCGCCCGCTGAACTTTGCATGCGAGAACGCGGTGCTTGCCGCGACGCTCGACGAGGCGGCAGGCTCGACCGGCCTTCTCATCGTATCGGGCGGCAACGAGATCCGCAGCGGTGCGCATCGCGGCATGGCGATGCTGGCGCAGCGCAGCGCTGCGGCCGGACATCCGGTGTTCCGCTTCGACCGGCGCGGGATCGGCGACAGCGACGGCGACAACGGCGGCTACCGGTCGAGCGGGCCCGACATCGCGGCGGCACTCGCGGCGTTCCGCGAGGCCGCGCCGCAGCTGACACGCGTGGTCGCCTTCGGCAATTGCGACGCGGCGAGCGCCTTGCTGCTGCACCAGCCGCTGGCGGTCGACGGGCTGATCCTCGCCAATCCCTGGACTTATGAGGACGACTGCGGCGACGAGGGCGAAGCGGAAGAACCCGCCCTGCCCCCGGCGTCGGCGATCCGCTCGCGCTATCTAACGCGGCTCAAGGATCCGAAAAGCCTGCTGCGGCTGGTGAAGGGCGAGATCGATTTGAAGAAGCTCGCGCGTGGGCTGTCGGCGATGCGCAAGAAGCCGGCGGCGCCGGCGTTCGGCAGCCTTGCAGGTGAACTGGACGCGACGCTGGCGGAGATGTTCTGCCCGGTGACGATATTGCTCGCGACCGGAGACCGGACGGCGCAGGCGTTTATGGAAAAGCTTGCGCCGTCATTGGCGCATATCGAGGCGAACGCGGGGTCGATCCGCATCGAGCGGCTGGCGAGTCCTTCGCATAGTTTTGCGGGGAAGGATGGCGAGTGGCTGGCGGAGCGGATTTTGGCGGCGCTCGGCTAGAAATATTTTCGCGCAGAGGCGCAGAGACCGCAGAGAAGAAGAAATTGTTCGCGCGGAGACGCGGAGGCGCGGAGAGGATTTTAGATCCGTTCGCCCTGAGTTTGTCGAAGGGCCGTTCTTTTCTTCGGGGCGGGAGAAGGACTGTGCTTCGACAAGCTCAGCACGAACGAGGTAGGAGAATTTTCTCCGCGCCTCCGCTGCTCCGCGCGAACCAGAATCTCTGCGGCCTCTGCGCCTCTGCGCGGATCGTCTTCGTGGCGATCAGGCATCCACCATCCCGTGATACTCGGCCTCGGCCAGAAACCGCTCCGCATCCAAGGCCGCCATGCAGCCCATGCCCGCGGCGGTAACGGCCTGGCGGTAGACCTTGTCGGTGACGTCGCCCGCGGCGAAGACGCCCGGGATGCTCGTCAGCGACGTGCCCGGCGTGACTTCGAGATAGCCGTCGGCGTCGAGTGGCAGCTTGCCCTTGAAGAGCTCGGTCGAGGGACTGTGGCCGATCGCGACGAAGCCGCCGTCGGTCGGCTCGTGGCTCGCCTCGCCGGTGACGGTGTCGATCAGGTCGACGCCGACGAGGCCCGACACGCCCTCGCCCGCGACGAAGCGGTCGACCTTCTTGTTCCAGAGGACCTTGATCTTCGGGTTGGCGAAGAGGCGGTCCTGCAGGATCTTTTCGGCGCGCAGATGATCGCGGCGGTGGATGAGCGTCACATCGTCGCTGTGGTTGGTGAGGTACAGCGCTTCCTCGACCGCGGTATTGCCGCCGCCGATGACAACGACTTTCTTGCCGCGGTAGAAGAAGCCATCGCACGTCGCACAGGCCGAGACGCCTTTGCCGCCCAGTGCCTGCTCGCCGGGCGCGCCGAGCCATTTGGCCTGCGCGCCGGTCGCGATCACGAGCGTTTCGGCGAGATAGACGTCGCCGCCGTCGCCGGTCAGCTTGAACGGGCGCTGCGACAGGTCGACGTCGACGATCGTGTCCCAGATCATGCTGGTGCCGACATGCACCGCCTGCGCGGTCATCTGTTCCATCAGCCAGGGGCCCTGGATCACCTCGGCATAGCCGGGGTAGTTTTCGACGTCGGTGGTGATGGTGAGCTGGCCGCCGGGCTGGAGCCCCTGCACCACGATCGGCATCATGCCCGCGCGCGCGGCGTAGATCGCGGCGGACAGGCCCGCGGGGCCGGAACCGAGGATGAGCATCTTGGTGTGGTGGGTGGCGGGCATGATCGTCTTTCTATCCCTGTGGCGGAGCGCACAGATGGGTGTTGCCAAGCGCGCTAGCAAGGGACAGGCTGCGCGCCAAGGGGAGTCCGCTTTATGGCGAGCTGGTGGGAGAGGCATGGCGTTCCGCGACTGATCAAATGCGCCTGTTCGCAGGGGCAGATCATGAAGGCGAGGAGCAAGGTCGTGCCGCATGCGGCGGGCGATGTGCTCGAGCTCGGCTGCGGCGGCGGCATCAACATGGAATTTTACGATCGCGCGCGGGTGAAGAGCTTCGCCGGGCTCGATCCCTCGCCCGAGTTGCTGGCGATGAGCCGCGCCGCGGCGGCGGCGCACGGCATCGACGCCGATATCCAGGGCGGGGTCGGCGAGGCGATGCCCTTCGGCGATGCAAGCTTCGACACGGTGGTGACGACCTTCACCCTCTGCTCGGTGGCCGAGCAGAAGGCAGTGCTGAGCGAAATCCGCCGTGTGCTGAAGCCCGGCGGGACCGCGCTATTTCTCGAGCATGGCGGCGCGCCCGATGCCGGTGTCGCGAAATGGCAGCGGCGGATCGAGCCCGTGTGGAAACGCATCGGCGGCAATTGCCACCTCACCCGCCCGATTTCGGACGCTTACGCCGCGGCCGGCTTCGCGGTCGAGCGGCAGGGCGCGATGTATATGCCCAAGAGCCCGCGGCCCTTCGGCTGGGTCGAATATGGTGCCGCGCGCGCAAACTGACGACGAAAGGAGAGCGAGAGGACGCGTTGGACGATAACGCCGTCCGGAGCGAACGACCCTCCCTTTCAGGGAGGGGAGCCGTCCTTCTCCCCCACCTCGACCAGCCCGTGGCCGACGCTCACGCGCTCGTCGAAGACGAAGCAGCTGCCGTGCCAGCGGCTCTCCGTCTCCGGCACCGCTTCGAGATAGGCTAGGATGCCGCCCTTCAAATGCACGACATCGTCGACACCCTCGCTGCGCAGGAACGCGGTCGATTTTTCGCAGCGGATGCCGCCGGTGCAGAACATCGCGATGCGCTTGCCGGCAAATTCGTCCTTGTGATCACGCCACCAGCCGGGGAAATCGCCGAAGCTCTTCGTTTGCGGGTCGATCGCGCCGTCGAAGCTGCCGTAGCCGACCTCGAAGCCGTTGCGGGTGTCGATGACCACCGTATCGGCATCGGCGATCACCGTGTTCCAGTCGGCGGGGTCTACATAGCGGCCGACGTCGCGCGACGGGTCGATGCCCGGCACCTTCATCGTCACGATTTCCTTCTTCAGCCGCACCTTCAGCCGCTGGAAGGGCATGACGGCGGCGGTCGAATATTTGACGTCGAGTTCGGCGCAATCGGGGAGCGCGCGGATATGGGCGATGACGGCGGCGATGCCCTCGGCGGGCCCGGCGACGGTGCCGTTGATGCCTTCGCGCGCGAGGAGGAGCGTGCCCCTGACACTTTGCGCGGCGCAGAGGTCAAGCAGCGGCTGACGCAGCGCGGCAGGGTCCTCGAAGGGCGCGAAGCGATAGAGGGCGGCGACGGTGAAGGTCATTTCGCTCGCCCCTTAGCCGTTCGTGTCGAGCGAAGTCGAGACACGCTTGGGACGCGCGGCGCTTCGGCGTGTCTCGACTTCGCTCGACACGAACGGGAAGAGAGGATTGTTTAAGCCCTCACCGGAACGGATCGCCGCGCCCGGTCGCATATTGCGCCATCGCCATCGTCGTCCATTGCGCGTTGACGCGGATGCAGCTGGGGAAGGTGCTGGCGTCGGTGACCAGCACATTGGTCGTGCCATGCACGCGGCATTCGGGGTCGACGATGCCATATTGCGGATTCTCGTTGATCGCATTGCCGCCGTGCGGGTGGCTGCTCGACAGGGTGAGGTCGTCCTGCTGCCTGATTTCGCGGAAGAAAAATTCGTCGACGTCCATGTCGGGCGTGATCGTCTTGCCGCTCGCCAGCGCGGGATAGCATTCGACCGCGCCCGCGGCGAAATGGACCTTGGTCAGCGTCGCCATCGCATCGCGCAGCACGGGCAGATCGTCCTCGACGTCGAGCACGAATTTGAGCTTGCCGTCGACGACCTGCCCGCGGCGGTCGGCGGGGAAGAGGATGCCCGCTGAATGGACGCGGCTGAAATTCTTCATCCGCTCGGCGTGTGTGCCGAACCAGCCGGGCATCAGCGACGCCATCGCCATCGGCGGCTGGAAATGGCTTTCGAGCAGATATTGGCCGCAGTCGACATAGCTCGTCATCTGGTCCTCGTCCCACGCCTTGCCGCCGACGCCAGCCGGCATCAGCGCCACGACGGGCGAGGCGACGTTGAGCGAGATCTGGTAGCCGGTGCCCTGGATGCCGCTACTATCGAGCAGTTTGGACGAGGCGATCGTGCCGCCCGCGACGACGACGCCGACGCGTGCGCGGACGATGCGGTGCGATCCGTCGGGCATCACCAACCGCACCGCCTCGGCCTCGATCTTGCCGTTCGATGCGTCCTGCCAGAGGATTTCCTCGGCCTTGGTCTCGGGCAGGATGCGCGCTTTATGGTCGCGGCACGCGTGGGGCAGATAGGTCTGCGCCATGCCCATGCGGCGGCCATAGGGGCAGCCCGAATTGCAATAGCCGCAATAGGCGCAGGCGCTGGGCGTGTTCGGCGGGCCGAAATTCTTGTCGAACCAGTCGGCGATCGCGCGCTTTTCGCGTGGGTCGGTCGAGGCCGCGGCGTGCCTCAGCCAGCCGTCGATGAGGTGCGTGCCGTTATGCCGCCCGCTACGCGGTTCGGCGCGCGCGATGCCGAGCTTCGCCTGCACCGCGTCGTAGCTCGCGTGGAAGGCGGCGGGGTCGATCGGCGCGCCGATGCTCGCCCATTTGGCGAGCACGTCGGGCGCGTCGGGGTGGGTGCGGCCGTCTTCGTTGACGCGCAGGCAGATGCCGTTGTTGACCGTCGACGAGCCGCCGACGTTACGCCCCTGAAAGATCACGAAATCGCTGTTGGTCGTCGTCTGCACCCCGCCATGCTTGTAGAGCGCGGCGATCATCTCCAGCTCGTGGTGCGTGATCCGGTGCGAGGGGTAGAAGGGGCCGGCCTCGACGATCAGCACCTTATAGCCCTGCGCCGCGACATTATGCGCCGCGACCGCGCCTCCGGCGCCCGAGCCGATGACGACGACATCATATTCATCCTCCAGCGTCGCGGCGGAGAGGATATGGTCGTCGTCGATCTCGCGGCCGCGCACATCCTCGATCGGGAGGTCGGGCGGGTCGATGCGGGTACGGAATTTCGGCAGGGTGAAGCCGATCTGCTTGTGCACCGGGTTCGCCTCATTGGCGTCCTGCCCGGCGCCCCGCGGCTGGTCGCCGCCCTGCCAATAGCCGTAATAGCACGCATATATAATTCCGCGCAGCCGCGCCATGTCCTGGAACAGGTCGAAGTCGCTGTTCTGCAGCCGGTTCGCAACGCGCTCGGCGCGGTCGGCGACGTCGAGTTCGACAAACACCGGCCCCAGCGCCAGCTCGGTCATGTCGAGCGAGAATTGCAGCTCGTCGAGCTTGGTCCCGCCGACCTTGCCGAACAGCGTCGCGACATTCTGCACGACGTCGTCGGCGGTGATGACCATGTCGACGCCGTGAAACAGCGCCTCGGTCAGCGTCTTCAGAAATTTGAGCTGCCCGAAATTGAACGGTGCCGTCATCGCCCCTGCCCCCTGCATTCCCCGCCGTCAGGTGACGGCGGATATCAGGGAAAGGCAAGGGCTTATTGTACGGGATCGCCAAATTAGGCGCCCGCCGCGTCGCGCGCCGCCTTCAGGAACAGCGCCGCCGAGAGCAGCCAGAGCGCGGCGAACAGGCTGGTACCGAGCACCGCTTCATAAAGCCCCGCCGGCCCCGCCGAGCCGAGCCTCGCCGCGAGCGCCACGACGCCGATGCCGACCTGCACCGCGGCGGCGGCGGCCATAGCACACGCCATGCCCGCGGCGCGATACTGGCCGATCGCCGATCCGATGATGGCGACGAGCAGCACGAGCGCAAAGAGGAGATTCCACGGGTTGCCCTCGTCACCGAGGAAACCGACCGCGCCATTGACCCAGACAAGCAGCAGCCCGGCGAGCAGGCCGAGCGCGGCGCCGGCGCGATAGGCAATGTTACCGCTCATCCGCACCGCGACCTCGAAGGTGCAGCCGACGATGCCGAACATCGTGGCGGCGAACAGGAAATCGCCGGCGGTCCACACGACCTCGTCGCTGAACTGCATCGCGACCAGCGGCACCGCAAGCAGCGCGATCGCGCCGCCCCAGCCGATCAGCCGCCACGGCATGCCGCCGCTCTTTCGTACATCGTCCATAAAAACCTCCCGAAAAATGGAGGCCCTGCCCTGCCCGGCATCGCGGGTGAGCGTCATGAGCGAAAGCTGAGCAATCGCTGAAAAGCGCAGGCTTCAGCGCACCGCGACGGTCAAATGGCCGATCCCGGCGATATGTTCGAGCCGGTCGCGGATCGCCGCGCAGGGCAGTCCGCCCTCGACCTCGACGATCGCGGCGTGCGCGCCGGGGCCGACGCGCCAGACGTGGAGGTCGACCAGCCGCACGCCCATCGCCGCGACCTCGCGCTGGACTGCATCGGCGATGCGCCCGTCGGTCTCGTCGAGCAGCACCGCCGCGGTGTCGCGCATCAGGCTCCACGACCAGCGCGCGATGACAATCGCGCCGACGATGCCCATCGCGGGGTCCATCCAGCGCCAGCCGAGATAACGCCCTGCGAGCAAAGCCGCGATCGCCAGCACCGAGGTCAGCGCGTCGGCGAGCACATGGAGATAGGCCGAGCGGAGGTTGTTATCGTGGCCGTGGCTGTGGTGGTGATCATGGCCGTGATGGTCGTGATCATGGCCGTGCTTGTGGCCATGGTCGTGCCCGCCCATCAGCAGCAAGGCGCTGACAATGTTCACCGCGAGGCCGATGACGGCGACCAATGTGGCGCTGGCAAAGTCGACGCGTTCGGGGTCGATCAGCCGCAGCACCGATTCGGCCGCGATGCCGATCGCGAACAGCCCGAGGATCAGCGCCGATGCGAAGCCGGTGAGGTCGCCGACCTTGCCCGTGCCGAAGCTGTAGCGCGGATTGTCGCGGTGGCGCTTGGCATAGCCGTAAGCCACCGCGGCGAGCCCCAGCGCGCCCGCATGCGTCGCCATATGAAAACCGTCGGCGAGCAGCGCCATCGACCCGGTGATATAGCCCGCGACGATCTCGCCAACCATCATCACCGCGGTAAGTGCGACGACCCACAGGGTGCGCCGCGCATTGTCGTCGTGCGACGCGGCGAGGAAATCATGATTGTGCGGCGCGGTGGTCATGCGCCTCAATCGAATAGCATTTTGCCGCGATGTGCAAGGTGGGTTGGGTGAGATGACTTGCGATCATCCTCCGTTCCCGTTCGTGTCGAGCGAAGTCGAGACACCCCGCAGGCAGGCGCTTCCCGAGCGTGTCTCGACTTCGCTCGACACGAACGGATTATGGGGCGGCGTATCCGCTCGCGCGCATAGCGCCGGCCCCCGCCCGTCCCTACGCCGCCTTCTTCTTCCGGCGATACTCGTGCAGCAACGGCTCGGTATAACCCGACGGCTGCGTCACGCCCTCGAAGATCAAAGCGCGCGCCGCCTGGTAGGCGATACCGTCGGGGGCGAGCTTTTCGTAGAGCGGATCGCCCGCGTTTTGCATGTCCACTTTGGCCGCCATGCGGGCCAGCGCAACGTCGACCTTTTCAGGGGTGCACACGCCGTGGAGCAGCCAGTTGGCGAGCGCCTGGCTGCTGATCCGCAGCGTAGCGCGGTCCTCCATCAGGCCGATATCGTCGATGTCGGGCACTTTCGAGCAGCCGACGCCCTGGTCGATCCAGCGCACGACATAACCCAAAATACCCTGGCAATTGTTATCGAGTTCGCGCGTCAGCTCGGCCTCGCTCCAGTTGCGGCCGGTGGCGACGGGGATGTTGAGCAGGCGATCGAGCGACGGCACCGCCTCGCCCGCGATCTCCTTCTGCCGTGCGAACACATCGACCTGGTGATAATGCAGCGCGTGCAAGGTCGCGGCGGTCGGCGATGGCACCCAGGCGGTGTTCGCGCCCGACTTCGGATGGCCGATCTTGGCGTCTAGCATCGCGCGCATCAGGTCGGGCATCGCCCACATGCCCTTGCCGATTTGCGCCTTGCCCGAAAGCCCGCAAGCGAGGCCGATGCGGACGTTGCGATCCTCGTAGCTCGCGATCCAGTCGCTCGCCTTCATCTCGCCCTTGGGTATCATTGGCCCCGCGCGCATGCTGGTGTGGATCTCGTCGCCGGTGCGGTCGAGGAAGCCGGTGTTGATGAAGACGATGCGGTCCTTCACCGCGTGAATGCACGCCGCGAGGTTCGCCGACGTCCGGCGCTCCTCATCCATCACCCCGACCTTGATCGTGTGGCGCGCGAGGCCGAGCATGTCTTCCACGGCGTCGAACAGGCGGTCGGTGAAGCCGCATTCCTGGGGCCCGTGCTGCTTGGGCTTGACGATATAGATGCTGCCCGTGCGGCTGTTCCTGAGCGTGCCGAGACCCTTCAAATCGTGCAGCGAGCAGAGGCTGGTAAACACCGCGTCGCAGAGGCCCTCGGGCGCTTCGCTGCCATCGGCGAGCCTGACCATCGGGTTGGTCATCAGATGCCCAACGTTGCGCACGAACATCACGCTGCGCCCCGGCAGGGTGAAGGCGTTGCCGTCGGGCGCGGTCCAGTCGCGGTCGGGCTCCATCGCGCGGGTGACGGTCGCGCCGCCCTTGGCGAACACTTCGGTCAGATCGCCGCGCATCAGCCCGAGCCAGTTGGCATAGCCCAGCACCTTGTCCTCGCCGTCGACCGCGGCGACGCTGTCTTCGAGGTCGATGATCGTCGTAAGCGCGGCTTCGAGCAGCACGTCGGCGATGCCCGCGGGGTCGGTCTTGCCGATCGCGCTCGCGGGGTCGATCACCAGTTCGATGTGGAGGCCGTTATGCTCGAGCAGTAGCCCGCCGTCCTTGGTGCCGACAAACTGCGCGGGGTCGGCCAGGTCGGGGGTTCCGCCGGTCCAGTCGGCCCAGCTGCCCGACGCCAGCGGTGCTGCCTCGTCGAGGAAAGCCTTCGCCCGCGCGATCACCGCGGCGCCGCGGTCGGCATCGTAGCCGCCGGGCTTCGCGGGCGGCGCGTCGAGCGCGTCGGTGCCGTAGAAGGCGTCGTAGAGGCTGCCCCAGCGCGCATTGGCGGCGTTCAAGGCAAAGCGCGCGTTGAGCGCCGGCACGACGAGCTGCGGGCCCGCCATCGTCGCGATCTCGGGATCGACATTCGCGGTGCCGACCGCGAAGGGCGCGGGTTCGGGGACGAGATAGCCGATCTCGCGCAGGAAGGCCTGATAGGCGGCCGGATCGTGGGGTTGCCCCGCCCGCTCGATATGCCAGGCGTCGATCTGGGCCTGCAGCTGTTCGCGCTTGGCGAGCAGCGCGACATTTTCGGGCGCGAATTTGCCGAGCAGCGCCGCGAAATCGGCCCAGAATCGGTCGGCGTCGAGCCCCGTGCCGGGCAGCGCGCGATCCTGCACGAAATCGACCAGCCGCGCATCGATCGACAGCCCGTGGCGGTCCAGAAATTCGGTCATTAAAGCACCCTTTGGTTCGGCGCCAAGCGCCAGTGGACCCGGGGAGGAAAGGGCCGCCGCCCTATGCCGCGAAGTGCGCTGCTTGGCAATGGGGGCTCAACTGCCCATCGTCTGGGTGAAGGTCAGCTGGATGAATTCGGCGGGGTGGGTGATCGCCAGCGTCACCGAAACGATCATATAGCCGTCGAGGATATTCTGCGCGGTCATCGTCGTTCCCAACCCGCATTGCACCCGAAAGGCATCGCTTGCCGTGTCGCCGACCAGCCCGCCCTGCTGCCACAATCCGGTGAGGAAGCCGGAAATCGCGGCTTGCGCCGCCGCCCAGGTCGTCGGATCGTTCGCCGCGAAGACATAGGCTTGCAGGGCGGTCTTGATCGACTGCTCGATAAAGATCAGCTCGCGTCGCACCTGGATATAGCGGTAATCCTGACTGTTGCCGTCGAGCGTGCGGGCGCCCCAGACGACCGTCCCCCGATCTCGCAGAAAACGCAGGATATTGATCGCGAGCCCATTGGCCGGCGCGTTGAAACCGCCTTGCTGGTCGTCGGTCACCATGCACAGCGGCGATTCGACCGACGCCAGCTCAATATTGGCGGGCGTGTTCCACACGCCGTTTTGCGCGTCGCTCCTTGCCCATATCCCCGCGATGATGGCGCTGGGGGGCTGGACGTTCAATACATCGGCCATCGCCTCCTGAATCTGTTGGTACAGCGGCAGCGTATTGGCGAGCAGATTGTCGAGCGATGTCTGCCATTGCTCCAGCGTCTGGCTCGGCTGGAGCGGCGGATATCTGGAGGCGTCGGCCGAATATTGCGGGCCGTTGCCGGTGAGCCCGGCCGACGGCGGGAACGCCGTCGCGATCGCCGCCTGAATAGCCGCCAGCTGCGGCCCCTCATAAAGCGAAACCGCCGTTGCGGTCAGCATCGCGTTGATCGCGTCGTTTTCGCCGGGCGCTGCCAGCTGTGTAGAATATATATCGTTCGTCGTGACGACCGTCGCATGCACCGCCGGCGCATAGGCGGCGCCATAGCTGGCGCTGGCGAGCGCGGGTGCGATCGCGTCCCAGAAGTCGGCCTGCGCGGTGGTCAATGCGCCGAAGCTGTCGGCGGCGAGGCAGCCCGGCAGGTCGAAGATCGCCATGCGGTCCTGCAAATTTTCAGCCTGCGTCACCATGGCACAGGCAACCTTGCCATAGTCGGCGAGGCCCAGTTGGCACGCCTCCGGCACGACCAGCATCGTCGGCCCGACCGCATAGCTTGCGGCGTTGATCCCACCTATCAGCGCATCGGCGCCGATCGAACCGCGCGGCGCGTTGCGGATCTCGCCAGCGTTCCGCGGATAATCGCCCGCGCGGTAGCCGCCCACCGAGACGACATGGCAATTGCCCCCGCCATTGGCGAAAAAGAGCATCATCTGCCGGTACAGGTTGAAACCGTCGGGGCCTGCGCCTTGGCGCGGCGTAAGGGTGAAGCCCGCGGGGTCGGTCGCGCTGGGCGCGACAACGAAGGGCGGCCGGTCGGCGCCGCCGAAATAAGCCTCATAGTCGGCCATCGACGTGATCGCGACGGGGGTGTTGTACAGCGACGTGCCGGTCGCCGGGTCGCCCGCGAATTCGGTATAGCCTACGAAGACCGCCACCGCGGTCGCGACGCCGACGATGGCGCTGCCGAAGGCATCGACCTCGGTGATATAGACCCCCGGCGTCGACCGGTTCAGATATCTGCTACTGCCCATTGGAAAATCCCCCTGCGGCCCTTGTTGCAGAATATGAGGCGGGCGGCCACCGGCGACGAAGGGCGGCTTTGGGTGGAAAGCCGCCCTGAAGACCTCCCTATCGACCTGCGATGGCGAGCATCCTTAACGTTGCCCCCCGGCTGAAAACCGCCCTCGCCGCCCGGCGCTATCGCGGCCGCTCCGCCAAGGGGTGCCAAACCGAGCCCCGCCGCCTATAGCCCCGCCATGACCCCGCGCATCCTCCTTGCCACCGCGCCCGTTCCCGACGGAGATGTACTCAGCCTGTTCCAGCGCGGCGCCGATTATTTCATCACGCTCGGCCATAGCGAGCTGATGACCAGCCGGATGAGCGGGTCCGAGGAAGCGCTGGCCGAGATGGCGTGCGACCGGCTGGGGAGGAACGCCGCGCCGCACCTGCTGATCGGCGGCTATGGCATGGGCTTTACGCTGCGCGCGGCGCTCGCGCGGCTGGGCCCCGAGGCGCGGGTGACCGTCGCCGAGCTGGTGCCCGAGGTGATCGACTGGGCGAAGGGGCCGATGGCGGACCTGACCGCGGGCTGCCTCGATGATCCGCGCGTCGATGTCGCGCTGGACGATGTCGGTGCGGTGATCGGCAGCGCGGTGCGGCGGTACGACGCGATATTGCTCGACGTCGACAACGGGCCCGACGGGCTGACGCGCGAGGGCAACGACCGTATCTATTCGATGGCGGGGCTGGCGCGCGCCAAAGCGGCGCTGCGGCCGGGCGGCATCCTCGCGATCTGGTCGGCGGCGCCCGACGCGGGCTTTGCGCGGCGGCTGAAAGAGGCGGGCTTCGCGGTCGAGGAAGTCTCCGTCCGCGCGCGGAGCAGCGGCAAGGGCGGCCGCCACATCATCTGGTTCGCGCGCGGACGCTGAACGCCGCTGCCGCCAGCCCGCTCACCCGGCCACGCGATCCCGCCCGGCCGGGGCGGCGCTTGCCGCGCCGCAGCGCCATGCTATGCGAACGCCCCGCCCCCATCGAAAGACCGACCGTGCCGCCATCGATACGCCGCCGCGCCGCCGCCCTCCTCGCCATGCTGATTTGCGCCGCGGCGCTGCCCCGGCTCGCGGCGGCGGCAGAGGCGAAGACGCGCGTCGCGATCCTCGGCGTCGACCACACCGCCCAGCTCGTCGCCGAACAGGACCAGCCGGGCACCCTCGCCGCCTGGCTCGACATGGCAAAGCCCGACGCGGTGTGTATCGAACGTCCGCCCGAACAGGCCTCGCGCGGCGATTATTACGAGTTCACCTATGAGGTGCAGGGCGTGATCCTGCCCTGGGCCGCGGCGCGGGGGACCGAGCTCTGCCCGATCGACTGGACCCCGCCGATGGACGACCAGCTGCTCGGTTTCGGGCTCGACCTCGATACCCCGCCCGAAATCCGCAAGCCGCAGGGGTTCCAGGGCTTTCTGACCTTTCCCGATACCAAGACGCTGGCGTGGGATTTCTTTGCCGCCGAGGATCCGGCGGCGCTGGCGCCGCTGCAGAAATGGGCCGGCGAGCCCGCGCCGCGCGCCGACCGCGACTTGCCGCGCCGCCTTTATCTCTACCGCACCTATATGCAGGCGCAGCGCATCCGCGCCGCCGCGAAAGCGCGGCCGGGCCAAACGCTGGTCGTGGTCGTCGGCTATTTCCACAAGCCCGACATCGAAGCCATTCTCGGCCACGACGCGACGATCGAGCTGGTCGCGCCGTCGAGCCTCGGGCGGCCCGACGAAGCGGCAGTGCGCGCCGCCACGACGCAGGCGCATCGCGGCGCGATCCTCGCCTTTAACCTGCTCGGCATGCAGGCGGGTACCGGCAATGTGAATTGGGACTGGGTGGGGCGCGTGCTGACCGATTTCGGCAGCACCACCCCGGAGGGCAAATTGTTCGCGACGCGTCACGCGCTGCTGACCGGCAGGGTCGCGCCGGCGGAAGCGGCGCGGCGTTACGAGGCGATCGCCGCCGATCCCGCCGCGGCGACGCCCTTTACCTGGAACGGCGTCAAGGACGGCGCGCGGATCGACAGCTTCTTCGATCCCTTCGGCAATCTCGACGTCCGCCAGCGCGCGCGCGTCGAGCGGGCGCGGAGCCTGTTCGCGCTGGGCAAGGCGAAGCAGGCCGAAGCCGAACTCGCGCGCCTCGCGTCCGAATTGTCCCCGCGTAAGGCCCTGCAATTGCACGGTTATACGTCGCTGCTCAAGCCGGCCGCGAAAGCGCCATAGCATCGCGCGATGCGGGGGGTGCAAAAGCCCTTTCCCGCTCGCTATAGCGGTTCGATGACCGCCCTCACCGCCCCCGAAAGCGCGACGCTCGACGTCGCCGCCGATGCGCCGATGCTGTCGCAGGTCGAGCGCTGGGCGGCGGTGAATAGCGGCACCGGGAACCTCGCGGGGCTGAAGACCGTGGCGGGGATGCTCGCCGACAGCTTTGCGGCGCTGCCCGGCGACATCCGGCTCGTCGCGCCCGATCCGGTCGAGAGCGTCGATGCCGCAGGGAATCTAAAGACCACCCAGCGCGGCGACCATCTGCACCTGCGCGTGCGGCCCCAGGCGCCGGTGCAGTTGCTGCTCACCGGGCATATGGACACGGTGTTCGCCGCCGATCATCCGTTCCAGACATTGCAGTGGCTGGAGCCTGGGGTGCTCAACGGCCCCGGCACCGCCGACATGAAGGCGGGGATTTCGGTGATCCTCGCCGCGCTGACCGCGCTCGAAGCCTCGCCGCTCGCGGAGCGCGTCGGTTACGATGTGATGATCAACAGCGACGAGGAGACGGGCAGCCACGCCTCCGCCGCGCTGATCGCGCAGCTCGCGAAAGGTAAGACCGCCGCGTTGACCTACGAACCCGCTCTGCCCGACGGCACGCTCGCGGGGGCGCGGCCGGGGAGCGGCAATTTCAGCGTCACCGTCCACGGGCTGTCGGCGCACGCCGGGCGCAACCCCGACGACGGGCGCAACGCGCTGCTCGCCGCCGCCGACCTTGCGCTGCGGCTGGCGAAGCTCAAATCGCCCGAGCTCAAGGTCAATCCCGCGAAGATCGACGGCGGCGGCCCGAACAATGTCGTGCCCGACAGCGCGATCCTGCGCGTCAACATGCGCCCCTCGACCCCCGCGGCGATGGTCGCGGCCGAAGCGGCGCTGCGCGATGCGATCGCCTCGGTGTCGCGTGAGCATGACGTGCATTGCCACCTCCACGGCGGCTTCAACCGCCCGCCCAAGCCGCTCGACGCCGCGGCGACGCGCCTGTTCGAGCTGGTGCGCGACTGCGGCACGGCGCTCGGCCTGCCGCCGATCAGCTGGAACGCGACGGGTGGGGTGTGCGACGGCAACAATATCGCGGCGTGCGGCGTGCCCGTGGTCGACACCATGGGCCCGCGCGGCGGCGCCATTCATAGTTCGGACGAATTTCTGATCGTCGACAGCCTGGCCGAACGGGCGCAATTGTCGGCGCTGACCATGATGAGAATAGCGGAACGGGGGACGGTGTGAATTATGTGATCCGGGCGGCCAAGCCGGGCGATTTGCAGAGCATTTACGAGATGGCGAAGCTGACCGGCGGCGGCTTTACCAACCTGCCCCCCGACAAAAAGGCCTTGCGCGCCAAGCTCGAACGCACCGAGGCGAGTTTCGCGTCGGACAAGGAATATCCGTCGGACGAGCTGTACCTCATGATGCTCGAGGATCTCGACAGCGGCGAAGTGCGCGGGACGTGCCAGATTTTCGGGCAGGTCGGCCAGCGCTGGCCCTTCTACAGCTACCGCATCGGCACCGACAGCAAGCATAGCGAGCAGCTCGGCCGTACCTTTCACGCGCAGGTGCTGATGCTGAGCAACGACCTCAACGGCGCGAGCGAGGTCGGCGGGCTGTTCCTGCACCCCGCGGCGCGCGCCGGCGGGCTCGGGCTGCTGCTCGCGCGTTCGCGCTACCTGTTCATTGCGCGCCACCGCCCGCGCTTCGCCGACCGCATCCTCGCCGAGCTGCGCGGCGTGATCGACGAGGCGGGTGGCTCGCCCTTCTGGGACGGGGTCGCGGGCAAATTCTTCGGGATGAATTTCCAGGAGGCCGACCAGTTCAACGCGGTGCACGGCAACCAGTTCATCGCCGACCTGATGCCCAAGCACCCCGTCTATATCGCGATGCTCAGCGACCATGCACGCAGCGTCATCGGCGTGCCGCACCCGACCGGGCGCGCCGCAATGCGGATGCTGGAAAATGAGGGCTTCGCCTTCGAAAACTACGTCGACATCTTCGACGGCGGCCCGACGATGACCGCGCGCACCGACCAGGTCGCGAGCGTCCGCGACGCCCGGCATGTCGAGGTGACCGGGGTCCGCGACGGCGGCGAGGATGCGCTGGTCGCGGCCGGGCGGCTCGCCGATTTCCGCTGCTGTTTCGGCAAGGTCGGCGCCGACGGCACGATCGACGCCGACACCGCGCGCATATTGGGCGTCGGTGCGGGCGACGCGATCAGCTGGATCGCGCGCTGATGCTGACCGAGATCAATTTCGACGGGATCATCGGCCCGACGCACAACTACGCCGGGCTCAGCCGCGGCAATATCGCGTCGGTGAGCAACGCCGGCGATGTGTCGCAGCCGCGCGCCGCGGCGCTGCAGGGCCTCGACAAGATGCGCCACAATTTGGCGCTCGGGCTGCCGCAGGGTTTCTTTTGCCCGCTCGACCGGCCCGATGCCGCGTGGCTCGAGGTGCTCGGGACGACGCTCGATGCCGCCGAGCCGCATCTGCGCGCGCAGGCCTGGTCGGCCTCGTCGATGTGGGCCGCCAATGCCGCGACGGTCTCCCCCGCGCCCGACAGCGGCGATGGCAAATGCCACCTCACGGTCGCGAACCTGGTCACCATGCCGCACCGCAGCCACGAGTGGCAGGGCACGCTGAAGCAGCTGAAGCTCGCCTTCGCGAACCCCGCCTTCGCGGTGCACGGCCCGGTGCCCGCGCCCTTCGGCGATGAAGGGGCTGCGAACCATATGCGCCTCTGCGACGGCCATGGCTCGCCGGGGGTCGAGATCTTCGTCTATGGCGTGGGCGGCGGGCGCTTCCCCGCGCGCCAGCATCTCGACGCATCGAAGGCGATCGCGCGCCACCACCGGCTCGACCCGAAGCGCACGCTCTTCATCCGCCAGTCGGACACCGCGATCCAGGGCGGCGCCTTCCACAACGACGTCGTCGCGGTCGCCAACGAGCGCGTGCTCTTCACCCACGAAACCGCCTTCCACGACCGCGACGCCGCGCATGCAGAGATTCGCGCGGCGTTTCCGTCGGTCGAGATCGTCGAGGTGCCCGCCGAGGCGGTGAGCCTGCCCGATGCGATCAAGTCCTATCTGTTCAACGCGCAGCTGGTGTCGCTGTCAGACGGCGGCGGCATGGGCCTCGTGCTGCCGACCGAGGCGCAGGCGATCCCCGCGGTGTGGAACTGGCTGGAGGCGCATGTCGCGGGCAACGGCCCGATCCGCCGCCTGCTGCCCGTCGACGTCCGCCAGTCGATGGCGAACGGCGGCGGCCCGGCTTGCCTGCGGCTGCGCGTCGTTGCCGATCCCAACGCGGTGGATCCGCGCTTCATGGCCGATGCGGATATGCTCGACCGGATTTCGGAGGTGGTGGCGAAGCACTGGCCCGAGGCGATCGTCGCGGGCGACCTGGGCTCGGCCGGGCTGACCGCCGATGTGCGGCGGGCGCGCGGGGCGTTGCTGGCGACGCTGGGATTGGGCGAGTTGGAGTAGCCGATCGGCTGCGACACGTTTTGGTCGCAAACCACCCCACAAATCCCGTCCGTGTCGAGCGAAGTCGAGACACGCCGAAGTGGCGCGTGCCTTCACGTGTCTCGACGTCGCTCGACACGAACGGAAATATAGGGTGGTTCAGGAACTACCCTAAACCCTTTCTTGCCTAACGCAGCACGCCCCTTGCCTTCATCGCGCGCGCGTAGAAGATCAGCGCGAGCAGGATCACCCAGATGGTGATGCTGATATACAGCGGCACGTCGCCCAGCGCCTCCCGGAACGCCGCGCCGTTCGCGACGAGCTGGTAATAGGTCACCCCGGCGAGCCCCACCGCCGAGACGAGGAACGCGGTCAGCGCATGGCGCGAGCGGAAGACCAGCAGCAGCGAGCCGAGGAACGAGCCGAAGCCGCCGAGCGCCCAGCAGATGTTCGACCAGGCCGGCGCGCCGAGCACCAGCGCGCGCTGCGCCTCATTATATTGCGACAGCCATGCCTCGCTCTGCATATTGGTCATCGTGAAATCGACCACGGGAAAGGCGTTCCACAGCAAGGACAGCGCGCCGATCACCCACAAATGCCACGGCGTCTTTACAGCGTCGGTCATGATCTTCTCCCCCTCCGGAAAACTCAGGCAAAGCTACCAGATTTTGCGCCCGCCAGCAATGTGGTGATATAGTCGCGCAATACAGCAATGTTGCGGTCGAAATAGCCGATGTCGCGATAGGTGCGCGCCTGCATCACCGCGCCCTCCATCACCGTCAGCACGAACTCGCCGAGCGCCTTGGCGTCGGTGTTCGCCGGCAGGCGATCGGCCGCGGCGTCGAAGCAGCCCGCGATGGCGGTAGACCAATTGGTGAAGTTCGCCGCCATCAGGTCGCGCACCACCGGGTCGGGCTCGTGGATCTCGAGCGCGAGGCTGCCGATCGGGCAACCATAGGTGCAGTCGGTGACGATCAAATGCGTTCGGTAACCCGCGAGCAAGGCGAAGATTTTCTCGATCGGATCGTCGACCCCCTCCCAGTTCGGCGCGAGCAGCATCTCGTCGATCCCGTCGCGATAGAGTTCGAGCACGCCGACGAGCACGTCCTGCTTGCCGGGGAAAAAATGATAGAGGCTGCCGGAATGGACCTGGCTGCGCGAGAGAATGTCGCTGACCGAGGTCGAGAGGTAGCCCTTTTCCCAGAACAGCTCCATCGCGGTCATCAATATGCGGCCCCGCGTATCGGCGGCGTTCATGGCGCTCTCCTAACCCGCGCGGTCATAGGCGGCGCGCAGCCAGCCCGCGACCTGCTCGTCGGCCTCGGCATCGGCGGCGATCCGCACGCGGTGCGATACCATCGCATTCCAGCTGCCCGCGAGTTCGAGCCTGCCCGTTGGTTCCTTGCCCTTGAGTGCGAGGCCGATGTCGAAGCGGTCCTTGGTCGAGGGCATCAGCAGCGCGAACTGCTTCTTGCGGCGGAGGCTGACATAGCCCTTCTTGGGCGCCAGTTCGACGTCGTCACCGAAGCGTTGCACAAGCGCCACCAGCCGGTCGTAGAGCGGACGCCAAGGCGCCCTCGCACCGTCGAACGCGGCGTCGACCAGCGCGTTGTCGTCCTGCGATAACGACGACGAAGCGTTGGCGGCGTGCACGACCATATTGGCATAGCCGTGCCCCAGCCCATGCTCGGCCTTCAGATGATTGACGAGCGCCATATGCGCGCCGATGCCGCTCGCCCGCGCCACCGCGATCCATTCGTCGAGCGTCTTGCCCGTCTTGGTGCGGAGATTTTCCGCCATCGTCGCAAATTCGTCGGCCATGCCATGCCTCCCTCGCGAATCTCGGAGCGACTTGATTGAATATTCAATCAAGTCGTTCGTCAAGCCTTTGCGTGGACGGAAGCCGGCGGGCGGGTTTGGGGTGGGAAGCGGACGTTGCCGCTTTGGCATAAGTTTGCTATTATCGATTATGCTTTCGCCGACGTTGAACAAATATCGGTATCTCTGGAATGACCGATCAAGTGGATGGGCTCTCCTCCAATTGAATGAGGGTGAAAATCCACCGAGATTCGTGATTGTAAATCGGCATTCGAAGCAAGCTTTGATCATCGAAGACGACGATGTTTATGAGCGCGTTAAGCACGAGATGGCTGAAGCCGGCGTCTGTGTTCTAACTCCCGCGCAATTCTCTGCGACATCGGAATAGATAGCTCTCAACGTCCGCAACCGGTCGTTTGCTGCCATCGCGCCGCGAGCCAGGCCGAACGGCGAAAACGGGGTGGGGAGCGGACCTGCTTAATCCTCCCTGTCGCGCAGCGATGGGGAGGGGGACCATGCGAAGCATGGTGGAGGGGTAGCGGCCCCAGGCGAACGGTTTTTGGGGCACCAGCCCCTCCACCGCCTTCGGCGGTCCCCCTCCCCACGGCTTCGCCGCAGGGAGGATTAGGAAGGTCCGCTAACGCCCGAAACCACCCGCCCAAAACCGATCCGCGCCAGATACCGCCTTGGCAATGCGTCCCCGACCCCCGATATGCCCCCCATGTGCGTCGTCGCCCTTGCCCACCGTGCCCATCCCGACTGGCCCCTGATCCTCGTGGGCAATCGCGACGAATTCCACGGCCGCCCCGCCGCGCCGCTGCACCAGTGGGACGATGGCAGCGGCATCGTCGCGGGGCGCGACTTGCAGGCGGGCGGCACCTGGCTCGGTGTCCAGCCCGAGCAGCGCCGCATCGTCGTCGTGACCAATGTGCGCGGCGCCCTGCCCGACCCCGACAAGGAATCGCGCGGCGCGCTAGTGACCGACATGTTGCGCGGCAGCGGGCGTTTCGCCGATCCGGTCCTCGCCGACCTTGACCGCTTCAACGCCTTCAACCTGTTCGCGATCGCAGCGGACGAAGCGCGGCTGCTCAGCAATCGCCCGGCGCCGCGGATCGAGGAGTTCGACCGCGGCATTCACGCGCTCGCCAACGAGCCCGTCGATGCCCCCTGCCCGCGCGCCGACCGCCTTGTCGGCGTGCTGCGACATCACGCGAAGAAACCCGATCCCGATTTCGGCGCGCTGATGGCCGCGCTCACCGAAAGCGACGCCCCGGCGCTGTTCCTGCCGGGCGAACTCTATGGCACACGGTGCAGCACGCTCGTCGCGGTGTCGCAAACCGGGTCGGTGATGATGATGGAGCGCCGCTACGACGCACAGGGCCGCACGACGGGCCGGACCAGCCTGACGTACGACTGGGGCAGCTGATACGAAAAAGGCGGCCATTCCACCGGAACGACCGCCCTCGAATTTTCGGTCGGCTAAGGCCCGATCACTTCGGCGCGAGCACCATCAGCATCTGGCGGCCTTCGGTGCGCGGATGCGCCTCGACCTTGGCGATTTCGGCGGTCATCTCGGCGACGCGCTGCAGCACGTTGAGGCCGAGCTGGGTGTGGCTCATCTCGCGGCCGCGGAAGCGCATGGTCATCTTGACCTTGTCGCCCTCGCCCAGGAAGTCGAACACCTTGCGCATCTTCACGTCGAAATCATGATCGTCGATGTTCGGACGCATCTTGATCTCCTTGATCTCCTGCGTCTTCTGGCTCTTGCGCGCGAGGTTCGCCTTTTTCTGCGCCTCATATTTGAACTTGCCGACGTCGAGGAACTTGCACACCGGCGGATCGGCGTTCGGCGACACTTCGACCAGGTCCAGCCCGACCGACGCGGCCTGCTCGATGGCCTCGGCCGTCAGCATCACGCCCAGATTTTCGCCTTCCTCGTCGATCACGCGGACTTTGGGGGAGGCGATGAATTCATTGTATCGCGGGCCGTTTTTCGGCGGCATCGGCGCCATCGGGCGGCGAGTCATGGGCGGTGGTATAGCTGTATCTCCTGGTCGTTATAGGGACGCGCGGAATCAATGCGTCGCGCGCGCCATGCTCATATAGTGAACGCGCGGCCAGCGTAAAGGCTGCGCACGTCGCCGCGCTGCCGCTTTTTCGCCGACTGTGGCGGCTATGCCACTACCGCCCGGGCGTCACTTGGCGTCGGGCCATTTGGTCGGCGCGGGGTCGATGACGCGGAAGCCGCCGGCGCCGACCTCGCTGACCTCGAGCGCGCGCATCGCGATGCCGCGGTTGTTGAAGCGGAAAATCCCGTCGATCCCGCCGAAACCGTCGGCCGACAGCAGCCGGCTCGCGGGGAACGCCGTCCCCGGCTTCCATTCGCGCGCGATGCGCACCGTCAGCAGCACCGAATCATACCCCAGGCTCGCCAGCCGGTACGGCGCGCGGCCGTAGCGCGTGCGATAGTTGCCCGCCATCTGGCCATAGAGGCCGTCCGACACGCTGGCGAACCACGACCCGCGCATCGCAGCGTTGCTGCCCAGCGTCGCCTCGGTGTTCCACAGCTCGGTCCCGAGGATCTGTTTGCCGCCGGCGCCCTTCACGATCGGTACCGCGCGGATGGCGTTGGCGCCCGAATCGGCGATCAGCACCGCGTCCATCGCACCGGCATTGGCGATCCGCCGCGCCGCGCCGGTCAGCGCGGTCGCGCTGCGGTCATAGCTTTCGACCGCGACGAGCGTGCCGCCAGCTTCGGTCACCGCCGCGCGGAACGCCGCCGCCGAGCGGTCGCCATAGACATTCTTGGGCACCAGCGCGCCGAAACGGGCATGCCCCTTGCTGCGCGCATAGGCCACGACGCGCTCGACCGACTGGCCGGGAACAAAGCCCATGATGAAGACGCCGTTGCCCGCGACGCCGCTGTCGTTCGAGAAGCTCAGCACCGGTATCTTCGCCTCGCGCGCGATCGGCGCGACCGCGGTAACGTCCTCGGTCAAAAGTGGGCCGAGGATCAGCTTGTTGCCGTCGGCGATCGCCTGCCGCGCCGCCGCCCCTGCGCCGAGCGCCGTGTCATAGGTGGTGATGCGCACGCGCTCGGTCCTGGTGTCGAGCAGTGCCAGCGTCGTCGCGTTGGCGATCGCATTGCCGACGTCGGCGTTGGGACCCGTCTGCGGCACCAGCAGCGCGACGCGGTGGCGGTCGGTGTCGGTGGGCAGCCCGGGCTCGATCCCCGTTTCAGGCGGACGCTCGGGCGGCGGCGGCGCGACCGGCCCCTCGGCCTTCGGCACCACCTGACACGCCGCGAGGAAGCCCGCCATCGCGATCGTCGCTGCCATCCGCAGCATGTGCCGCCGCGGCGACGCAATTTTTTGGCGCTGCGCCGCAGTTTCTGCCATCTGCTGCGTCATGCCGAAATCCACCATCTCAGATTCTCCCTTGCCCGGTCTCTATATCGTCGCGACCCCCATCGGCAACCTCGGCGACATCACCCCGCGCGCCGCGGCGACGCTGGCGCACGCCGATGTGATCGCCGCCGAAGACACGCGTGTGACGGCGAAGCTGCTGGCGCACCTGGGCTTGCGGATTTCGATGACCCCCTATCACGACCATAGCGACGAACGCACCCGCGCCGCGCTGGTTGCGCGGATGGAGAGCGAAGTCGTCGTGCTGGTCAGCGACGCCGGCACCCCGCTGATCAGCGATCCGGGCTACAAGCTGGTCCGCGACGCGCGCGCGGCGGGGCGGCACGTGACCACCCTGCCCGGCCCCTGCGCCGCGATCGCCGCGATCACGCTGTCGGGGCTGCCGAGCGACCGCTTCCTCTTCGCGGGTTTCCTGCCGAACAAGGCCAAGGCGCGCGCCGACACCATCGCCGAATTCGGGGGGCTGCGCGCCAGTCTTGTTTTTTACGAAAGCGGGCCGCGGCTGTCGGCGGCGCTCGCGGCGCTGGCCGAGGGACTCGGCGACCGCGAGGCGGCGGTCGCGCGCGAGATCAGCAAGCTCTACGAGGAGTGCGTCACCGGCACGCTCAGCGAGTTGTCGGCGCGCTACGCCGACGCGCCGCCCAAGGGCGAGATCGTGATCGTCGTCGGCCCGCCGGGCGAGGTCGTCGCCGAAGAGGCCGACGACGCCACGCTCGACGCCGCGCTGCGCGATGCGATGGCCGATAGGCCCGTCGCGCAGGCAGCAAAGGCCATCGCCAAACGCTTCGGGCTCGACCGCCATGACGTCTACGCCCGCGCACTAGCCCTCAGGGACGCCGGGTGAAACGCGCGGAGGCCGAGGCGCGCGGGCGCAAGGCCGAGCGCCGCGCCGCCTGGTGGCTGCGCCTCCACGGCTGGCGCATCCTTGGCCAGCGGCTCCGCGTCACCGTCGGCGAGGTCGACCTCGTCGCGCGGCGCGGCCGCACCGTCGCCTTCATCGAAGTGAAGTGGCGCGACAAGGCCGAAGACCTCGGCCTCGCGGTCGATCATTATCGCCTGCGCCGCGTCGCCGCCGCTGCCGAAATGCTGTCCCCGCGCTTCGCCCGGCCGCAGGACGATATCAGGATCGACGTGATGCTCCTTGCGCCGGGGCGCCTGCCACGCCATCTGGTCCACGTCTGGCAGCCTTAGGCGCCGGACGAACATCGGGAGGCCCCCTCCCCCGTTCGTGCTGAGCTTGTCGAAGCACCGTCCTTCTTTGCGGCGTCGCAGAAAAGAACGGCCCTTCGACAAGCTCAGGGCAAACGGCTTGTTTGTGATGGAGCAAAGCATGACCCTGCGCGCCGCGGTGCAAATGGACCCGATGGATGGTATCAACATTAATGGCGACAGCAGTTTCCACCTGATGCTCAGCGCGCTCGAACGCGGCTACACCCTCTATCATTACGACGTCCGCGGGCTGACCTGGGAAGCCGGCCGGCTCACCACCAAGGCGCACCGCGTCCTCGAAGCGAAGCGCGAGGCGGGCGCCCATTACAAATTCGGCGACGAAGTGCTGCTCGACCTCGGCCGCGATATCGACGTCGTGCTGATGCGCCAGGACCCGCCCTTCGACCTCGGTTACCTTACCGGCACTTGGCTGCTCGAACGGCTTGCGGGGCAGACGCTCGTCGTCAACGATCCCGTTTCGGTGCGCAACGCCCCCGAAAAGGTCTTCGTGCTCGACTTCCCCCAATTCATGCCGCCGACGATGGTCACGCGCGACCTAGACGCGGTGAAGGATTTCCAGGCGCGCCACGGCGCCGTCGTGATCAAGCCGCTCCACGGCAATGGCGGCAAGGCGGTGTTCAAGGTCGACGCCGACGGCGGCAACCTCGGCGCGCTGGTCGAACTGTTCGGGCAGGTGTGGCCCGAACCCTTCATGGTCCAGCAATTCCTGCCGAGCGTCAGCCAGGGCGACAAGCGCATCGTGCTCGTCGACGGCGAGGTCGCGGGCGCGATCAACCGCAAGCCCGGCGAAGGCGAGTTCCGCTCGAACCTCGCGGTCGGCGGCTATGCCGAGGCGACCGAACTCACGCCGCGCGAACAGGAAATCTGCGCCGCGCTGGGCCCGGCCTTGCGCGAACGCGGGCTGGTGTTCGTCGGCATCGACGTGATCGGCGGCGAATGGCTGACCGAAATCAACGTCACCTCGCCCACCGGGATCGTCGCGATCGACCGCTTCAACAACAGCGATACGGCGGGGCTGATCTGGGACGCGATCATCAGGCGGATCGGCTGACCCATGCCCCTAGCACCGTCACCCCTCCCCCTTGATGGGGGAGGCAGCGAGACTTGGCAGCTTGCTGCCTTGCTCGCAGCGGTGGGGGTGCAATCTCGTCCCGACACCACCCTGCAAGGACGTACCATCACCCCCATCCAACTACGCCTAGCGCCTGCGGCGCAAAGCTTCGTATCCTTCCCCCATCGAGGGCGAAGGGAAACTTCGACGGCTCGCGCGGCGTTTCTTTCCGTATGACCGACTTCATCCTGAACCTGATCCAGTCGTGGGGCTATGCGGGCATCTTCGTGCTGATGTTGCTCGAAAACGTCTTCCCGCCGATCCCGTCCGAAGTGATCATGGGCCTCGGCGGCATCGCGGTCGCCAAGGGGCGCTTCGATTTCTGGAAACTCGTGGCGGTCGCCGTGGCGGGGACGACGCTCGGCAATTATGTCTGGTACGCGATCGGCCGCTGGATCGGTTACGAGCGATTGAAGCCCTTCATCGACCGCCACGGCCGCTGGCTGACGCTCGACTGGAACGAGGTCGAACGGCTGCATAATTTTTTCCTGAAGCACGGCCCCGCGATCGTCTTCGTGGCGCGCTTCATGCCTGTCGCGCGCACGATGGTTTCGCTGCCCGCGGGCATGGTGAAGATGAACCAGCTCAAATTCCTCGCCTGGACCGCCGCGGGCTCGACAATCTGGATCGCGGCGCTTGCGGGCGCGGGCACCTGGTTCGGCAAGTTCGCCAATCTCGACGCCTTTATCGGCCCGGTGGCGCTGGTCGCCATCGGCTCGCTCGTGCTGGTCTATGTGTGGCGGGTTGTACGGTGGAAGCCAAAGGCGAAAGAAGAAGAGGCCTAAACTCCGCCCCAATCCCGTTCGTGTCGAGCGAAGTCGAGACACGCGAAGGAAAGCGCCAGCACAACGTCTCTCGACTTCGCTCGATACGAACGGACGAGGGAAGAGGCTCCTCAAGCCCGCGGATGGGCGCTGCGATAGATATCCAGCAGATGCGCCGCATCGACCGCGGTATAGACCTGCGTCGACGCGAGGCTCGCATGCCCCAGCAACTCCTGCAAACTCCGCAAATCGGCCCCGCCCGCCAGCAGGTGCGTCGCAAAGCTGTGGCGCAGCGCGTGCGGCGTCGTCCGCTCGGGCAGCCCCAGCGCCCGCCGCGCCGACCTTACGCTCGCGCGCACCACGCCGGGCTGGAGCGGCCCGCCGCGCGCGCCGAGGAACAGCATCGTCTCCTTGCCCATCGGCCACGGACAGGCGGCGACATAGCGCGCCACCGCCTTTGCCACCGCAGGCAGGATCGGCACGACGCGCGTCTTGTTCCGTTTGCCGGTCACGCGCAGCACATCGCCCAATGGCAGCGCCGCGCCGGTCAGCGACAGCGCCTCGCCGATGCGCAGCCCCGCGCCATAGAGCAGCAATAGCAGCGCGAAGTCGCGGGCGCCGACCCAGCCCTCGCGGGCATTGTCCTCGACGTCGTGCGCCAGTTGCAGCGCTTCGGCGGGGGCGACGGGGCGCGGCAGGCCTTTCTTGACGCGCGGCCCGCGCAGCGCGGGCAAGGTGGCGCCCTCGCCCCCGGCGAAGCGCAGGAAACCGCGCAGCGCCGACAATTCGCGCGCCGCCGAGGCATTGCCGAGCCCCTCGGCCCGCCGCGTTGCGAGATAGGCGCGGAGATCGTTGGCGCTCGTCCGTCGCAGCATGCCTGCATCGACTTCGCCGCCATGATGGCCTGACAGAAAAGCGGCAAAGCGCTCGGCGGTCGCGATATAGGCGCGCCGCGTATGCTCCGACCGGCGCCGCTCGTGCGCCAGATGGGCATCCCAGTCGCGGATAATGTCTGAAGCCAAAAACCGCCCTTCAAATCCGTTCGTGTCGAGCGAAGTCGAGACACGCTGGCGCCATGCCGCGCGTCCCTCGACTTCGCTCGGGACGAACGGTGGGGGGAGGTTAGTGGGTTTTGACCACCTCGGAAAGGATCGAGTCGAGCAGCAAAATCCCCTCGTCGGTCACGCTGAGCCGGTCGCCCTCGGCGCGCATCAGCCCCAACCCCGCAAGCCGCGCCACCGCATCCCCATCGACGAAAGCCCCACGCCCCAGCCCGCTCCGCGCCTCGACGCGCGCCAGATCCATGCCTTCGCTGAGCCGCAACCCCATCAGCATCGCCTCGGTCGCGCGTTCGTGCGCGGGCAGGTCGCTCTCGACCTTGAGGCCATGGCCGTTGCGCTGCACCGCCGCGATGAAATTCTCGGGCTTCCTGTGCCGCTCGGTCGCCTGCGCGAGCCGCCGCCCATGCGCGCCCGGCCCGACACCCGCATAATCGCCATAGCGCCAGTACGCCAGATTGTGCCGGCTCTCCTCGCCCGGCCGCGCATGGTTCGACACCTCGTATCGCGGCAGCCCCGCCGCGTGCGTCAGCGCCTGCGTCGCGTCGAACAGATCGGCCGCAGCGTCGCCGTCGGGAAGGATGAGCTCGGCCTTCGCCGCCAGCGTCGCAAAACGCGTCCCCGGCTCGATCGTCAGCTGGTACAGCGACAAATGCCCTGTCCCAAACGCCAGCGCATCGCCCAGTTCGCCTTCCCAGTCCGAAAGCGCCTGCCCCGGCCGCGCATAGATCAGGTCGAAACTCGCCCGGTCGAAATAGGTTTGCGCCGCCGCAATCGCCCGCCGCGCCTCGTCGCCGCTATGCGCCCGCCCCAGAAATTCAAGCACTTGCGGATCGAAGCTCTGCACGCCGATCGACACGCGATTGACCCCCGCCGCCGCCAGATCGGCAAAAGCCGCAACTTCGACCGAATTGGGGTTCGCTTCGAGCGTGATCTCGCAATCGTCCGCCAGCCCCCAAAGCGCCTCCGCCTCGGTGATCACCGCCGCAACGGTGGCGGGTGGCATCAGGCTCGGCGTCCCGCCCCCGAAGAAGATCGACGACACGCGCCGCCCCGGCAGCAACGCCGCCTCATGCCGCAAATCCGCCAGCAAGGCCGCGCGCCAGACCTGCTGGTCGACGCTGTCGCGGACATGGCTGTTGAAGTCGCAATAGGGGCATTTGCTGACGCAAAAGGGCCAATGGACATAAAGGGCGAGCGGTTCGGCCATCAGGCTCCGGCATCTTCGGCGCGTCGGGCTATGAGCGCGTTTACCTCATCCAAGCGCCCTTGAAGATGCTTGAGGAACGGCGTGCCGTGGCTTTCCATCCGTTCGGGAGGATAATTCTGTATCGCGATTTTGTAGCGGTCGATCTGTTCCCGCAGCGCGTCCGCCAAACGTCCGAGATCGCGATCGGACAGGCTGGCACGCTTCGCATAGGCCTTTTCGATGAACATCGGCTCGCCCCTAAAACGCCCCCGCCACCAGCTTCGCAAAGGCATCCGCGCGGTGGCTGATGCGATGCTTCTCTGCCGGATCGATCTCCGCGAAGGTCAGTATGTTACCGGCCGGTACGAACACCGGATCATAACCGAAGCCCAGCTTCCCCCGCGGCGGCCAGGTCAACGCTCCCTCTGCGGCCCCTTCGTAAACATCGGCATGCCCGTCGGGCCACGCCAGCGCCAGCGTGCACACGAAGCGCGCGCTGCGGTCGACGTCCGGCCCCTGCTCGGCGAGCAGCCCCTCGACCTTGCCCATTGCGAGATACCAGTCGCGCCCCGGATTGCCCTCGAACCGCTGCCGCTCGGCCCAGTCGGCGGTATAGACCCCCGGCCGCCCGCCGAGCGCCGCGACCTCGAGCCCGCTGTCGTCCGCCAGCGCGGGCAGCCCCGCCGCCGACGCGCTCGCATGCGCCTTCAGCAGCGCGTTCTCGCGAAAAGTGGTCCCCGTCTCCTCGGGCTCGGGCAGGCCAAGGTCGCCCGCCGACACCGGCTCGATCCCGAAGGGTTCGAGCAGCGCGCGAATCTCGCGCACCTTGCCCGCATTATGGCTCGCGATGACGAGCTTGCCGGGGACGAGCTTGCGGTTCACCTCAGCGCCCCACCGCCTTCGCCTGCGCGGCGAAGATATCGGCGCAGCCGATGCGCGCGAGGCGGAGCAGGCGCAGCAGGCCTTCCTCGTCGTAGGTCGCACCCTCGGCGCTCGCCTGCACCTCGACGATCTGGCCGCGCCCGGTGAGCACGAAATTGCCGTCGGCCTCGGCGACCGAATCCTCGTCATAGTCAAGGTCGAGCACCGGCGTGCCCTTGTAGATCCCGCACGAGATCGCCGCGACCTGGTCCTCGATCGGGTCGGTCGTGATCGCGCCCGAGGCGATCAGCTTGTCGACCGCGAGCCGCAGCGCGACCCACGCGCCCGAGATCGACGCGGTGCGCGTGCCGCCGTCGGCCTGGATGACGTCGCAGTCGATCACGATCTGCCGCTCGCCCAGCTTCTGGAAATCGACGACGGCGCGCAAGGACCGGCCGATCAGCCGCTGGATTTCCTGCGTGCGCCCCGACTGCTTGCCCTTCGCCGCCTCGCGGCTGCCGCGCGTGTGCGTTGCGCGGGGCAGCATGCCATATTCGGCGGTAACCCAGCCCTGCCCCTTGCCGCGCAGGAAGGGCGGCACCTTCTCGTCGATGCTCGCGGTGACCAGCACCTTGGTGTTGCCGAAGCTGACGAGGACGCTGCCCTCGGCATGGATGGTGAATTCGGTCTCGATGCCGATGGGACGCATCTGGTCGGGCGCGCGGCCGGAAGGGCGCATGGGATTTCCTTTCGATTGAAGATTGCCGAGGCCCTTAGGCGGGCGCGCTCAATCGCTCAACCGCATACGAAAGAAATCGAGGATTTCGTCGCGCGCGTGCACCGTCGGCTGGCCTGCCTCATCGATCAGGTGAATGGTGACGACGCTGTGCGGGTTCTTCATCGGGCTGTCGGGGTTGGCCGCCGCGTCGGGCAGAACCTTGCCGATAAAGCGGTCGCCGAGCGCATCTTCATAGGCGGCGAAGCGCGCGGCCTTGCAATATTTATCGCCCTCGAAGCGATAGGCGAGCACGGTCAAATCCTCGGCCTCCATCCGCGCCTTCACCGCCGCGAGTTCGTCCGGGGCGATGTGCAGGCCCGCGGGGTCGTTGAGCGGCAGCGACGGCTGCGCGAGCACCGGCGCCACCACCGCGGGTTCGAGCATCATCGACAGCGCAAAATTGCCCGTGAAGCACATGCCGATCGCGCCGACACCCTTGCCGCCGCATTCCGCATGCGCGAACGCCGCCAGCGCGCGCAACCACTGCGTCGCGGGCGAGCTTTCATTCGCCTGAAAGGCGCGGAACTGGCGGCTGATGCACCCGCCGAGCATCGTGAACAGCATGCGCGGCGCCCGCGGCACGGCGCCGTCCTTGCCGAAGATGTGCGGCACATAGACGGTGAAGCCGGCATCGCGGACCCAGCGCGCGAAGCGCGTCACATGCGGGCTGATGCCGGGCATTTCGGTCATCACGATCACCGCGGGGCCGCGGCCCATCGTATAGACGCGGTGCTTGCGGCCGAGCAGGACGATGTCGCGGTGGTCGAAATCGTCGAGCGGGTCGTCCTGGTTAAGCGGGCGTTCGGTCATATGTGTCTCCCCCGGCTGGGGAGGCTAACGCGGCATTCCCGAATTGCACCCTCTTTTCGTCATCCCCGCGTAGGCGGGGATCCAGCTTTTTCCTTCTTCGTGTCTTTGCGCCTTTGCGTGAGATTTTTCTGGTTTCACGCAAAGGCGCAAAGGCACGAAGAAAAGACAAAAGAAGAAAGCTGGATCCCCGCCTTCGCGGGGATGACGAGGAGGGAAACGAGGTGCGGCTTTGTTGCGCTTCGCCCTCCCCGTCCCTAAATCCTTCGCATGAGCACCCCGCCGATCACCGAACTCACCACGCGCGCGCGCGACGTGTTCCGGCTGGTCGTCGACGCCTATCTCGAGACCGGCCAGCCGGTCGGATCGCGCACGCTGTCGAAGCTCGCGAGCCTCAACCTCTCGCCCGCTTCGATCCGCAACGTCATGCAGGACCTCGAGGAATATGGCCTGCTCGCCAGCCCGCACACCAGCGCTGGGCGCCTGCCGACCGAGCAGGGGCTGCGCCTGTTCGTCGATGGCATGATGCAGGTCGCCGAACCCTCGGCCGAGGATCGCGCGCAGATCGAGGCCTCGCTGTCGGACGCCGGCCCGATCGAAAGCGCACTCGCGCAGGCGACCTCGGCGCTCTCGGGCCTCTCGGCCTGCGCCGGGCTCGTCCTCGTCCCCAAGCACGAACGCGTGCTCAAACAGCTCGCCTTCGTGCCGCTGTCGGCGAGCCAGTCGCTCGTCGTTCTCGTCGCGGGCGACGGGTCGGTCGAGAACCGAGTCATCGATATCCCCGCGGGCCTCAACCCTTCGGCGCTGGTCGAGGCGGGCAATTATATCTCGTCGATGCTATCGGGCCTCACCCTCACCGAAGCCATGGCGCGCGTCCGCCACGAGATCGAGGCCGAGCGCATCGCGATCGACCGCGCCGCGCAGGATTTGGTGTCTCGCGGACTCGCCATCTGGTCGTCGGACGGCGCCGACCGGCCGGTGCTGATCGTGCGCGGGCAAGCGAATCTGCTCGACGACAGCGCGGTCGGCGACCTCGACCGCGTTCGCCAATTGCTCGACGAGCTCGAGACCAAGCAGGATATCGCGCAATTGCTCGACAGCGCGCGCGAGGGCAGCGCGACCCGGATTTTCATCGGGTCGGAGAATAAATTATTCTCGCTTTCGGGCTCGTCCGTGATAGCGGCGCCCTATCGCGGCGCGGACGGGCGCGTGGTCGGCGTGGTGGGCGTAATCGGCCCCACGCGCTTGAACTATGCCCGCATCGTACCCATGGTGGATTTCACCGCACAATCGCTCTCCAGACTGATACGATAGGTTTATGACGAACATGGACAATGACACGCCCGTCGAAGACGACGCGCTGACCCCCGAAAATGTCGCGGCCGAGGCCGATGCGACCGCGCCCACCGCCGGCGAGAATGACGAGGCGGCGAAGCTCGCCGAACAGGTCGCCGCGCTCCAGCAGGACCTGCTCTACGCGCGCGCCGAGACGCAGAATGTCACGCGCCGCAAGGACAAGGAAATCGCCGACGCGCACGCCTATGCCGCGACGAAGTTTGCGCGCGACATATTGTCGGTCGCCGACAATCTCGGCCGCGCGCTCGCCGCGCTGACGCCGGAGCAGCGCGCCGACGAGGGGATCAAGCCGCTCGTCACCGGGCTAGAGGCGACCGAGCGCGAACTGCTCGGCGTGTTCGAACGCAACGGCATCACGCGCATCGCGGCAATCGGCCTGCCGCTCGACCCGAACCAGCACCAGGCGATGCTTGAGATCCCGAGCGATAAGGCGCCCGGCACGATCGTGCAGGAAATGCAGGCGGGTTATATGATGAAGGATCGCCTGCTGCGCCCCGCGATGGTGGGCGTGGCGAAGGCGGGCTGACCCGAACCTCCCCTCCCTCTTAGGGAGGGGTAAGGGGTGGGTGCGCGGCGCGTCTGCGCCGCAAGAGAATTTGATACCTTGCGCTGGGGAAGTGAGTTTCTTCGCGCACAAGTGCGCGAGACCGCCTCCCCAACCCCTCCCCGCAAGGGGGAGGGGCTAAGAGGTCACGCCGCCTTGCGCATCTTCGCGAGTTTCTTCAGCACCATCTCGCGCTTCAGCCGCGACAGATGGTCGATGAAGAGAATGCCTTCCAGATGGTCGTGCTCGTGCTGGATGCACGTCGCCATCAGCCCGGTCATGCGTTCGCGGTGCTTGTTGCCGTCCTCATCCTGCCAGTCGACGGTGACCTCGGCGGGGCGCGTCACATCGGCATATTGCTCGGGGACCGACAGGCAGCCCTCCTGATAAACGCTATGCTCCTCGCTCTCGTCGGAAAAGACAGGGTTGATGAAGACGCGCGGGGTGCGGATCAGGCGCTTGCCCTCCTCGTCCTCGGGATCGGGTTCCTGCAGGTCGATCACCAGGATGCGCTTCGGCACCCCGACCTGGATCGCGGCGAGCCCGATACCGGGAGCGTCGTACATCGTCTCGAACATGTCGGCGACCAGCGTCTTGAGCTCGGCGTCGAAGGTCTCGACAGGCTTCGAAATGACGCGCAGCCGCGGATCGGGGGTCTCTATGATGGGTAAAAGGGCCATGGCGCGCAGGTATGGATGCGTGGGCGCCGGGTCAAGGGGAGACTAGGCGCAAAGCACGGTCGCGCCTATGGTGCGCCCATGCGCCGCCTTCTTGCTCCTCTGCTCGCCCTGTCGTTCGTGATGCTAGGCTCGTGCGGGAGATCCAACGCTCCGGACCGAGAGGCACCGCCGACCGTCGAACCCGAACGGCCTGCCGAGACCTATCGCAACGCCTATGACCTGCTGACCGCCAAATCGCCGAAAGTCCCTGAATTCGAGGAAACTTTTTACGACCTCAACAACGACGGCCGCATGGAACGGATCATCTATGTGATCGACGCCTGTAATTGTGGCACGGGCGGATGCGGCTTGATGGTGTTGACGCCCGTCGGCGACCGGTTCGAACTCGTCGGTGATATTTCTCTTGGCTGGCCACCAATCGAGGTGCTCGAAACCACACATGAAGGTTGGCGCGACCTCAGCGTTCATATTTCGGGTGGAGGCGCCACGCCGCATCGCGCGGCGCTGCCATTCGACGGAAAGAGCTATCCCAGCAATGCCAGTATGCCGCCCGCATTTGCGCACAACAGCCAGCCTTGGGCGACACTCTTCAAAATGGACGTGTTAGAAAAACGCGACGTGCGCTTCTGTATCACGGGGAATATCACGCCACCGGCCGCCGCGCCCTGAGAGCCTGCGCTAGCGTCCCCTCATCCAAATAATCGAGTTCCCCGCCCACCGGCAGGCCATGCGCGAGTTGGGTCAGCCGGACCGGATAGCCCTCCAGCCGCTCGGCGAGATAATGCGCCGTCGTCTGCCCTTCGAGCGTCGCGTTCATCGCCAGCACCACCTCGTCGATCCCGCCAGCGGCGACGCGCGAGACCAGCGCATCGATGCTGAGATCCTGCGGGCGCACGCCCTCGAGCGCCGACAGCCGCCCGCCCAGCACATGATATTTGCCGGGGAAAAGCCGCGACTTGTCGAGCGCCCACAGGTCCGACACCTCCTCGACGACGCACAGCGACCGCGCATCGCGGCGCGGGTCGGCGCAGATCGCGCATGGGTCCTGCGTGTCGACATTGCCGCAGATGCCGCAGGTGACGAGCCGCTCGGACACGCTCTGCAGCGCCGCGAGCAAGGGCGCGAAGCTGCTCTCGCGCTTCTTCATCAGGTGCAGCACCGCGCGCCGCGCCGAGCGGGGGCCGAGGCCCGGCAGGCGGGCGAGTTGCTGGACGAGGGCTTCAATCTCTTGCGATGCCATGACGGATGGTCTTAAGCGGCGCGCGAGAAATGACAATGCGCATCGCCTTCATGGGAACGCCGCCCTTTGCGGTACCGACGCTCGCCGCGCTGCATGCCGCGGGGCATGAGATCGCCTGCGTCTACACCCAGCCGCCGCGCCCGGCGCAGCGCGGCAAGAAGGTGCAGCAGAGCGCCGTCCACAATTGGGCCGAGGAGCATGGCCTGCCCGTGCGCACGCCGAAGAGCCTGCGCAGCGAAGAGGCGCAGGCCGAATTCGCGGCGCTGGACCTCGATGTCGCGGTGGTCGCGGCCTATGGCCTCATCCTGCCGCAACCGATCCTCGATGCCCCGCGCGAGGGCTGCCTCAACGTCCATGGCTCGATCCTGCCGCGCTGGCGCGGCGCGGCGCCGGTGCAGCGCGCGATCCTGGCGGGCGATGCCGAGACCGGGGTGACGGTCATGCAAATGGATATCGGCCTCGACACGGGCGCGATGCGGCTGGTCGAGACGACGCCGACCGCGGGCAAGAGCGCGGGCATGCTCACGCACGAGCTCGCCGAAATGGGCGCGCTGATGATGGTCAAGGTGCTGAGCGACCTCCACGCCTTCGCCCCGCATGCGCAGCCCGACGAGGGCGTCACCTATGCCGCCAAGATCGACAAGAGCGAAGCGCGGCTCGATTTCCTGGTGAGTGCGGTGCAGGTCGAACGCCAGATTCGTGCGTTCAACCCGATGCCGGGCGCTTTCTTCGAGTTCGAGGGCGAACGCTACAAGCTGCTCGCCGCCGAGGTCGTCCATCCGGCCGAAACGGTCGCGGGCGCCGCGCCGGGCGTTACGCTTGACGATGCGCTGACCATCGCCTGCAACCCCGGCGCGATCCGCGCGACGCGCGTCCAGCGCGCCGGCAAGCCCGCGATGGACGCCGCCGAATTGCTGCGCGGGCGCGCGATTCCGAAGGGCACACGGCTCGCATGACGCGCTTTGCCCTCACCATCGAATATGACGGCCGCCCCTATATGGGCTGGCAGCGGCAGGCGCATGGGCCGAGCGTCCAGCAGACGATCGAGGCGGCGATCCACCGCTTCACCGCCGAGACGGTGGCGGTATTCAGCGCCGGGCGCACTGACGCGGGCGTGCACGCGATCGCGATGCGCGGCCATGTCGACATCGAGAAGCCGCTGACCCCGTTCAAGCTGACCGAGGCGCTCAATGCTCAGCTGCGCCCCGCGCCGATCGCGATCGTCGCGTGCGAGGTCGTCCCCGACGACTGGCACGCGCGCTTCGCCTGCATCGGGCGCGCTTACGAATATCGCATCGTCAACCGCCGCGCGCCGCTGACGTGGGACAAAGGGCTGTCTTGGCAGGTCGCGCGGCCGCTCGACGCGGAGGCGATGCACGCAGCGGCCCAGCAACTGATCGGGCTGCACGACTTCACCACCTTCCGCTCGGCGCATTGCCAGTCCGAAAGCCCGGTAAAGACTTTGGACAAGCTGACGGTCAGCCGCCACGGCGAGGAGATCATCGTCGAGGCCGCGGCGCGCAGCTTCCTCCACCACCAGGTGCGCTCGATGGTCGGGTCGCTGGCCTTGGTGGGGCACGGCAAATGGTCGGCGCGCGATCTGAAGGCCGCGCTCGACGCGGCAGACCGGCAAGCGCTGGGGCTCAATGCACCGCCCGATGGGCTCTATTTCGTGAAGGCGACTTATCCTTAAAATTCCTCTCCCCTTGGGAGAGGATAGCGAGACTTGGCGACGCGGTCGCCTAGGCGAGCTTGGTGAGGGTGTCGGCGATCGCGTGAGACCGAGGTCGATCCCCTCACCCAGCTTCGCCTAGGCAGCAAGCTGCCAAGGCTGCGCAACCCTCTCCCGACGGGAGAGGAGAAGAAAAAAGGGCGGCCCTTTCGGACCGCCCTTTCCTTTTCCCGCCGTGGCGAAGTCGCGCTTAGAGCGCCTTCTCCACATAATATTTCGGCGCATGTTCGTTCAGGATCTGCAGGATCTTCGCCTGCGCCGTCTTTTCGTCGCTCTCTTCCATCGCGCCCAGTTCGCGGGCAAGGCGGCTCGAGGCGGCTTCGAAAATCTGGCGTTCCGAATAGCTCTGCTCGGGCTGGTCGTCGGCGCGGAACAGGTCGCGGGTCACTTCGGCGATCGACACCAGGTCGCCCGAATTGATCTTCGCTTCATATTCCTGCGCGCGGCGCGACCACATGGTGCGCTTGACCTTCGGCTTGGTAGTCAGCACCTGCAGCGCTTCCTTCAGCGTCTTGTCCGACGACAGCTTGCGCATGCCCACGCCCTCGGCCTTGTTGGTCGGGACGCGCAGGGTCATTTTTTCTTTTTCAAAGCGCAGGACATAAAGCTCGAGCTGCATGCCGGCGATTTCCGACCGCTGCAGTTCGATGACGCGCCCCACGCCATGCTTCGGATAAACGACATAGTCACCGACTTCGAAGAGGAGGGTGTTTGCGGACATGCAGTTTCCTTTCTGTGCCCTGTCGGTAACGGGAAAGCGCGTCAAAGCCGGTGCATCCTGCCCTCGGTCGAGGTGGATCGAAGCATTTCGGCGGCGCTAGCCAGTCAGAGTGACAAGGGATATGGCTCCATCGGAAACGCCGATCGCGCCCCGGCCCAGCGACGGGAAGAGGCAGAATGTCGGCGTGTTGATATTTATTATAACAGAGTCGCAACAAAATTGCCACCCCTTGGCGGAAATGCGCGGGTGGCCGCCTTGACGGCCCCTGCGGACCGTTCCAGGCTGGGACGAAATCAGGAAATGGGGATGCCGCGATGCAGGATCAAGTCTGGTGGATTACAGGGGCTTCGTCGGGGATCGGCGCCGCGCTGGCGCGGGGACTTGCGGCGCGCGGCGCGCGACTGATTCTGTCGGGCCGCAACATTGCCGCGCTGGAAGCCGTCGCGAAGGACGTCGGCCCCGGTACGATGATCCTGCCGTTCGAGGTCACCGACTACGCCGCGCTGCCGACGATGGTCGAGGAAGCGTGGAACTGGTGCGGTCGCATCGACGGCCTCGTCAACAACGCCGGCATCTCGCAGCGCAGCCTCGCGGTCGAAACCGACTTTTCGGTCTATGAAAAGATCGTCGCGGTCGACCTGCTCGCGCCGATCGCGCTGACGCAGGCCTTGCTGCCGCGCATGATCGGCGCCGGCGGCGGCCAGATCGTCGCGATCTCGAGCGTCGCGGGCATCGCCGGGGTGCCGCTGCGCAGCGCTTATTGCGCCGCGAAGCACGGCCTGATCGGCTATCACGACAGCGTGCGCGCCGAGAATGAGCATCTGGGGCTCAAAGTGCTGGTCGTCGCGCCGGGATCGGTCGCGACCAACGTCAGCCGCAACGCGCTGAACGCCGACGGCAGCACGCGCGGGGAGAGCGACAAGGCGATCGACAACGGCCTGTCGCCCGACTTTGCCGCGGCGCAGATATTGGATGCCGTGGCCGCGGGAACGCGCGAACTGGTCGTCGCGGAAGGCGCCGAGGCCGCCATCCCCGCGCTGCGCCGCAGCGACCCCGACGCGCTGTTCGACCGGATGAGCGCAATGGTCCAGGCGGGCTATGCAGCCCAAATGAAAGCCGGCCGCGAGGGATAGCCCCCGCGGCCCGCGATTTCGATCGGGGACGGCGCGCCTATTTGGTATCGACGGTTACGACCACCGGCACCGGCTTGTCGGGATCGCTGTCGATATAGGCGGGGTTGTGCGCCGCCAGCCATTTCTCGGTCTCGACCAGCCATTCGGTATGGACGTATTCATAGGGCAGGTTGTGGGTGCCCTTCGGCTGTTCGACATAGCGGAAGTCGACGCCTTCTTTCTTGCCCGAGCCCTTGAGACGCGACACCGGCGTGCGCGACTGTTCGATCGGGATGCGCGCATCGCGGAGGCCCGCGACGATCAGGATCGGCGCCCATGTGCCGTCGGTGTTGCGCGCCGACGAGATCGATATCAGGTCGGCAGCGGTTGCCTGAAAATTGGCGCCGAAGCTGCCGGAGGTGTTGGTGTCGAACGACTTCATCATCGGGAAGTCATAGACGCCAGCCCCCGCGATCGCGCATTTCCACACGCCGGGATCGCGCTGAGCGCCGCGCGCGGTCGCATAGCCGCCATAGGACCAGCCCATGATGCACGCGCGCTTGGGATCGATCAGCCCCTGTGCGGCGAACCATATCACCGCATCGTTGAGGTCGTCCTGCATGCGGTTGCCATAACCATCGGGCTTGCGCCCCTCCTTGACGAACTCCTTGCGGTAACCGCCCGAGCCACGGTAATTGGGCTGGATCACGACATAGCCGAGTTCGGCGACCGCTTGGTGCCAGGGAAAGAAGCCGAAGCCTTCCTCGTCGCGCGCACCATAGGGTCCGCCGTGCGGCATGACTACGACGGAAGGGTTCTTCCGGTCCTTGCGGTGGCGCGGATAGGTGACGACCGCCTCGACATCCATGCCGTCCGACTCCTTGTAGCGGATGGTGTCGGTCGGGTTCATCTTCGCGCCCTTCAATATCGGGTGCACCCAACCGAGCAGCTGCAGCTTGCCGGTCTCCGTGTCATAGAGATAATAGCCGCCCGGATCGCTCGTCTCGCCCACGCGAACGACGAGCTTGGTGTCGCCGTCATTGGTCGAGGTGAACATTGCATTGCCCTCGCCGAAATCCTCGTCGAAGAACTTCTGGACCTGCGCCAGCCGCGGATCCATCCACTTGCGCCGTTCCTTGTCGGTGGTGAAAGCGACACCCAGCATGTCGTTTTCCTTCTCGTTCGCGACGAGGCCGTCGACGTCGTAGCGGCTGAGCTGGAAGATCGGGCCGCCGACCACCTCCATGGTCTTCATATTGACCTTGTTGACGCGGCGAAGATTGCCCTTGTTGCTGGTCGCATAGGCCATGTCGGATTCGTCGAGGAAGATTTCGGGGACGATCTGCGACTGGGTGAAGGTGGGGTCCTTGGCGTTCGACACGGTCTTCAGCGTGCCGCTGGCGTCCGAGCGGTACATCAGCCGCTGGTTGCCCTTGTCGTCTTGACCGAGGCCGCCGCGGATGACGCCCTTCCCGTTGACCAGCCAGGTGCTCACTTCGACATTGGGGCGCTGCACCGACTTGTACTTGCCGGTGCGCACATCGACCTCGATCACTTCGGGGCCCGGCGAGAAACTGCCGTCCTTGGACACGCTGCGCTGGATCAGCATCGCTTCCTTTTCGTCATCGACGTGCAGGATCGTGCTGCCGTCGCCGCCGGCGTCGGTCCACGCGATCGGCGTCAGCTTGCCTGTTTCGAGGTCAAAGACCGCCAGGCGGCGCAGGTCCGAGCGCTGGCCGAAGATATTCTCGCGCGGCAGCAGGGTCACGATCAGCGTGCGGTTGCCGACCCAGCGCCAGCCGCCCATCGTGCGGTCGCCCGCCTCGCGACACTCCTCGGCCTTGGCGATCATCGTCGGCGCGCTGCCGGGCTTGGTGAGGTCGATGTAGCCGAGGTTGTCGATGCCGTCGCGGCTCATCATCACCGCGATCTTGGTACCGTCGGGCGACAGGCGCGGATCGCGCATGAACGGGCGTTTTCCGAAAACCGCGGTCTCCACGCGCCCCTTCTGCGCCGTCACCACGATATCGCTCGCCGCTTGCGCGGCCGCGACCGCGGGCATCCCCATCGCCGACGCGAGCAACGCCGCGGCAAACATCTTCTTGATCATCATCGTCTCCGTCCTCGCGCCCGTGATGAACGGCGCAACCCACTGGCTTGCGGGCCGATTATTTTGAAACCAAAAAGCCCCGCCGGATCGCTCCGGCGGGGCCTTTCATTGCCCGCGAGGGCAGTGCGGCTTACGCCGCGCCGTGCGCCAGCGCCGCGAGGAGCAGGATCGCCACGATATTGGTGATCTTGATCATCGGGTTGACCGCCGGACCCGCGGTATCCTTGTACGGATCGCCGACGGTGTCGCCGGTCACCGCGGCCTTATGGGCCTCGCTGCCCTTGCCGCCGTGGTTGCCGTCCTCGATGTATTTTTTCGCGTTGTCCCATGCGCCGCCGCCCGAGGTCATCGAGATGGCGACGAACAGCCCGCCGACGATCACGCCGAGCAGGAGCGCACCGAGCGCTTCGAGCGCCGCGGCCGGACCGGCCACCGCGCGGATCACGAAATAGACGACGATCGGTGCGAGCACAGGCAGCAGCGACGGAATGATCATTTCCTTGATCGCCGCCTTGGTCACCAGGTCGACCGTGCGTGCATAGTCGGGCTTCGATTCATAGGTCATGATGCCCGGGTTGTTCTTGAACTGCTCGCGCACGTCCTTGACGACCTCGCCCGCCGCGCGGCCCACAGCGGTCATGCCGAACGCACCGAAGAGGTACGGCAGCAGCGCGCCGAGCAGCAGCCCGACGATGACATAGGGCGACGAGAGCGAGAAGGTCAGCGGCGCGTCAAGGCCAAGCTTCGCCGAATATTCGGTGATGTCGGCGGTATAGGTGCCGAACAGCACCAGCGCCGCGAGACCCGCCGAACCGATGGCATAACCCTTGGTCACCGCCTTGGTCGTGTTGCCCACGGCGTCGAGCAGATCGGTCTTTTCGCGCACCGAATCGTCGAGGCCCGCCATTTCGGCGATACCGCCGGCGTTGTCGGTGACCGGGCCATAAGCATCGAGCGCGACGACCATGCCCGCGAGCGCCAGCATCGCGGTGGCGGCAAAGGCGATGCCGATGATACCCGCAATCTGATAGGCGATGATGATGCCCGCACAGATGACGACCGTGGGCAGCGCCGTCGATTCAAGACTGATCGCCAGACCCTGGATCACGTTGGTGCCATGCCCCGTTTCCGACGCCTTGGCGATCGACCGCACCGGGCGATAATTGGTGCCGGTGTAATATTCGGTGATCCAGATGATCAGCCCGGTGATGACCAGGCCGAGCAGCGAGCAATAGAACAGCGAACGACCGTTGAAATCGGTGCCCGGGATCAGCGCTTCCATGCTGCCCAGTGCATATTGCGTCGAAAACCAGATCGCTGGGATCGACAGGATCGCGGTGACCAGGAAGCCTTTGTACATCGCGCCCATGACATTCTTGCCGCCGCCGAGACGGACGAAATAGGTACCGATGATCGAGGTGATGATGCACACGCCGCCCATCAGCAGCGGCAGGCTCATCAGCGGAATAAGCGCATCGCCCGTCCCCTTCAGGAGCAGGGCGATCAGCACCATGGTGGCGCCGACGGTGACGACATAGGTTTCGAACAGGTCGGCCGCCATGCCGGCGCAGTCGCCGACATTGTCGCCGACGTTATCGGCGATCACCGCAGGGTTGCGCGGATCGTCCTCGGGGATTCCGGCCTCGACCTTGCCGACCAGGTCGGCGCCGACGTCGGCGGCCTTGGTGAAGATACCGCCGCCGAGACGCGCGAAGATCGAGATCAGCGACGCGCCAAAGGCCAGCGCGACGAGCGCATCGACCACGGTGCGATCCTCGCCGCCGACGGTGTAACCACCGGGACCGATCAGATACCAGAAGAAGACCGAGATCGCGAGCAAGGCGAGGCCCGCTACCAGCATGCCGGTGATCGCGCCGGCGCGGAACGCCATGGTCAGACCGGCCTGCAGCCCTGTCTGCGCCGCGGCGGCGGTGCGGACATTGGCCTTCACCGAGATGTTCATGCCGACGAAGCCGGCCACACCCGAGAGGATGGCGCCGATCAGGAAGCCGATGGCCGAAACTTCTCCAAGGAACCACCAGACGAGCACCGCGACGACGGCGCCGACGATGGCGATGGTGCGATATTGGCGGCCGAGATAGGCCTTGGCGCCTTCCTGGATGGCGGCGGCGATTTCCTGCATCTTTTCGTTACCGGCCGAGGCGCCGAGCACCTGCCGGGAGGTAACGAAGCCATAGAGCACGGCCAACAGGCCGCACGCTATCGCGATCAAAACCGGATTCATGCGTGTCTCTTCCTTCCCCATGAGGAGGGCGACGCGTGAGATAGCAGTCGAACGTCCGACTTATTGATGCCGGCTCGCTCTCTCCCCTGATGCGACCGCCCCAAATTTGGACGCCGGGGTTATGGGAAGAAAGAAAGCCGAGGGCAACCCCGCTTTTTCGGCAATTTTCGGTCGGTTTTGGCTCAGTGCATGAAACCGAGACGCGCGGGCAGCGCGATGCGCTGCGCCCGGTGGGTGAGCGTGATTCCCTGCCCGACCCCGACATGGCCGATCGGCGTCGCGGCGACGTTGAGCCCCGATGCGATCTCGCGGATCGCCGGTGCGACGTTCGGGTCTGCGGTGAAGAGCAATTGATAATCGTCGCCCGCACTCGCCGCGGCGAGCCGCGTGTCGAGGACGTCGGGGCGAACGCCGAGCAGCGCCGCCGACAGCGGGATCGATTCGATCATGATCCCGAATTCGCAGCCGCTGGCCTCCGCCATGCGCTGCGCGTCGATCAACAGCCCGTCGGACACGTCCATCATCGCATGGACGTGCGGCACCACCGCCTGCCCAAAGGTCAGCTGCGGCTGCGGGCGGCGATAGGCGGCGAGACAGATCTCGTTCGCCTCCTCCTGCCCCAGTCGCATCGCGAGCCCCAGCCCGGCGTTGCCGATCGTCCCCGTCACCCAGATCTGATCGCCCGGCCGCGCCCCGCTGCGCGTCGGCGCGCCGCCCGCAGGCGCGCGGCCGATCGCGGTGAGCCCGAAGCTGCGCGGCGCCCCCGCGGGCGCCCGCACCGTGTCGCCGCCGAGCAGGATGATGCCGAAGCGGCGCAGCGCGATGTCGAGCCCCTCGGCAAACCCCGCGTCCCACGCTGCGTCGCCGAGGCTGTAGCCGACGAGGACCCCGGTCGGCACCGCGCCCTTGGCGGCGAGGTCGGAGAGGTTCACCGCGACGAGTTTCCACGCGACATCCTGCGGCGTGTCGTCGGGAAGGAAGTGGATGCCCTCGACGATCATGTCGTGGGTGAGGATCAGCCCTTCCCATTCGGCGGCGTCGTCGGCGAGTCCGCGCGCGGCGGGATCGGTCGCGATGGCGCGCAGGCGGGCGATGAAGTCGGCTTCGGACATGCTTACCCTCTCGCCCGAACAATGTGCCCTAATTCCGTTTGTGTCGAGCGAAGTCGAGACACGTGAAGGCTTGCACGAACTCAGCGTGTCTCGACTTCGCTCGACACGAACGGGTTTCTAGGTAGCTTTGCGCACGTCCTTGCCGATCGCGTCGAGCAGGCCATTGGCAAACCCCGCCTCGCGTCCATCGAAGAACGCCTTCGCGACATCGACATATTCGCTGACCACCGCGCCCACCGGCACGTCGCCGCGCGCGATGAGTTCATAGGCGCCGGCGCGCAATATCGCCTTCATCGTGCGGTCGAGCCGCTCCATCGACCAGCCGCTGGCGAGCCGCGCGACGATCGCGGCATCGATCTCGGGTAGCCGGGCGAGCGTGCCTTTCACGATGTCGTCGAAGAAGGCGACGTCGGCATCGGCATATTCGGCGTCCTCGATCGTGGCGCCGATGCGGTGCTGGTGGAATTCGTGGATCAGCTGCGCGACCGGGGTCGCCTCCATCTCGTGCTGGTAGAGCGCCTGCACGGCGGCGAGACGAGCGGCGGAACGGGATTGGGCGCGTTTGTTCATGGCTTCTACTTTAACTTAAATCGTCATCCCGGCGAAGGCCGGGATCTCGCCGATACTTGTTGACGCGAGGTCGAGATCCCGGCCTTCGCCGGGATGACGAAAATGAGGTTTCAGGGCTAGTCTTGTTTCAGTCTGTTCTGGACGCTGAGCGCGTGGGCGGGCAGCCCCTCGGCGCGTGCGAGCGCGACGGCAGCGGGCCCAATAGCGCCCAGGGCCGATTCGTCCAGTGCGAGAAAGCTGGTGCGCTTCATGAAATCGGTGACCGACAGCCCGCTCGAGAAACGCGCGCGGCGTCCCGTTGGCAGGACGTGGTTCGGCCCCGCGACATAATCGCCGATCGCTTCCGGGGTGTGGCGACCGAGGAAGACCGAGCCTGCATGGCGCACCCCGGCGAAGAGCGCATCGGCGACATCGGCGTCGACCGCGAGCTCGAGATGCTCGGGCGCGAGCCGGTCGCAGAGCGGGATCGCGGCGGCCAGCGTCGGCACGACGATCACTGCGCCGTTATCGGCCCAGCTCGCCTGCATCGTCGCCGCCGTGCTCAAGGTCGGGATGACATGCGCGACCGCCGCGGCGACCGCGTCGGCGAAATCGCCGTCGTCGGTGAACAGGATTGACTGGCTGGTCGGATCGTGCTCGGCCTGGCTCAGGAGGTCGGCGGCGATGACGTGCGGCTCGTTCCGCGCGTCGGCCACGACGACGATCTCGCTCGGCCCCGCGACCATGTCGATGCCGACGACGCCGTAGAGCTGGCGCTTCGCCTCGGCGACCCAGGCGTTGCCGGGGCCGGTGACGACATCGACTGGCGCTATGCGGCTGGTGCCATAAGCGAGCGCCGCGACCGCCTGCGCCCCGCCGACGCGCCAGATTTCGTCGACTCCGCCGATATGCGCGGCGGCCATCACCACCGGATTGACCTCGCCGTCGGGCGTGGGCGTCATCATGACGATGCGCTCGACGCCCGCGACCTTCGCCGGAACGATGTTCATCAGCACCGACGAGGGGTAGGCGGCGCGCCCGCCGGGGACATAGACCCCCGCAGCATCGACCGCATTCCAGCGTGCACCGAGGCGGGCGCCGGTCGCGTCGCGATAGTCGCGGTCCTCGGGCAATTGCGCGGCGTGGTAGGCGCGGATGCGCTCCGCCGCGAGGTCGAGCGCGTCGCGCAGCTCGGGCGCCAGCGCTGCATAGGCGGCGGCGCATTCCTCCTTCGAGATGCTCCAGCCGCGCGCGTCGAGGTCGAAGCGGTCGAACTTCGCGGTGTAATCGGCGAGCGCGATATCGCCCTCCGCCTTTACCCGCGCGACGATCGCCGCGACGTCGGCCGACACGTCGGACGCGCTCTCGCGCCGGTCGTTCACCAGCGCGTCGAATTCGGCGGCGAAGCCGGGGTCGGAGGCGTCAAGCCGCCGCATCGCCGACCGCTTGGCGGAAGCGCTCGACCAGCGCCGGCACCTCGGCCGAGCGCAGCTTGAATGCGGCGCGGTTGACGATGAGCCGCGCCGACACGTCGCTGATCACCACCTGCTCGGCGAGCGCATTCTCGACGAGAGTGCGCCCGGTCGAGACGAGATCGACGATATGCGAGGCGAGCCCCAACTTGGGCGCGATCTCCATCGCGCCGTTCAGCTTGATGCACTCGGCCTGGATGCCCTGCGCCTCGAACCAGCGGCGCGTGGTGCCGGGATATTTGGTCGCGACGCGGATGTGGCTGGCGCCGATCCCCGGGGGAGCGCTGTCGGCGGGGCCCGCGAGCGACAGGCGGCAATGCCCGATGCCGAGGTCGACGGGCGCGTAGAGCTCCGAATAGTCGAACTCGTCGATCACGTCCGACCCGACGATACCCAACTGCGCCGCGCCATGCGCGACGAAGGTCGCGACGTCGAAGGCGCGCACGCGGATCAGCGAAATGTGCGGCTGGTTGGTGCCGAACACCAAAGCGCGGCTCTTCGGGTCGAAGAAATCGGCCGCGGGCTCGATGCCGACGCGCGCGAGCAGGGGTAGCGCCTCGTCGAGGATGCGCCCTTTCGGGATGGCAAAGATGATCGGTTCGGGCATAAGCGCGCCAGCCCATAAGCGGCGCCGGGAGAAAGGGCAATGAGCGAGCGGTATCAGGCGATGGAGCTCGGCGATACCGGCGCCGGCGCGGTGCGCGCGGCCTTTGCCAACCAGGTCCTCTATTGCCGCGCCAACGACGCCCCGGTGACGGCGCGGATCGTCGCGGCGCTGGCGACCCTGCTCGACCAGCCCGCGACCGAATTTGCGCGGCGGATCGCGGCGTGGGAAGGCGCGCCGCTGGCCGATGCGCTGCCCTTGCGCGCCGCAGGCGGGCTGCACGCGCTGCATCTCGCCGGCGCCGCGCACGAGCTGGCGCCGGTCTACGCCGATGCCGACGGGATCAACGACGCGGCGATCGTCGCCGGGGTGGTGCGGCGGCACGAGGCGGCGCTGCTGCCGTGGCTCGACGGCCCGCCACAGACCAACGAAGCGGGGCGGTCGGCCAATTTCGTCGCGGCGATGCTGTGGCTGGCCGAACAGGGTCTGCCGCCGCGTTTCCAATGCCTCGAAATCGGGTCGAGCGCGGGGATCAACCTGATGCTCGCGCGCTATCATTACGATCTCGGCGGGGTGCAGGTCGGGCCGCAGCGCGGCGCGATGGCCTTCACCCCCGAATGGCGCGGGCGGCACCCGCCGCAGCACAAGATCGAGATCATGGGCACGAAGGGCTGCGACGTCGCGCCGGTCGACCTGACCGATCCGGCGCAGGCGCTGCGCCTCAAGGCCTATATCTGGCCCGAGCATCGCGTGCGCTTCGAGCGCATGGAGGCGGCGATCGCCGCGGCGGCCGAGGAAAAGCCCGATATCGTGGCGATGAACGCCGCCGATTTCGTCGAGGCCGAGCTGGCGAAGCCGCAGGCCGCGGGGACGGTGCGGCTGCTGATGCATTCGATCGTCTGGCAATATGTCCCCGCCGACCAGCAGGCGCGCGTCACCGCGGCGATGGAGGCCGCGGGCGCCCGCGCGACAGCGGAGCGCCCGCTGGCATGGATCGCGCTCGAGGCGAACCGCACCGTGCACAGCCATGAACTGGTGGTGCGATACTGGCCCGGCGGCGACGCGCCCAAGCTGCTCGGCCGCTCGCACGCGCATGGCGCGTGGGTGGAGTGGCTTAGCTAAACCCCCTCCCCCTTTATGGGGGAGGCAGCGAGACTTACGTACTTGTTCGTTAGTCGCAGCGGTGGGGGTGCGGTATCGGCCTGAAGCGGGCGGTACATGGACGCGCCATCACCCTCATCCAACTTCGCCTAGCGCCATAGGCGCAAGGCTTCGTATCCTGCTCCCATCGAGGGAGAAAGAATTATAGCCGCGCTTCCAGCCTCGCGAGCAACGCCTGCACCGGCGGCGGCGTCACCGGCGCCTGCCAGCCCGCTTCCAGCGCCGCGATGCGTTCGAACAGGCGTTCGCTCGCCGCGATGATCCTACGGATCGGCGATTCGAACCGGATGCACAGGTCCCAGTCGGCTGCGACGGGCTCGCCGATGCGCGCCGCGCTGTCGTTCGGACCCGCGCCGAGGTCGCCCGCGATCATCGCGCGGCGGTGGAGCAGCCAGGCGATGATGTGCATCAGCCGCGTCGTGGTCTTGAGCGATTCGCAGGCGAGCCCGATGTGCAGCAGCGCGTCGCGGCTACCCGCTTCGCCGAGGTCGCGCGCCGCGGCAAATGCCGTGTGCGCCTCGTCGGCGAGCAGCATCGCCTCGATATAGAGATTCTCGACCTGTGCACGCTGGACCGGCAGACCGATCGGCGCGTGTGCGGAAAGCCCCCTGTTCATAAAAAAAATATGCCACGCCGGCGGGGGTCGTAGCAACGCTGCTAACCATCATTTTCACGGGCGTCCGGCGTCCCGTTTTGAATCACGCCGCGGCGGCGTCAGGCGATGATGTCGGGGACCAGCTGATCCTCGCACCAAGCGATCTCGTCGCGCAGACGCAGCTTTTTCTTTTTCAATCGAGCCAGTTGCAGCTGGTCGGGAATCGTCGAGGCGCCAAGCGCGATGATCGCGGCGTCGAGGTCGCGATGTTCGACGCGGAGCAATTCGAGGCGCTGGCTGATCTCTTCGGGGGTCACGCCCAGCTTCCTGCCAGAATCACACTTTGTCCGCAACGGGGACCGGCTCGGCGAATCGGCGCGTTAACCGCTCCACAATCGCGTCGATCCATGTTTTACTTTCCAAGCCAACCGAGTCGAAAAGAAGGAGACTGGCCGATGAACATGTCGCACCTTTCCGCCCTGAAGTCCCGCCACGCGGACCTCGACGCGAAAATTGCGAATGAAGAACGGCGCCCCTGCCCCGACGTGGGCGTGCTGGCACAGCTCAAGAAACAGAAGCTCAAGATCAAGGAAGAGCTTTACGCGATCGGCTGACGATCGCCGGGGGGCCGGCACGGACCCCGCAAGTCAGGCCGCCGGTTGGTCGGCTGTTCCTTCCGCAAGCGGAACGGGTCAGCGCGGACGGATCGGCGGCCGACCCTTGTTCAGGCGAAGACCGGCGAGGGTCGGCGGCACGTCTTCCTTTTGCGGCGCGACGTCGCGGCGCACCGATTGCGGATTGATCGCCCGGTCGAAGGCAATCCCGAATTTCCTCTCGCCGGTCCAGACGATGCGCCCGGGCACCGGCCCGATGTTGCGCAGTTCGACCTCGACGGTCGTCCCTTGCGCGACCGACACCGGGCTTTCGGCGAGCATGCCGCCCGCCGACAGGTTGCGCACGCGCACGCTCAGCGGCTCGCCCTTGCCGGCGACCGCGACCCGCGCCTGCATGAACAAACTGTCCCGGTCGGCGCCGCGCGACAGCGCCGCCACTTCTTCGTCCACCGATGTCGGCACGCGCGATTCCATTGCGACCCAATTCCCCGCGTTGAAAACTCAGATCGCGGAATCTACGGCGCAGCCCTTGCGGAAACGTAAATAAAGCGAAGTCGTCCCGACTTGGTGCAGACTTTGTCAGTCTTCGCGCGAAATCCGCTCGTTGCGCTCGTGGCGCTCCTGCGCCTCCAGCGTCATCGTCGCGATCGGGCGCGCCTGGAGCCGCGCGAGCGAGATAGGCTCGCCGGTCACCGCGCAATAGCCATATTCGCCCTCGTCGATGCGGCGGATCGCCGAATCGATCTTCGAGATCAGCTTGCGCTGGCGGTCGCGGGTGCGCAGTTCGATCGCCCAGTCGGTCTCGCTCGACGCGCGGTCGGCAAGGTCGGGTTCGCGGAGCGGCCCGTCCTGCAACTGCGCCAGCGTCGATTCGCTTTCGGTCAGGATCGATTTTTTCCAGGCGAGCAGCAGACCACGGAAATAATCCTGCTGCCGCGGATTCATAAACTCTTCGTCGTCGCTGGGGACATAGTCCGAATCGAGGTTGGACTTGGCTTCACGGAGCGCGTCGGCGCCAATGTCGGCGGTCTGGGTCGGCATGACGGGCTCTAACGTCCTTTCGTCTCGCGTTCCGCCGGACATGGCGGACCGGGGGAGTGGCGCGCCTATAACCAGCCGCTGGGCACGACACAAGCGCGGAAGCGGCGGATAGAGAGCGCGGGGTGAAGCGCGGCTGAACCGGCGCCCGTGCTGACCCGATTCCCGGAGCGCTCGCCGCATGCGTCGGGGGCATGATTTCTAGCCCAAGTTAACCAAGCGTAGGGAATCGCGGCAACTTCCGTCCGGTTTTGGGACAGTCGGCGCGACGGGTGTTGATTCCTTCGACCTTTTCCCGCTGCTGGACACTCAAACGGGGTTAACGCCGTGGACGCGTTCACAAAGCTTTGGCCATTTGGCCCTAGCAGAAGGTGCAAGCGGGTGCCGGGGTGTGGCGCCTTCCCACCAAGCAACGGGAAAAGAGAGAGAAGTCTATGTCAGTCCGAATGGCCCTCGCAAAGCTCTGCGCCTGCACCTGCGGCGGCGCGATCATCGGCACCGGCGCGATGCAGATCAGCGACGTGCCCGCGGCAGCCCAGGTCCGCAAGGTCAGCAGCTGCTCGCCGTGCACCGGCAAGAAGCCCGTCGTGCGCAAGCGCTATGCGGCGAAGAAGCCGGTCAAGCGCGTACGCCGCGTGGTCACCACCAAGAAGGTCATTCGCACTGCGACCCCGCAGACGCAGGTCGTGACGCAGACGATCCCCCTGCCCCCGATCCCCTATGCGCCCTTCCCGCAGCGCGGCGGCTGGGAAGGCGGCGGTGGCGGCGGCGGCGGTGTGACCGTGGTCGGCGGCGGCTTTGGCGGCGGCTTTGGCGGCGGTTTCTTCGGCGGCTTCTTCGGCGGCTCGTCGTCGGGCGGCGGCAGCAGCGGCAGCATCGTCGTGACCTCCACCACCACCGGAGGCGTCAGCACCTCTTCGAGCACCTCTTCGGGCGTGTCGACCTCGACGGGCGGTGTCAGCACCTCGACCTCGACGGGCGGCGTTTCGACCTCGACCGGCAGCGTCTCGACCTCCAGCGGCGTGTCGACCTCGACGGGCAGCGTCAGCACCTCGACCGGCGGCGTGTCGACCTCGACCGGCGGCGTCAGCACCTCGTCGGGCAACGTCTCGACTTCGTCGGGCAATGTCTCGACCTCTTCGGGCAACAACGCATCTTCGTCGAGCAGCAGCTCGTCGAGTTCCTCGTCCTCGTCATCCTCGTCGTCGAGTTCGTCGTCGGGCGGCGGCAATTCGTCGAAGGGCGGTTCGTCGTACGGGTCTTCGCATGGCAGCTCGCATGGTTCTTCGCACGGCAGCTCGCACGGATCGTCGCATG